>JAFGHX010000361.1 GCA_016929905.1 Kiritimatiellia bacterium
GCCTGGCGTTCGGGCCTGCGGGTTGGGGAAGCGGCGAGACGCCGCTTCTACTGTCGCCGCGGCGTGTGCGCGCCCGGCGTTCGGGCCCGCGGGTTGGGGAAGCGGCGAGACGCCGCTTCTACTGTCGCCGCGGCGCTACAGCCCCATCAGATCGTCCGCAAAGGCGGCGTACGGATCGCGCGTCGCCCGCATTTCCCGCAGCAGCCGCTCCTTCAGGGCCCGGGCCGTCTCCGCGTGCTGCGGGTCGTCGATGCGGTTGACCAGTTCCGCCGGATCGGCGCGCAGATCGTACAGTTCATCGGTGTCCGACGGGTTATAGACGTACTTGTGCGGGCCCATCCGGATCATGCGCTGCAGGAAGGTGCCCCGCAGGTCAAAGCCGTAGAACTGGCCGATCACGCAATCCCGCGCCCCGGCACCTGAACCGTTGGCCGCGGGCAGAAAAGACCGCGCGTCGGTGTCGGGCGGCGGCTCGACGCCCGCCGCTTCCAGGGCGGTGGCGAAAACGTCCATGTTGCTCGTCAGATCGTCCGTGCGCCGGCCGGCCGGGCCGCCGGGCGCGCGCGCGAGCAGCGGCACCGCGTAGGTCTCCTCGTACATGTAGGGGCCCTTGTCCCACTGTCCGCCGTGGCAGCCCAGCGTATCGCCGTGGTCGGCGGTAAACATCACGAGCGTGTTCCCGTCCAGGCCCAACGCCGTGAGCGCGTCCAGCATCCGGCCGATCTGGGAATCGATCATCGCCATGAAGTCGTAGTGCGCGGCGATGATGCGTTGCCACTCGCCCCAGGGCAGGCCGGTCAATCGCGGCTGCAGCCTCTGTGCGTAGCGCGCCTGAATGCGCGGCTTCGTGCGCAGCTCGTCACGGTAGTTCGGCCATTCGGGCAGGCTCGCCGGCGGGTGGCGGCCCGCATACTCCGGGGAGGGCAGGGCGGGATGGTGCGGCCCCCAGAAAGCGGCCACCGCGAAGAACCGTGCACCCTCGCTCCGCCGCATGAACTCGATCGTCTCCGACGCCACATAGCCGGCCGGTGTCAGCTCCGTCGGCAGATCGATAACGCCGCTGTACAACGCGCCTTTCGCCGCGCCGGGAATGTCGCGCCCGAGCGGCATGAGCGCGGACGGCACGTTCACCGCGGTCAGCAGATCGCGAACGCTCACCTGCCGCAGCCCCGCATGGCCCTGTCTCTTCAGAAAGGCGTCATACTCGGCCACGAATCCACTCGGCAGACCGAAGCCGGGGTGGCTCGTTCCTTCGAACCCGTGCTCACGCGGACCGCGTCTCAAGCCGATATGCCACTTGCCGAAGTAGCCGCACCGGTAACCGGCCGGGGCAAGAAACCGCGTGATCATAGGCGCGTTCTCATCCAGTTCCGCGCGGCCGTAGGCGGCGTCGGTCACATTGTAGAGAACCCCGTGCCGGTGCGGAAGCTGGCCCGTGAACATCGACCCGCGCGCCGGCGAACACAGCGATATGGTCGTGTAGGCGCCGGTGAACTGCACGCCGCTGCGCGCCAGGTTCTCAAGCGCCGGCGTGCCGCACGGGCCCCCGTACGCACTGAGCGAGTCGCGAATGACTTGGTCCACCACGATCAGCAGAATGTTGGGCTGGCTCGTTGGCATCCGGATCGGCCTCCCTTTCCCCAATCACCTCTCGTAATCACTCTCGCAATCACTCTCGTAATCACTCTCGTAACCCCGTCCGGGTTGAGACATCCCCGAGCAAGCTGCGCCCGCCGACTTGTCGCGCCACAGTCCCGGGATGTAGGTCGTGAGCCCGTCGAAGCGCGCGGGCGTCCCGGGACGACGGCGGAAGCTATCTGTGCGAAGCCGGTTTCCCGAGCAAGTTCCCGAGTTCAGCCTGCGGCTGATCGGCCTCAGGCCGAAAGTTCTCGAGTAAGTTCTCGAGTAAGTTCTCGAGCAAGTTTCCGGTTTCACACCGCCAGGAACCGGACCTCCGGCTTCAGGAACACGCGGGCCTGCTTTCTCCTGCTGCCGGCGATCCGCTCCAGGAGAATCTGCGCCGCCTGCTCGCCCATATCGCGCGCCTTCTGCTCCACGAACGGGAGCGGTTGCGTGAGCACCTCGTGCAGACCGAGCCGGCTCATGTCGTCCACGCCCAAGTCAACCGGGTCGAACCCCATCAAGGCAAGGTCGTCGGGGACTTTCAGGCCGCGCTCGGCCAGGAACCGAAACCCGTCGCGGAAATACAGGAAGCTGCCCGCGAAAAAGGCGTCCGGCTTCGCCGAACTGGAAATGCGGACTATTGTCTCGTACATGTCGCCCGGCGCTACCCGGTTATCGCATATCAGCGCCGGCAAAACCGGAATGCCCGCATCGCGCAGCGCCGCGGCATACCCATCAAAGCGCTCCTCCAGCACGGCCAGCCCCTTCTGCGCACCGACGTAGACAATCCGGCGACAGCCGCGCGCGATCAGCCATTCCGTGCCGCGCTGCGCACCCCAGCGATTGTCGCTCACAACAAAATCCGCCTTGCTGCCGGGCAGGTAGTTGTCCACGAACACAACCGGCACCCCCTGCTTGCGCATCGCGTCGATCACAGGGCGTACTCCCGTCTTGTCGTGCGGCGTGAGAATCACGCCTTCCACCGTTCGCCCCAGCAAGGTCTCGAGGTGCTCCCGTTCCTGGGTGCCGGCCATCGAGTTGCAGACCAGCACCAGGTAACCCGCCTCCGCGAACGCGCGTTCCAGCCCGGCCAGAATATTCAAGTTGTACGTCCGTGTCAGATCGCTGAGGATCACGCCGACCGTCTGGGTCTTGCCCGTCTTGAGCTGGCGCCCCAGCGGATCCGGCCGGTATCCTTCCTCACGCAGAGTCTTCTGCACCTTCTCGGCAAGCGCCGCCGGAATCCGGTTCTGGCGCCATTTGTCGTTGTAGACATACGACACCGTCGCCACAGACAGCCCCAACTTCTCGGCAATTTGCTTCAAGGTCGGCCGTTTCACACTTAAACGATTAAGCCATCCTGGCGGGAATGTCAAGGCGGATGTCGGGAATGGGGAATGGTCGTTGGTTGATGGTCAATGGTCGATGGGGGATGGTTACGGACTGTCTATCGGGCCGGCGGTGAGGTTTCGCGCGGTCGGGCCGCAATTTGCTTGATCCCGGCGACCACATGTAGTAGGATGCGGCAGGCTGGGCGGGGGGCGGGCGTCTGACACCTCTAGCCTGATCTATATCATGAGCCATCTGCTGCGGGCGCGGATATGGCGGCATCTAAAGGGTTCCGTGCCGACGGCCGACCTAGACGTGTCTCGACACGCCTTCGCCCGGTCGCCGGCACGCGCCCCTTGATCTGCCGCCATCTCCGCGCCCTCGCGACGACGTTCATGAATAGATCAGGCCGGGAATCATGCCGGCTATCTCAGGATTCTCCCCGGGGGCTCTCTGTGGCGGGGCGGAATATCTCCGATTCGTTTCGCAAGCGGAATGAAGACGAAGCGTGTTGTTCTGTGCGGATTTGCGGCCTTGCTTGGGGCGGTAGTGCTCGTGGTGTGGCTGAGTCGCCCCGGGCGTGGCGCGGGCGGCGGGCGGGCGGTCGTGTCGACGCCGGCGGCGCAACCGGTACAGGCCGGGGTGGAGTCCGCGGGCCGGCCGCGAACGGGGCCGGCGGCGGGCGGGTTGGGTTCCGTCGACAAAGCGAACGTCTCGCCCGGCAGTTGGTCTCTGGCGGCGCAACGGCGCGTGTGTCTGTCCGACGCGGCGGTCCGGCGGCAGGCGGCGGCTCGTCTGGAACGGGCGCAGCAGGCGGCGAAAACCGAGGCTTGGGCCCGCGCCCGGCAGGAGGGGTGGGTGCCGCGCGAGACGCATCAGCGTGTGTCTGTGGAGCTGATGGCGATTCGCGGCAACAAGGTGTACGCGTATGTGACCCACAACGCGAATGCCGCCATCTCCACGGCGGCCGATCAGATCCGACGGACAGCCCCGTACGACGTTTCCGGCACAAATCATCTGGTCGGCGTCTGGGACGCGGGCGACGTACGCGCCACGCACCGTGAGTTCGGGGGCCGAGTCGTCATCGAAGACTACTCGGGCAACCACTATCATGCCACGCACGTGGCCGGCACGATTGGCGCGGCCGGCGTGGAACCCAGCGCGATGGGCATGGCGCCGGCGGTCGGCGTGGTCTCCTACGACTGGAACGGGGATCTGTCGGAAATGACCTCGCGCGGGATGGCGGCGCCGGGCGAGACGGACAAGATCCCCATCTCCAACCATTCCTACGGTTATCTCAGCGGGTGGTACCGCAGCGTCTATCCGCCGCGCTGGTACGGGACGTGGGGCAACCGCGAATCGGACAACTTCGGCATCTACGATTCGCTGACGGCGGACTGGGACGCGTTGTGTTACGACGCGCCGTATTTCCTCCCGTTCAAGAGCGCGGGCAACGACCGCTCCGACACCGCGCCGTCGCCCGGCCAGACGTTCCAGTACTACGACGGCGGCTGGAAGAGCAAAGCGTACGACCCGGCGACGGACCCCTACGCCGACAACTGGGACAACGGCGGCTACGACACCATTTCTATCATCGGCAACGCGAAGAACATCGTGACGGTCGGCGCGGTGAACGATGCGGTTTCCGGCGGCGCGCGTTCGCTGGGAAACGCGACGATGACCTCGTACAGCTGCTGGGGCCCGACGGACGACGGGCGCGTGAAGCCGGACCTTGTCGCGAACGGCAGCCTGCTGTACTCGACCAGTTCCGGGACCGACAGCGCGTATGAGTTCCTGTCCGGCACGAGCATGGCCTGCCCGAACGCGGCGGGTTCAGCCGCGCTGCTGGTCGACTACTACGCCCGGCTGTTCGCCGGCGGCGCGATGCGGGCCAGCACGCTGAAGGCGCTGCTGCTGCACGCGGCCGACGACCTCGGCAATCCCGGCCCGGACTACGTGTTCGGGTTCGGGCTGATGAACGTGAAGGCGGCCGCGGACCTGCTGCGCGAGCATGCCGGCTTTCCCGGTGCAGGCCGGCTGCGGGAGGACGCGCTCAGCGCGACGAACCTGGCCAACACCTTCGCGTTCACCGCGGACGCCGCCGAACCGATCCGCGTGACGTTGTGCTGGACCGATCCGCCCGGCCAGCCGCTCAGCGGCATGGACAACCCCGCGCCGCGCCTCGTGAACGATCTGGACCTGCTCCTGATCGCGCCGGACGGCCAGACGAACTTCCCATACGTGCTGGACCCGGCCAACCCGACCAACAGCGCCTCGACGGGCCGGAACGGGCTGGATACCGTTGAGCAGGTCTGCCTCACCACGCCCGAGCTGACCGGCACCTACAGCGTCGTGGTGAGCATGGCCGAGGCGCCGGCGATGGGGCAGCAGGTCTATTCGCTGCTGGTCAGCGGGTCGGTCGTGCCGCCCGAGATCGCGCACACCCCGCTGGAAAACACGGTGGCGACGAGCGGGGTCTATACGGCCGCCTGCAACGTGAGTTCGATCCGGCCGCTCGATACGAACGTGCTCTGGCTGTGCTGGAATACGGACGGCGCGCCGGACAGCTTCACCTCCAACGCGCTGGTCTGCGTGAGCAACGATCTGTACGAAGCCCAGATCCCGGCCCAGCCGCTCGGCACCACGGTGTACTACTACCTGCATGTCGAGACGACCAACGGGCTGTCGGCTTCGGAGCCCGTGCTTGCACCGGGCGGCCTGCATGCCTTTTCCGTGGTCAGCCCGGTGATGCTGATGATTTCGGCCTATCCGGCCGAGCACGGTACCGTGCAGCCCGTCTACGGCCTGCACGCGGTGCCGTCGGGCAATGTGGTTAACGCTTACGCCCCGCTGATCGAGCAGCCGGCCGACACGCACCGCTACGTGTGCACGGGCTGGAACGGGGCCGGCAGCACGCCGTCGTCCGGCACGTCCAACACGGTCAGCTTCGCGATCGCCACGCTCTCCACGCTGGAGTGGCAGTGGGGGACGCAGTACAGCTTCATGCAGGATGCCGACGTCGCCGGGCTGCTGGCGACCACCACCTGGTGGTTCGCGGCGAGCACCGGTGAGACGGTCACCGCGCCGTCGCCGGCGGCGCTGGCCGGCACGAACTTCTGTTTTGTCGAGTGGCAGATGGAAGGGCTGCGGCAGACGAACACGACAGGGGTGGCCGTCAATCCGGTTGCAGGCGTCGTGATGGCGGCCAGCCGCGCGGCGACGGCCTTCTATCTGCCCGAAAACGAAGACGCCGACGGCGACGGGCTCGCCGACTGGTGGGAGCGGCGCTATTTCGGGGCGCTGACGCAGGAGCCGGGCGAGGACTTCGACGGGGACGGCTATCTGAACCTGGAGGAGTTCCAGGACCGGTGCGACCCGGTCGATCCCGGCTCCGTGCCGGTTGGACCGGTCATCGCGCACACGCCCGTTCCCGATCCGCAGGCTTCCCCCGCCCCCTGGCAGATCCGCACAACCGTCACGGACAACTACTCGGTTGCCGGCGTGATGCTGCGCTGGCGCCGCAACGGCCTGAGCTGGCGCCAGACGGCGATGAGCGCCGGCGGCGCCGCGAACGAATACGTCGGCACCATACCGGCGCCCGGTCTGCTCGGCGACACGTTCGAGTACCTGATCCAGGCGACGGACGAGTGGGGCTACCTGGCGGAAGACGGGCCGCACAGTTTCTTCGTGGCGTACCCCGTCATCGACACGGCCCCGACGAATGTCGCCGTGCTCCTGCTGGCCGGCGAATCGACGAACCTGACGCTCAGCGTCGAGAACCAGGGCAACACCGACCTGACGTGGGGTGTCGATGTCGTGGCGGTCGGCCGTGAGGACGACTTCGAATCGGGGACCAACGGCTGGTCGCACAGCGGGCAGCACGACCTGTGGCATCTGAGCACGAACCGGTTCATCTCGGCCCTGCACGCGTGGTACTGCGGCAGTCATCTCGATCACGAGTACGAGAACAGCACGGACGCCTCGCTCGTCATGCCGCTCGTGATCCCGGCCGGCGGCGCGCAGCTCACGTTCTGGCACTGGCCGGACATGGAACTGGAGGACGCCGACTACGCCTGGGACGGCGGGATCGTGGAGCTGAGCCTCGACGACGGCACGAACTACGCGCAAATCACGCCGGAGGGCGGCTACCCGTACAAGATCGTGCCCAACGTGGATTCGCCGTTCGAGCCCGATACGCCCTGCTTCGCCGGGGTGGGCGGCTGGCAGGAGGTGACGTTCGACCTCTCGGCCTTCGCGGGGCGCGCGGTGCGCATCCGGTTCCGGATCGGGACGGACGCCTACGTCACGGACGAGGGCTGGTATATCGACGACGTGCGGCTGCACCCGGTGACGCGAACCAACGTCTGGCTTAGCGCGCAGCCCGCGAACGGGCTTGTCGCACCGGCCGGGGCAACGAATGTGGCCGTGCTGTTCGACTCCGCCTCGGTGCCGAGCGGCACCGACGACGTCGTGCTGCTGCGCGTGCTGAGCAACGATCCGGTCACTCCCGCGCGCACCCTGGACGCCGCGCTGAGCGTGCGCTCGATCCCGATGCTCGCCCTCGAGTTCGCCGCCCAGACCTCGACCGACGGAACCGGGCTTGTCACGTTGAGCAACGCCGTCTACGACGCGGACGGGGAGACGGTCGAACTGGAGATCCTGTGCTCGCCCGACGGCGGCGGCACATGGACGAACGCCTGGCTCGCAAGCGCGCAGGCGCCGTTCGGGCAGCCGGCGGTCTCCAACTCCGAGCCGCGCCAGGTTACGGCCGTCGCCACACACGACGGCACGGGCCTGGTCACGAACGCGCTCGAAACCGTTTGGGCGACGACAGGCGGGCCAGTCCCGATCGTCCTGACGCCGAACGCGATGCTCGCCGCACGCGTCTGGGACGGGCTGTTCTGGAGTGAGGCGGTTACCAGCCAGCCTTTCATCGTGGACAACGAGCCGCCCACCGTGCCGGGCGGTGTGGCAAGCAGCACGCATGCGACCGGCGTGTGGTCCTCCAACGACGTGGTGGCCGTCGCCTGGAATGCCGCGTCGGACGGCGCCGGTGCGGGCGTGGCGGGCTATGGCACCCTCTTTGCCTACGAGCCGAATCCCGACCCGCCGGCCACGGCCGACACCGCCGGGTTGAACGTGCTCAGCGTGCCGCTGACCGAGGGCACCGACTGGTGGTTCGGGGTCCGCGCGGTGGATGTCTACGGGAATGCAAGCGCGAAGGCCAACGTGGGGCCGTTCTGGATCGACGCCTCGCCGCCCGATGCGGCGAGCGCGGGTGTCACACTGCCCCAGAGCGAGTCCGGGCTCTACTTCGTCGGCACCGCCATCACGAGCGCATGGACGGGTTTCGTGGACGGCGGCTCCGGCGTGGCAGGCTACTACTACGCGCTGGCAAATGGGGCGGGCACCACGAACGGGACCTGGACCGCGGAAACCACCGGCGTATCGGACGAGCCCGTGCTCAATGCCACCAACACCGTCTACGTCTGGGCCTGCGACAACGTCGGACGAATCGGGCCGGCCGCGAGCGCGGCCGTGCTCGTTCTGGACCCGGACGGCGATTTCGACCTCGACGGCCTCGTGAATCGCGACGAGGAGATCGCCGGAACCGACGCGGGCAATCCGGCCAGCGTGCTGGAACTGACTTCCGACTGCGTGATCGTCAGCAACGCGTGCGACTTCATCATCGGCTGGAACACCGCTACCGGCCGCACCTACGGTGTGTATTACGCCGACGCGCTGACCAACGCGCCCGGCGACTGGACCGGCGTCGACGGCTACACCAACCTGCCCGGCACCGGCGCCGCACTCTCCTATACCGGCACCGTCAGCGGCACGCAACCCCGCTTCTACAGGGTGGACGTCTGCGTCCCGTAAACCGGCAATCGGCGCGCAGCAGCTTGCCCGGCCGCGCCTGCGATGAAGAACAAGAAGATTCTGTGCCGCACGGCGCGAGAACCTGATCGAAACCGCCTACCCCGACGGCACCCTCACCCGCACCGTCTACGACGCCAACGCCCGCGTCACCCAAACCGAACGCCTTGCCGACGTCGTCATCAACATCACAGATACTACGGGCGCCCCCGCTCCCTCTCCCCTCGGGGGAGAGGGCTGGGGTGAGGGGCAGTACCGTTCGCTCCTTGCTTCCTTCTCAACCCTCATCTCCTCAAACCTCACCCTCTACGACGCCGCCGGCCGCGTCGCCGAGAGCATCGGCCCTGACGGCCAGTCCACGCACTACGAGTACGACGCTGCCGGGCGCAACATCGCAATCGTAGACGCGCTCACCAACCGCACCGAATTCGAATACGACGAGGCAGGCCGCCAGACGCTTATGCGCGATGCGCTCGGGCGTGAAATCACGTACGAATACGACGCCCTCGGCCGCCGAACACGAACGGTCTTCGAGGATACGACCTTCACGCAAACCGGCTACGACGACCTCGGCCGCCGCGTCGCCGAAACCGATCAAGCCGGCAAGACCCGCAACTTCGAGTACGACGACGTCGGCCGGCTCACCGCGGTGCTCCTGCCCGCCGTGCCCGACCCCGAAAACAACGACCAACCCACGCGTCCGCGTTACGAAATACGATTACGACATCCTCGGCGGCCTCCACACCAAAACCGACTTCAAGCGGCAAGGCACCGAGTTCGTCTATGACACGCTCGGCCGCATCATCGAAAAACGCCTGTACGCTGTCACGGCGACTCCCTCTCCCCCCGGGGGAGGTCCAGCGCCGCTGCCATCCGCGGGAGCGGGATGAGCGGTGAGCGCGGCGGGGAGGACTGCTACTGTGAGGGAGCCTGTAGTGGGACTGATCTCGGCGCAACAAGATTCTGTTCTTACTCGGCTCAGCGTCCTGGGGTGGATAGACATGAAGAGCGCGTTAACCGCTCTCGTTCGCCAATTCCAGAACGGCGGCCCGCGTGCCGGGTGCCACGCGAAAGCAGAGCTTTTCCAATCGGTCCAGCAGTGGTTTGACCTCCGCAATGAGCCCGGCTTTCTTAGCGTCGAGAAGCAGCCCGAGCGTTCCCCTCAGAGGGATGTTCAGAGAGGATGCTGTTCGCCGTGCCAAGCCGTCGTCCAGATCACCGAGGACCCGGGGGTCTCCAGAACCAGCATGAGGACTTCCGCCTCTCCCGCACCGAGTTCGTGGACCAGAGGCAAGGCTGAGAGGCTCTGTGGCGGCCGCACCGATACCCAAGAGAGCGAATCCAGCAACGGCAGGTTGACAGCGTTCTGGCGCCCCTGCTCCAGTTCCTCCACCACGGCGGGCGGAACAACAACGGCCTCTACGAGAGATGGGAGAATGTGCAGGAGGTCGAGTTGATGCAGGTATTGCAGTGGTGATGTGTTGCAGAAGATATCAGGCAAGCGGAGTCTTCTGCTCTAACTCTTCCTTGGACAGGCGGAACGTGTCCACGCCGTAGTCGGCCAGTCTGACGAGGAACACGGCCTTTGGGATACCGGCCAAGCGGGCTGCAGCACCGGCGGATAGCCGTTCCAACTCGTACAGCTTGACGGCGGCGGCCATGCGCAGTTCCTGAGCCCGCTTCTCCCGCCGCGTCCCTAGCACGAAAGCAGCATCATCCGGCAAATCGATAACCAGGCTACTCATGATCTTCGCTCCATTCTCTTGCGTCGGCCGTAGTATGCCATACCCAAGCCGCCAATCGCAAGAAAAACCGGATGCACACGGCGTTCACGGGCTGGAGTCGTCCCAACGAGGAGAATCACACTTCTTCCTTCAACCGTTTCCCTCCATGCAGTATAATCCCTCCTGACCCAACGTTCTTTGAAAGACCAAATCCAGGCTGCCCGACCTGCCGAGACCGTGTACGGGCGAGCCGTCTTCGTCCCGAGGCGCAAGCGCTCGGGACTTCGCCGCGCCACGGAACCGCGTATCGCCAGGCTGATCTATGGCCGGATGACAAACCGCCTGTCCTCCGGCGGGACCGAGACCGACGCGACGCGGGCGCCGTCGCCGTGCGGGAAGGCGGCCGTCACGACCACGGGCCAGTCCCACGGGGTGCTCACCTCGCCCGTGATCTCATTCGCCGAGATCCGCACGTCCTCCAGTTCGCACCCGCCGCCCGAGAGATGCAGGTCGGTGCCCAGAATGACCGGGTCGCGCCCGTTCCACGGGGCCAGCCTGAACACGCGCGTGGCGCCGGGCGGCAGCTTCAACGCGTGGATATCGGTACGCGTGAGAATGCCGACGAACGACTGGCTGCGGAATTCGAACACGGCCAGCCGGTCGACCGAATCCGGGAGCCCGATGTCGGCGAACTCGATCGTCCGGCCCGAGGCGCCGCGCTCCCAGTTGCAGAGCGTGTAGGTCCACCAGCCCCCCAGCGCGCTGCACCGCGGCCGGATCTCCGTCAGGAACCGCGACGGGCAGTCCCGACGCTCGATGTCCAGGATTCTGGCCGGCGGCCCGAACGGCGGGATGACATGGCGCAGGAGTGCGCGTCTGTCGTCGTCCAGCTCGGCGAACCGCTCGGAGATGCACACGAGCCCGCCGGCTAGGTACTGGTTCACCGTGGTCGTGAAGGCCTGCTCATCGGTGAAGCGGCCGGCGGACAGGTGTTGGTGTGGTTCGTTCCCTCTGAACGGTTCCTCGCGCCGGCGCACCATCAGTGCGTCGGGATCGGAGTGCCAGAACCGGTTCAGGTAGTTGCGGAACACGTTCTGCCGGATCCGCGTGGTGTGGGTCATCCGGTTCCAGATATTCGGCGCGACCCCTTTCTTGCGCGGGGTGTACCAGTAGCCCTTCACGTCGCTGCCCGAGCGCATGCCGTCCGGAATGCCGATGCTGGCCTCGAACAGCCCGCCGCAGGCCAGCATGTAGGCGTCCGCGCCCATCGCCCGGCGCACCAGCGTCAGGGCCAGCCGATAGGCCTGCGCCCGGTTGAGCGAGGGGTCGTGGAACCGGATGTCGTCGGTCGTGATGATGGCACGCAGGAAGTCCAGCTTGTGGTAGCGGAACCCCCAGTCCCGGATCTTCCCGTACATGGCGTTGTAGTACGGCTCGGCATAAGGCGAACTCGGATCGACCACGTAGGCCGTCCGCCCGCCGTGCGCATACGTACGGTATGCGCCCTGCCGGTCCTTGGCCAGGAGTTCCGGATGCTCCTTCACGATCGGCGCATCGTCGTGCACGATGAAGGGCGCCGTCCACAGGCCCGGCGCGTAGCCGGCCGCCCGGATCTGGTCGGCAACCGGCTTCAGCCCATCCGGAAACAGCTCCTGCAGCGGTTCCCAGCTTCCGTGGCAGTCCATCCAGCCGCCGTCGATGAGGAACGCGTCGATCGGGACCGGTTTTTCGGCCAGCACGCGCAGGTTCTCGGTGAGATCCTCGTGCCGGAAATCCGTCCCGTAGAAGTACCAACTGCAATACAGGGTAGGGCGCGTCTTCTTGACGGACGCCACACCGAACTCGACCGCCAGCAGCTCGGCGAACTCGTCGAGCTTGGCGCGTTCGTCCGCGACCTCGCAGAGCAGAAGCCAGTGTGTGGTGCGCTCCGCGCCGGGCGGCACGAGCGCGTCGTCGAACTCGCAGATGACGGTCAGATCCCCGAATTCGCGCCGGTCCGCGCTCGACGTCAGCCCGATGCCCGTCAGATGCTCGTGCTGGCCGAGCATGCCGATGAACAGGCCGGGCAGCGCCCGCCGCGCGTCGTTGCGGATGGCAATGAGGGGCTCGGAAACGACCGTGAGCGGCTGCTCCTGTTCGGGGTCCTCGCCGCCGCTCTCAGGAATGCCCATGCCGGCCGGCAATCCGCCGCTGGCAAAGGCCGAGAAGATGAAATCGTCGTCGACCACCGCCGGCCGGTACGTGCCCGGCACGTCGTTCTTCTGGCGCGACATGCGCAGAACGCGCCAGTCCGCGAACGCGGCGTCCGCCACGCAAATGTCGGCCGCCGCCCTTGTCTGCAGCGGGGTCAGCGACGTGAGGCGCACAGCCGTCTGGCGCAGGTTCTTCAGCGACAGGCGCACACCCACCCACATGCCGTCGCCGCTGCGGAACAGCTCGCGGGCGAATTCCAGGCCCTGTTCGCGGCTCACGGCGCATTCGGCCGTGCCGGACAGGCCGCCGACCGTTGCGTTCCGAGAAGACGACTCGCCGAACGCCGGCGTGACCGGCTCTTCGCCCGCGAGCGCCGGCGCGCGCGTCGCCGCGCGCAGCCGCACGTGCACGCCGGCAATCTCGAACTGACCCGCCTCGACCCGCCTGATGGTCAGCGGCGATACGGTTGATGACATCGGCCCCCTCCCTGTCTGCACCCGCCCCGGTCCGCCCGAACGCTTCGGCAAGACACCCAATGCGGGCTTCGCCCGCAACCCAGCGGTCAGAGGTCGGAGGTCAGAAGTCAGCGGCTTTTCGACAAGCATGGCGTTCTGCCTGAC
>JAFGHX010000362.1 GCA_016929905.1 Kiritimatiellia bacterium
AGACTTCGTCTGGGGCCGTGTCGCCCATAGTAGAAGAGCCGTCCCTGGCTCGCCATAGCCCGCAGGGCGACGGCGGCTCGGCTCTTCTCCGGCTGCACTCCGTGCAGCCGGGGGCCCGGGCCTGCGGCCCGGAGGAAGCGGCGAGACGCCGCTTCTACTTTCGAGTTTCAGGTCAGTCGGCGTCTCCGAGGATGAGGCGCGGGTCGAGCGCGTCGGGGTGTGCAACGAAGTCCTCGGCGCTGATCGCTTCCTGTTCCCCGCTCATCGGCAGGTACTTGCCCTGGGCGCGCAGGATCTCGCGGCCTGTCTCGCCGGTGATGACGCCCTCGGTGAGAACCAGGCGCGAAGCGGTTCTGGTCGTCCAGGCGTCGACGTGGATCGTTTCTCCCGCGTGCGCCGGGTTTCGGAGCCGCAATGAGAGTTCGGCGGCGACGCAGAGTCTGCGGCTGGCGACGATCGACGCCCACGCCATGGTTTCGTCCATAAGCGTCGAGAGGACGCCGCCGTGTATGAGCTGCCTGTAGCCCACGTCGGTGGGGCGGGTGCGGTAATCCAGCGTGACATGACCGTCCCGGACCTGCATGCGCAGCCCAAACCCGTGCGGGTTCGCCTCACCGCACACGAAACACGATTTCGTCCAGGGGAGGGTACCGGTCAGCTTCACCGCGTTCCGTTCTCCTTCCGGGTCTGCTTTCGTTCCGGGCGGTAAGCGAGGACGATCAGCAGGCTGCCAGCCACGACGCCGGTTCCGCCGGCCCACTGCATGGCCGAGAGGTGTTCGCCGAAGAGAACGACGGCCCCGCAGAAGGTGAGGAACGGCGTCAGGAACTCGGCGCCGCTCTCGATGACGGCGCCGAGATGGTCGAGCACATAGTACATAAGAACGTGCGCCGTGGCTATCCCGATCGTCGCCGAGAGGAGGATCAAGGCGATGGGGCCGGCGCCGGCCGTTGTCAGCGGCGCGAGGCGTCCGAAGCCGAACATCAACGCGGCCAGGATGACGGCGGTGTAGAGGCAGATCACACCGAAACCGCGGTGCGGGGAATAGCCCCTCATGAATCTTCGGACCGTGACGCCGTAGAAGCCCCAGACCAGGGCGGTGAGCAGAACGATGAAGACGCCCGTGGGCGACGTGCCGTCGCGGCTCAGAGTGGCCGAGAAGAGCGCAACGATCCCGACTACGCACACGACGGCGCCGGCCCAGAAACGGCGGCTGCGGAGCAGATAACGCTCGGCGGGCAGGAGCCAGAAGCCGCCGAGCACAGTGAAGAAGAAACAGGAGCGGATCCCGAACGCCATTACGCTGGCGTCGGTGAAGTAGGGGGCGAGCGCCCAGCCCACCTGGCCGAGCGTGTTCACGGCTGTCGGCACGAGCGCATCCTTCCAGATTGTGCGCCCGGGCAACCGCTTGCCGCGCGAAGCGTACACGGCGGGCGCCAGAAGAACCGCGGCCCACCCGTAGCGCAGCCCGTTCACCGTCCAGGCATCCAACTGTGTGGTCGTAGCGAAGAAGCGAAGGAAAAGCGGCACGCTCGCCCAGCACAGGATGGCGCCGAGCATGGCGAACTGGGGCAGAATGCGGTGTGCTCTCACGGCACGACTCCGGCGTTTTGTGTTGTGCAGCGCCGGTTTTATGATAAACTATCTGGCGACGATTCCGTTACGCGCCCATCGTCTATCGGACAGGACACCAGGTTTTCATCCTGGTAAGAGGGGTTCGACTCCCCTTGGGCGCGCCAGTCACCAGAGCCGTTGTGGCTCGCGCCACGGTTACCGGCAAAGCCCGCCAGAGCCGCTCGCGGTTCGGGGTGAGGGGCACGCCGACTGGAGCGGTTTCGCGCGTAGCGCGGGAACATGCTCAGATCTGCTCTCCGACCTGGTAGCGTGTGAAGCGGCGGATGATCAGGTTTTCGCCGATCTCGGCGATCTTGGCGACGAGCAGGTCCTGGATCGTCGTGTCGGTGTCCTTCACGAACGGCTGTTCCAGGAGGCAGTTCTGGCTGTAGAACTTCTCCATCTTCCCGTCCACGATCTTGTCGATCACGTGCGCGGGTTTGCCTTCAGCCTGCTTTGCGAAGATTCCGCGCTCTTCAGCGATGACCGCCTGCGGGACCTCGTCCCGGCCGAGGTAGCGCGGATTAGCGGCGGCGATGTGGAGCGTGATGTCCTTGACGAATTCCTTGAAGGTGTCGTTCCGGGCCACAAAATCCGTCTCGCAGTTCACTTCCACCAGGACGCCTACCTTGCCGCCCAGATGGATGTAGGAGGCGATCAACCCTTCCTTGGCGGTCCGGCTGGCCTTCTTGTTGGCGATGGCCAGGCCGCGTTCGCGCAGCAGGATGACCGCCTTGTCCTTGTCGCCGCCCGCCTCGGCCAGCGCTTTCTTGCACTCCATCATTCCTACGCCCGTGGTTTCGCGTAGGTCCTTCACCATTGCTGCGGTAACCTCTGCCATTCCGGGTGTCTCCTTTGTTTCGGCATGTGGGCCGGGTGTCGATTGTCTAACGGTCCTGCATGCGGCGGAACCGCCTTATTCGGCCGGCTTCTCCGGCCCGGGTTCCGGCGTGGCCGCCTGCTGGCCGGCAGCCGGCTTTGGCACGGCCTCTGCTTCCGCGGCCGGTTTGGCCGCGGCTTCCGGCGCCTTGTCCGCCGGCTTGCTTTCAGGCGCGGCGCTGCCGCCGGGCTTGGCGGCAGCCGCCTTCTTCTTCGCACCGGCGTCCTTCTTCGCGGCAGGCTGGGCGGCGGCCTGCGCCTTGGCCTCTTTGGCCGTCTTCTGTCGGGCCTTGCGCTTCTCCTCGGCCGCCTTTTCTCTGGCCTTGGCTTCGGCCTCCTCTTCGGCTTTCTTCCTCGCCAGCTCGGCTGCCGCCTTCGAATACTGCGCGGCGCCCCTCTGGACGGCGTCGGCCAGGATTCGGGTAACGAGGTTGATCGCCCGGATCGCATCGTCGTTGCCGGGAATCGGGTAGTCGATGAGGTCCGGATCGCAGCAGGTATCGACCAGCGCAACGACCGGGATGTTCATGCGATTGCCCTCCGCCACGGCGATGGCCTCGCGGCTGACATCGATCACGAACAGGGCGCCCGGCAGTTGCTCCATATTGGCCACGCCGGTGAGGTTGCGCTGCAGCTTGGCCAGTTCATGACGATACCGCGCGACCTCTTTCTTGGGCAGTTTCTCGAAGAGGCCGTCGGTTTCCATCTTCTCGATCTCGCGCATACGGGCGACACTCTTGCGGATCGTCTGGTTGTTGGTGAGCGTGCCGCCCAGCCAGCGGGTGGTCACATAATGTTGGCTGGTCCGTGCCGCGGCCTCCTTGACGGCTTCCTGCGCCTGCTTCTTGGTGCCCACCATCAGCACGCCCTTGCCGCTGGCCGCGACATCGTGAAGGAACTGCCGCGCCATCTTCAGATGGGCCAGGCTCTTGGCCAGGTCGATGATGTGAATCCCGTTGCGCTTGTCGAAGATGAAGCGCTTCATCTTGGGATTCCAGCGCTTGGTTTGGTGGCCGAAGTGAAGGCCTGCTTCCAGCAGGTGGCGAAGGGAGACTTCCGTTTCGACAGATTCTGCAGTCGTTGCCACGCGATCCTCCTTTGTCTGGCCCCGCTTCCGCAGGGCAATCCGCTTTGATTCGCCCCGTGGCCAGGACGAATACTCGCTTCCGCTCCGGATCTGGCCGGAGCTGTTGTCTTGTTCCGAACACGCCACGGCGAATCCGGACCAAGGCACGCAACTGTATCACGTTTTGCAGCCGGCGCAAGGGAAAAATGCCGATTCGCGGATTCCTATCCGCGAATCGGGTCAGCCGTCGCGTTTCTTCTTCAGCCGCCGCGCCCTGGCGGCAAGGCTGTCGCCGAGCCGGACAGGCGACGGTGCGGCGGACAGGCTTTGGGGCGCCGGCGCCTTCTCGACGGCTTTGGCCGGGCGGCCGGGAAAATGGGTGGGCGGCTTGTTGCTGCCTCGCTTCTTCATGCCGGGCGGCGGGCGAGGCCGCCCGACGTCGGGGTCAAGCCCGGGCGAAGGCAGGTTCTTCGCGACACGGCGGCGCAGTTCGCGCGTGAAGCGGCGTTCCCGTTCCGCGCGTTTCGACACATCCGGTTCCATGAGGTGTTCCTGCGCCTCGATCTTCGGGTACTGCGTCCGAACGGCGGGTTCGATGGGGTGAAAGACCTGCGGTTCCCGCATGCGCTCCAAGCGGCGGCGGACGGCCGCTTCCAGCCGGTTGCACGCCGCGGCTCCCGCGTCGGTCAGCGAGGCGGTATCGGCATTCCGCAGGTTGGACCCGTCTGCAAGGAACCCCTCCAGGATCATCCGTGCGGCGGCTTTGCTGGGGATGGAAGCCTCGCCGCGCTCCACATTCCAGGTTGAATAGGTTCGCAGCGGCTTGCCGACACAGCAGGGGCATCCGTCCTGGCAGCCGCAGCGGCGAACGAGATCGAGCACCGCCGGCATGATTTCGTGGAGGCGTTCGTAGACCCGGTCGGTGAAGCCGAGCCCCAACGGGTAGTGCTCATAGATGAAGACGGCGTTCCACGGCGAGTTCACACTGCCGACCGAATGGGAGAAGTCGAGCGTATTGCAGGTCATGAACAGCGGCAGGATCATGCGCGTGGCGTAGCCGATGCCGCGCAGCCCGCTGTGCGCGTCCAGCCCGCGGGTGCGCACCCGCTCCATGAGCTCTTCAGGCGGCAGAAGCCAGACGGCCATGGTTTCGAGGACCTGGGTGGGGAGGTCCACCCCGTGTTGAGACAGCGCGTCGAGCGAGTAGAAGTGGACCTTCTCGTACATATAGGTTTTGAAGTAGGCGGTGACTTCGCCCCAGCAGGCGCGACCGGTTCCGAACGGTTTCTCCCGGAGCTGGTGGTCGATGTGGTGCACGTCCGTGCCGCCCATGGGTTGGGTGTAATAGTCGACGTCGGCCCGCTCGACGCGCGCGATGTTCCGATCCAAGTCCAGTTCGAGGACGCGGTAGGTATCGCCCTGATGCATGTAGACGGCGCCGGGGTGCACGATGGGCGGCGCGTCGAGCTTGTCGAGTTCGCCGAGCACGGCGCCGGTCCCGGCGTCCTGGATCACGACAGTCTCGCCGCAGCGGTCGCGGAGCGAGACGTCGTGCTGCGGCGTCTCCGCGGCGGCGTGGTACCAGCGCGCGTCGATATGTTTCACCTTCATGTTTTCTTCGAGGATGCGCAGGACCAACGCGGCGTGTGCGCCGAAGAGGCCCGTCTCCGTATCGCGCAAAGGCAACTCGTGCGTGGCGCAGCGCAAGTGGCCGGTGAGCACGAACGGATTGTCCGAATCCAGCACGCCGCATTCGACGGGGCGTCCGAAGATGTATTCCGGATGGCTCATCACGTATTGATTCACGCTGGTGTCCAGCCCGACGAGCATGACCAGCGCGTCGCGGTCCTCCCGGCCGGCGCGGCCGGACTGCTGGAAGAAAGAGGCGAGGGTGCCGGGGTATCCCACCAGGATGCTGGCGTCCAGCCCGCCGACATCGATACCCAGTTCCAGCGCGCGGGTCGTACTGACGCCGAGCAGCTCGCCGTTGAACAGGCGCCGCTCGATCTCGCGTCGTTCCCGGGGCAGGTACCCGCCGCGGTACGGGGCGATCTTTCCGGCCAGGTGCGGGGCCGTTTCGCGCAGTTTTTCGCCGACATAGCGGTGGATCATCTCAGCGGTCATTTTGGCTTTGGAGAACGTGATGGTCGGCACGCCGCGCTGGACCAGTAGCGCCATCAGCTCGTGCGCTTCGACGTTCGCGCTCCGGCGCGAACGCCACTGGGTTGAACGCACGCGAGGCGGGTTCCAGAAGACGTAGGTGCGTTTGCCGCGCGGGCTGCCGTCTTCGGCCACGAGCGCCAGCGGGCGGCCCGTGAGCCCCGCGGCCAGCTCGGCGGGGTTGCCGATCGTTGCGGAGCACGCGGCGATCCGGGGCTGCGCGCCATGATGGGCGCAAACGCGAAAGAACCGGCGCAACAGATTGGCCATGTTCGAACCGAATATCCCGCTGTAGACATGCAGCTCATCCAAGACGAGCATCCGGAGCCGGGAGAGAAACCGGGCCCAGCGCGCGTGCTGCGGCATGAGCGCGGCGTGCAGCATGTCGGGGTTCGTGAGAATCACCGCGCCCTGATCGCGCAGCTTCCGGCGCATCGGTCCGGGCGTATCGCCGTCATACACTCCGGCCAGCACGCGCTTCCGAAGCCCGGCCGCCTGCAGCGCCGCATTGAACCCCTTGAACTGGTCCTGGCTCAGCGCCTTGGTCGGGAAGAGCAGCAGGAAGGTCGCGTCGGGGTCTGTGAGCAACGTTTCGACGATGGGCAGGACATAGGCGAGCGTCTTGCCGGAGGCCGTGCCCGTGACCACCAGCGCGTCTTTGCCCGCGCGCAAGAGATCCAGTGTGCGGGCCTGATGGGTATACAGCCGCGCGATCCCGCGCGCGGCGAGCATATGCCGTACCGGGGCCGGAAGCGGGGCCCGCGGCTCCGCAAAGCCGGCCGGCCTGGCCGGTACCTCCCGCACGTACACCAGCTGGCCGTCGTAAAAATCGGCCGATCGGACTTCGTTCAAGAATGCGGTGACGTCCATCAACGTGCTTCCGTCGCATCACGCGTCTGCCGGCGCCGGCAGGTGCAGCATCAGATCGGCCAGCGTCAGCAGATCGAACATGTTATGTCTGAGAATGCTTGCGATCTGCACGGCGTTGTCGCTTCGCACATAGGCGTGATAGGCGTCGGGGATCTGGTCGCTCGGTATGTCGTCACCGCGGCGACGCCCGCAGACCTGCGCCTCGAGTGTCTTCAGCCGGCAATCCGGCAGCACATGTTTCCAGACGCGCCTGGCCTCGTGCAGCAGGTCGAAATGGGCGGGTTCGCTCGCGAACGGCACGCCGGTCGCAGCGGCGCGGGTGCGAATGTAGGGCCAATCGTAGCTCTTGCCGTTGAACGTGACGAGCAGCCGGTTCCCCGCCGTGAAATCGCGCAGGAACAGGGCAATCACGCCGCGTTCTTCCGCATAATGCCTGGCGAAGTACTGGCGGATCACGAACAGGCCGCTCTGCCAACTCATCGTGCCGATCAGGAACAGGGGCGAGGTGCTCAACCCCGTCGTCTCGATGTCGAGAAAGATTGTGTCGGCGGGGCGCCATTCTCCGGGGCAGGCGCGGGCAAGCCGCTGCCGCAGGTCCGAGCCGGCCGTTTCGAATGCGGAATGAAACGCGTCACACAGCGGCTCCCAATCCCCTTCCAGTTCGCATGCCGGGACCTCAATGAGGTAGGCGCGCTCGCCCGTGGGCGATTCGGCCATACAGCCTGCGACACTGTCCTCCAACACGACCGGCGGCCCATCCGGCAGGGCCGGGCGTGGATGCGGAAGCCGTTCGCGACGGGGAAGATCGCGGCGGTACACAATCGGGCGCGTGGGTTTGGAGCCGGCCTTGCCGCGGGCTTCGCGGAGTTTGCGGCGCAGGCGCTCGATTTCCCTCTCCCTGCCGGACAGTTCTTCCTTCAGCGGGCGCCGGTTCAGTGCCTCGAGCCTGGCGTGTAGGTCGTCAAGTTTGCCCATAAATGCCGCTCCGAACGATCAGTATAACGATTCCAGAAAACCTTGACAGCTTTTCCCGTGAACTATACATTAGTATAGTTATCGGGAAAAGCCTTAACTTTAAATGGAGAGGCCATGCTTATTGTACATGTGGATCTTCGTGCCGGCCGAAGGGGAGGGGGGGCGGTTGGGCGTTGTGTTTCAGCCGGGCAAGTCTGGGCGATTTGCCGGGGCTACACAACGACTTTACAGACAGCGTTTTCGGAGGCTTACGGCGATGCGAGCGGGATGGATATTGTGCATGGTGCGCCTTTGAATCTCGGCAGGAAACTGCACGCGGAAATTCGCGCGCAGCTGGGGATTTGGGCATCCATAGGCTTGGCCGCCAATCCGATGCTTGCGCAAATGGCGTCCGCTTCGGCGGGTCGCGACGGCGTGGGCTGGATCCGGCCGGGGGAGGAGGAACGGTTCCTGCAGCGGCTGCCGGTGGAGGCGGTGCTGGGAATTGGAAGAGTGGAAGAATGGAAGGGTGGAAGCATGGAAGAATGGAAGGGTGGAAGGGTGGAAGAGCGGCAACCACTTTTCCAGCCTTTCACCCTTCCAGCCTTTCACCCTTTCACTCTTCCTCTGTTCCGTTCGAGTGGTTGCGGGCAGGGTGGCGAGGGGGCGAGGGCGCGTGTTCTGGCCGCGTTGCACGACATGAACATTCGGACGGCCGGCGAACTGAGCCGGTTTCCGCGCAATCTGCTGCTGTTGCTTTTCGGGGAGCGGGGCGCGGCGCTTCATGAGCGTTGTCATGGGCGGGACTCGCGAAGGCTGCGTGAGAGCGATTCGCCACCGGAACATGTGGCGTGCGAGCACAGGTTTGAACCGCCGGAATGCGATCCGGCCCGGATCCGGCGCGTATTGGTTTGGCTGCTGGAAGAGGCGATGTGCACGGTTCGACGGTTTGAATTCCGGGCGGAGGCCTTCCAACTCATTTTGACGTACTTTGACGCCAAGACACGCGAGGGCCGTAAGGTGGAGGTAGCGCCTACCGCCTGCGACAGGGATCTGCTGCCGTATCTGTTGCGGTCGTTTGCACGCCTGCATACGAGGCGTGTCGCGGTCCGGTCGCTGGCGCTCGCGCTCTCGAATTTTTCGCATACGCGCATGGACAGGCAGCTTTTTCCGGACAGGACCCGGGCACGGCGGGAGAGTTTGTACGAGGCAGTTGATCGGATCCGCGCCCGGTTCGGGCGCGAATCCGTTGTCGTGGGCCGGCGTGTGGGGCGCAGAGAGATCTCCATCGGATGAATGGACGGCAGCGGATGGGGAGGAGAATTCCAGCGGATGAATGGACGGCAGCGGATGGGGAGGAGAATTCCAGCGGATGA
>JAFGHX010000363.1 GCA_016929905.1 Kiritimatiellia bacterium
CCATCCGCTGCCGTCCATTCATCCGCCGGAATTCTCTCCCCCATCCGCTGCCGTCCATTCATCCGCTGGAATTCTCCAGCCACCCGAGTCCGGGTGCATCCGGCAGATCGACGGCGCCATCCACGATCGTGAACGGCTCGCCGAACAGGTCGGTACGCAGCGCATTCTCATTCATGTCCCATTCCACGAGGCCGTCCGGGCAGCCGGCGGCCAGGTGAATGGAAGCGGCCTGGCCGGGTGCTGAGCCGAGGAAATGGGGTACGACCCATTTCTCGGTCGCGCAGCCGGCGGCCAGCAGGCGCAGGGCCACATGCAGCGGCGTGTATTTCGTGATGTCGGGCTGCAGGACGCAAAACGGACCGCGCGCCACGACATCCACGTCACAGCCGGGCGGCATTCTGATGTTTTCGCCGCCGGCCAGGGGCACGGGACTCCTCTCGGCCAAGGCGGCCAATTCCGGTCCGTCTTCCCACCGCAACGGCTCTTCCATCCATCGCACGTTGTGCGCGGCGAGGATGTCGAGCCAAGCCAGCGCCTGGTCAAACGACCACCCCCGATTCACGTCGACCGCCAACTCCGCCTTGCCGTCCAGATGCGTGCGCAACGCGTCAAGATTCCGGCGGTCCTCCTCATCGCCAAAACCCAGCTTCAGCTTGAACAGTCGCACGCCGCATGCGAGGTGTTCATCGATGCGGTCCCATTGCAGGGGGCTGTTGATCCCGCTCGCGTACACGCGCACGCGCTCGTGCGGCGCCTCAAACAGCAGACGCGCCAGCGGCACGCCCGCCGCTTGGGCCGCCAGGTCCCACAACGCCAGTTCCACGGCGCACACGGCCGAGAGCAGCGGCCCCTCTGTCCCCGACTGCCGCGCCGGCCCCAGAAACGCGCGGTACATCCGCGCCACATACTCGGCAATATCGGCGACGGCCGGGTTCGCGGCCAGGTACGGAACGAACCCTTCCTCCAAGGCGGCAACCCGCTCCCGCGCCGCCCAGAGCGGAAAATTGACCCAACTCTCCCCCACCCCTTCGCGCCCGGCTTCGTCCCGAATCACGAGGAACACAGCATGCCGCTGCCGCATGATCCCGAACGCCGTCTTCACGGGATGGGCGATCGCGACCTGACGGTGCACCACACGCGCCGTGTCCATAACGACTGCCTGCCCCGTACCCCCTCCTTCCGCCCGTCAAAATCCCCGGTTCTCCCATTCTGCCATCCCACCCGCGGTCCTCCATCCTCTGCCCGCGACATGCTCCGCTTCCCGCCGGAACGCCGACGGGCACATACCCACCGCCCGGCGGAACGCCTTGTTGAAATGCTGCGGATCCGGGTAGCCGACGTGCACCGCGATGCTCTTCACCGGCAGATGGGTGTTCACCAGCAGATTCTTCGCCTGTTCCATGCGCCGGAGGAAGACGTAGCGCTGGATGGTCATCCCGAAACGGGCCCTGAACTGGCGCGCGAGGTAGTTCTGATTCAGCCCGGCCGTGCGCGCCAGCGCGGTCACACGCAGCGGAGACGACAGCTCATCCTCCAGTTTGACAACCAACTCGTCCAAGGCCTTCTGCAGACGCGTTGCGCCCTCACGCGGCACGGCGTGTGCGAACGAGTATGACAGCCACAACAGAAGCTCCTGAAACGATGCGGCCGCAACCCCGCGCACCACGCTGCGCCCCGCTTCAGTCGGCGCGGGATGGTTGTGGTAGCGCGTGATGTGCTTCAGCCGGTCGATCACATGCGCCCGCCGCCCGCCAAGCGGCAAGTGCAAAGGCAACACCACACAGTCCCCGCACGGCTGGGCGGGGCGAAAATGCACGCACCAGTGCCGGCCCGTTACCGCGAGCCGATAACAACTCGGCTGACCCGCCGGCGAGATCGTCAGGTCGCCCGGGTGCAGGACGTAGTGATGCGCCCCGATCCGGATCTCGCCCGCGTACGCATGCACGTGCAGCGCGTGCGTGCGCCCCAGGTACACCCGCTTGAAATCATCCGGCGCCAGCGGATACTGCCCGCTGCTGAGCAGCCGCGGCAGCCCCCCTACCGGCCAGGCGAGCGAGCCCCCCGTTTTCATGAGTAATGGATTTATACCACTCACCTGCCACTCGATGCAATTGAATTTCTCCTGGAATATTGGGAAACTAAAGGCGTACGGATTCCGGCGGGCATCCGGTAATGGTGTTTTTTTACATTTGCCGGCTGCGACGGCGGGTCGGCATCAAGCAGAGGGGGGAACCATGACGCCACGCGAGGCATTCATCGCCGCACTCGAACGCCGCCCGATTGTCGGGCGCGTACCGAACTTTGAACTGGTCTTCTATCTGACCATGGAAGCGTTCGGGCGGATTCATCCTTCCCAGCGCGCCTACCGGCAATGGGACCAGATGGAAGAGAAGGAACGGCAGCTGCACAGAGAGGACATGGCCGAAATCTACGTCATGACGGCGGAGCGTTTCGAGCACAACGCCATCCTCCTGCACCCGAACCCGGGGACGGAGGAAGAGACCGGCCGGCTGATCGACCTCGTACGCGAGAAGAGCGCGGACCGCTACTTCCTGTGCCTGCACGGCGGCGCGACGTACGGGATTCCGCACGGCGACAACATGATGGCGTTCGCCTGCCGTCTGGCAGACGAGCCGGAGAAGATGAAGCAGGAGGCGGACGAGCGAGTCGACCGGGCGCTCGAGCGTGCGCACCGGCTCAGCGCGCGGGGCGGCCTGGACGGCCTGGCGTTGTGCACCGACTACTGTTTCAACACGGGCCCGTTTCTGAGTCCCGCCCAGTTTTCGGAGTTCGTCGCGCCGTTCCTGGACCGGTTGATCCGCGGGTATCGCGACCTGGGTTTTTACACGATCCTGCATACGGACGGCAACATCATGCCGATCATCGACATGCTCGTGGACGCGGGCCCGCACGCGCTGCAGTCGCTCGACCCGCAGGGCGGCGTGGACATCGCGGAAGTCAAGCGCCGCTACGGGCATCGGGTCTGCCTGATCGGGAACGTGAGCTGTGCGGCGCTCGACACGGGGACGGAGCAGGAGATCGTCGCCTCCGCGCGTTACGCGCTGAAGCACGGCATGCCGGGCGGCGGGTACGCGTTCGGCACGAGCAACTGCGTCTACACGGGCATGCCGCTGGCGAACTATGAACGGATGCTGGACGTCTGGCGCCGGGAAGGCAACTACGCGGCAGGCGTCGCCGCCGCGTAGGTCCGGGCTCGAGGCGCGTGCGGCCTTTGACAAGTGGCCGCGCGCGCGTGCGGGACCCGCCCGCTACCGGGCGACGAGCACGTCACGCATCATCGCTTCATACAGGCAGAACTGGATGTCGAGAATCTCGTCGAACCCCACGTGATAGGCCTTCTCGTCGGTGACTCCGTGCGGGCATTCGAACGTGAAGCTGGGCGCTCCGCACGCGTGGTGCAGCGCGCTGACGAGATTGAACGACGGTGGCGAGGCGCCGCCGTCGAGCGCGATCTCGGGCACGCCGCCGTGCCGGAACCCGCGCGCAGCGGCCAGGTCGTTGAACCGCTTGGCAAGCACGCTGAGCCGCACCTGCGCCTCGCGCGGCGCATACGCGGGCCGCAGCACGGACGGGGCCGCGGCGTGGGAATGCAGCGAGACGGCCAGGTCCGGCCCCTCGTCCGCGGCGAGCCGCAGCACGGCCGCGGCCTCCGGGCCCATCGGCGCGACGAACTCGTCGTGCATCGGATTCACGCCCGCCTCGTTGAAGTAGCAACCCAGAAACGCGTAGTCCTCCGCCCGCATCGGGTGGCGCGCTTTGCAGCCGGGCCAGCCCCAGTATGTATCGTCGGGCTTCGTCCCCTGCCCCCAGAACCGGATGTCCTCACGCGTCATCCCGCACAGCGATTTCGGCTCGAACCGGGCCAACCCGTCGGGGTTGGCGCACGGCACGATCAGCAACCGGCAGCGCAGCCCCAGTTCGCGCAACCGCGCCTGATCCCGCCCGCGCATGTCCTGGCCCGTTTCCATGACGCGAACCAGGTTGCACAGCCCCGTCACGCCCTCCGTCTCCTGCCCGTGCACCGGCCCGACGAACAGGAGCACGGGCCGCTTGCGCGCGGCTTTGTCCATGTAGGCTTCCGGCTGGCCGGCGCCAAGCGCCGAATTGTAATTCGCGCGCCGGGCCGGACTCTCCCGCTCGCCGTAGGCGATCACATGGATGGGGTGCTCACCCGGCGAACGCGCGAGCACGCGCACCTGCCCGTTCTTCACCTCCCGTACGCACCGCTCGACGGCCCCGCCGTCCCCCACCCAGAACGCCGGAATCTCCCGCTTCGGAATCCGCGCCCTGGCCGTCGCCAACGACATGCCCTCGGACACGTCGGTTGCCTGCGTCGTATCCGCCATCGTCACGCCTCCTGTTTTCGCGTCAGCCCGCGCTCCCGCCCGGTCTGTCGGGGTCAGGCACCCCGCACAGACAACCGCCAGCCCTGACAGCAGCAAGAGCTCAACCCGGCTCGCTGCCCGCGCGCCGCCGTGCCGCCGTGCCGCCCCCGCGCCACCCGGCCCACGCCGAACCGCGGCCGTCACTGTTCCCTCCGATACTCCGTGGGACTGCACGTATACGCCCGCCTGAACTGCCGGCAGAACAGGTGCACGCTCTGATAGCCGAGCCGCTCGGCGATCCACGTCACACTGCGCCGGGTCTGCGCCAGAAATTTCGCGCCCTGTCTGAGCCGTTCCTGCACAATCCATTCACGAGGCGACACCCCGAACGTGCGGCGGAACATGCGCGAAAAGTAATCCTGGCTCAGCTCGAACCGCCGCGCTAGATCCGCGGACGTGATGGGCTCGTGGATGTGTTTCTGAACCCACTCCACCACTCTGGCGCGCAGCGCCCCGCCGAAGACGAGTTTGTCGCCCGCCGGGTTGCGCCACGCGGCCAGCACGCTGCCGCACAGCACGGCCAACGCCGCGCGCGTGCGCGAATCGTGATACGGCCCGACGGCCTCGATCTCGTGCACGGCCAGCATCGCGTGCGGCCGGAACCGGCTGGCCTCGCCAACCTGGACAACGTCGTCGCTCAACCGCAGCGCGGCCTCGCCCTGCATCACCGTGAAATTCACATTGCAGGCGTCGGTCGGCAGCATCTCGGCGCGCGCGTACACCTCGTGCTCAACACCGGGCATCACCCAGATCAGCGACCCGGGCCCGAGCCGCCGCTGCTCTGCCCCGATCCGGAACTCGCACGCCCCGCCGTTGACCAACCAGAGAATGTGAGAGGGAATCCGCCGCGGGCCCCAGCCGAAAGGGCTGCTGAACAGCGGCCGCCCGCACACGACCACGTTCACCGCGCACGCCCCGCGCAGGAGCGTATCGAGCCAGTCCGCATCGCCCAACGTGCGGCAGGTCCACCGCCCGCCTCTTCCGCGCCTTGCCATGACAGGCCCGACACTACCCCAGAACACCGGTTCGGTGCAAACTTTTTACACTTCGAGCCAAAGACAGCACGCCCCGTCGTGCACTACCCTTGCCGCACATGGCTCCCTTCCCAAACTTGCTCGAGAACCTGCTCGAAAACTTGTTCGAGAACTTACTCGAGAACTTGCTCGAAAATCTCCCGCGGGAGCCGCCGCGCCGGGCCCGTCAAATCAAGCTCGCGCGAGCCGCGCAGCCCCGATATCTTTTTCGTCGGTAGTCGCCCCGGATCCACGGAGGTCCATCATGCGTACACGTGTTCTGTTGTCGACGCTCGCTGTCCTGTTCGCCCACACCGCGCGCGGCGCCGCGCCGGCCGGTCCGGCGGTGAAGCTCGTCCTCGAGCGCGGTGCGTCGCTCGAATTGCCGTTCCCGCGCACGTGCGATTTCCGGGCCGACATCGTGCCGGCCAAGGGCCGCACGATCCGGAAGATTGAATGGGACTGGGCCGGCAACAGCGAGTACGGCCGCCCCACGCCCTGGGACGAGCCCGAGCCGCTCACCGTGCGCTGGGCTCACGATTTCGACGAAGAAACCGGGCCCGTCACCGTGCGCATCCGCGTGACCGACAGCGAGGGCGGCGTCGGCCTGGGCGAATGCCGCTTCACTCTGCCTGCGGGGCCCGGCAACCTGACGCCCCACACGCGCCATCCGTGCGCGGGCATCTACACGCAGTGGGATTGGACGACCTGGTTCAAGGAACGGAAGGGACAGATTCCCGACTGGGTGGCGGGCGCCGAGGCGTACACCGTCTGGAACAAGATCGAAAAGGACGGCCGCTTCGCCTGGGGCAAGGCCGACGGGTCGGACCCGCTTTCATTCAACGGGCACATCTACCAGATCATGGACCGCGGCAAGCATGTGATCCTGCACATCAATACGATGCATCCGGCATGGCTGTTCAAGTATGTCGGCAAGAGCAAGAAGCCGGGCCCGCACCGCTATCCGCACTATCCCATGTGGTGGGACCCGCGGTACCAGCAGCTTATGGGCCGCTTCATCGGAGAATACGCGGACAATATCCGCTCGCTCATCGCCCGCCACCCCGAATGGCGCGGCCGGTTCGCACTCGTGCGCGGGCAGGTCTGGACGGTGGACTCGGAGAATATCCCCTCGATGGGGCGCGACCTCGTGACCGTCTGCCGGCAATGGCCCGAGAAGGCCATGGACCTGACCCCCGCGAATTTCGAGCCGCCCTCAGGCGGCGGGCGTGTGTACAACGCCCCCTATTCCCCCGAACACGGCATGCCGTATCACTGTTGGGTCCGGCACACGTATGCGTCCGCATTCCTCCCGCTCGGCATCCCGGTCGTGTTTAAGCCGCACGTCGGCGGCCGTTTCGGCGGCGATAACCGGCGCATGTCCGTCGTGTGGCGCCGCTCGGTGGCGAACGGCAGGGAACTGGGCTTCTTCATCACCTCGGCGACCCCGGACACGCGAAACAACTCCGACTTCCTGGGCTACACCGATCTGGGCCTCGCACGCGGCCATCACGAAGGGCATGGCGACTCGAACGTCAACGGCAGTGCGCAGAAGACGTACTGGACGTTTCTGAGCGAACTGAACACGGGCACCGATTTTCTCGGCACCTACGGGCGGTTTATCCATTATCTCGAGTACCAGGCGGAGTACGAACCGGCGCCCAACCATGCGTTCGCCAACCGGCATGTCGGCTGGAAGCCGCACCCCGCGCAGGCGCCCGGCGCCTGGATCGCGTTGAAACCGAAGACCCATTTCAACAAAGGCTGGGAGAAAGTCGGCAACTACCAGGCGTTCCTCGAAGAGGACACAACCGACGCGGGCTCACACGTCGAGAACGTCGGTACGGTCCGCTACACCTACACCGGCCCATCCGATCTCGGCCACCCGCCGACGGCCGACGAACCGATGAGGTGGGCACGGCAATGCCGAGCAGGGGGCGAGCTGCGGTTCCGGCTCGACCCGCGCTTGCGCAAGGCACACGGTACGGCCTTTGAAGTGCGCGTGGTCTATTACGACGACAAGCCCGGCCAATGGACACTCGCCTACCGCGACTGCACCGGCGCCGAGAAGACCGTGCCGGTCGCGAAGAAAGGCACCGGCAAATGGTGCAAGGCCATACTCGCCATCGCCGACGCCGGATTCCGGGCAGGGATGACCAACGACACCGATTTCGCACTCCGAGCGGATGCGGGCGGGCAGACCACCTTTCACCTCGTGGAACTTCTTCCGACGAAGTAGACCATACGCAACGGACGGCGTATTGGGGAGAGTGAGTGGTTGGCTCGGCAAGCAGGGCTGACTCGCTTCCGCTCGCCGACGCCCATGGCGCGTGGGGCCCGAAGCGTGTGGCCGGGGCGCGCCGAGCGGGCTGGGCTAGGAGTCCTCCTCCTCGTCGTCGCCGATCCTCATGTAGCGGCGGAGTTTGTTGGGCAGGACCTCGTCCAGGTCGTCTTTGTCTTCGGGGTAGAGCGAGATCAGGCGCTTGCCCTGCTGCTGATAGAGTTTCTTCTTCTTGAGCATCCCGATTTGGTAGTCGATCGTGGTCATGCCCCAATACTCGATGTACACATCGAACTCGGGCAGATAGAAGTCGGGCCGCACCGCGTAGCCGTCGACAATCCGCATGCGTTCGTCGTAGCGATACGTGACGCTCTGGCGGTTCAGGAAATCGGCGATCTTCGCGGCTTCCTGAATAGTGTTCACGGCAGACGCGGCGGCTTTTTGCACATAGGCCTTTCTGTGCGGATTGCAGGCCAGGTCTTTCAGATCGTCCAGATGCGGCAAGGCGGCTGTGCCGTATGCCTTCAGCGCACTCAGGGCGTATTGCTGGGCTTGCGGGTGCGGGTCGCGCAGGGCCACGGGTGCCAACGCGTCCACCGCGGCGGCTGCATCGGCCCCGAAAACCGACAGCTTGCCGATCGCGGAGGCAGCCAGGCGGCGGATCTCCGCCGACGGCATCTTGATGAGTTGCACGAGTTCTGGCAGGGCCGCGGGGTCGCCGGCGCGGCCCAGCGCCACGGCGCGCTGCACGTATTGCTGATGCGTGGCCTGGTCCATGCCGCTGTTCATTTGGCGCTCCTTTCCGGAACAGGACTGCCTCGCTCCCGCTCGCCTGCGCCGGGCGGTGAAGACGATCGTGCTGCCAGCGCGCGTAGGCGAGCGGAAGCGAGTCAGCGCGATGCGCGACCCAGGCAATCTATCGGATTGCCCGGCGCGTGTCCAGGCCCACGCCCGCACGCGCCACCCCCCGTTCGGTACACACAACACACGAATCAGGATAACGACAAAGGCCGGCCCGTTTGATAAGCTACACACGATTCCCGAGGAGGACAGGCATGAAACGCTCCTTGCTGGCCGTTCTGCTTTCTCTCGCCTTCCGTCTTCCCGCCCACGCGGCGCCGCTGGCCAAGCCCGATTGGGCGGGGATCTGGGGCATCTGGGGCGGCGAGACGGTCAGCACCGAAGGCAAGCCCTGGTTCAAAGGAACGCTCGTGACCGTGACGTGGCGCCAGATCGAGCCGGCGGACAACCAATTCAATTTCCGCCCGCTGGACGAGCGGATCCAGCGCGCGGCCGACAAGGGGCTCTACGTGATGTGCATCGTCTATCACGGCACCAAGACGCCCGAGTGGGCGTATGAGCAGGGCGTCCCGCGCGTCGAGGTGACGAACCGGAACAACACCGCCTACCCCTACTACCTGGCACCCGCCTTCAAGCGTCTGCTCAAGCGGATGATCGCCCGCACGGCCGATCACATCACAAAGGAGCTTCCACCGGACCTGCGCAAACGGGTCATCGGCGTGCAGGGCCCGGCCGGCAAGAGCGGGGACCCCCAGCCCTACCAGAAGGGCCATGCGTTCGATGCGCGGTACGACATCAATCAGAGCGGGGAAGAATGGCAGGCCTACAACCGCGAGATCTTCCAGGCCTACATGGAAGCCTACCGCGGTGCCGACCCGCCCATCGTTCCGCTGCTCAAACCCGTTCCCAGCACGCACGAGTGGCTCATGCAACACGGCATGCCCGGCTGGCGCAAGACTTTTCAGGTCGCGCAGATGTACCAGATGCCCGGTGAGGAGAAACTGCTCTGGCTGCGCGACCTGCGCCTGCAGAGTGCGGCGGGGCCCGGGCCGGTCATCCGGCTGCGCGGCGAGTTCGACCACGCCACGGGCGATCCGTCCGCCTGGTTCCAGGAGGCGCCGGCCTGGAACATGTACTGGCAGTGCCTCTGGATGTTGACCTACGGGGTCGACATCTTCAACATCCGCAAAGAGCCGCTGACGGACTGCGCCCCATACGTGGAAGCCTTCACGTTCTTCACCAAGTACGCCGGCTGTCTCGACCCGGCGACGAGCCCAGGCGCCTGGTGCGCGCTGCGCGATGGGCTGGACATCGCCGACACCGACCGCTTTCCGGAAGACGCCTTCGGAAAACTCAACGGGATCAAGAGCCCCGACCGCTACACGAACATCGCCCGCGCATTCGCGCCGTGGGGCGCGGTCATGGGCGACGCGGTCGCCGCCAGCACGCTGGACGGGCTGACCTACGCGCGCACGAGCAAGGCCATGAACGACGTGGCCTGCCGGGTCTGGCGCGGGAACTACGCCTTGTTCATGACGCAGCACGATCCGCTCGGCACCAGCCAAGGCCACTGGCGAGTCGGCGCCAAGGACCAACCCTACGGCCGCTACGCGCGCGGGTTCAATCATGCCGCCGGCCAGGACGCCATGTGCTTCAGACTGGCGGACGGCTTCTTCGGCGGAGAACCGCTTGCAAGCCGCCAACCGGTACGCGTGCGGGTTGTCTACTTCGACAAAGGAACGGGCTCATGGGCCCTGAAGTACGACGGGGTCGACGACCCGGCCAAGACAGCGTGCACGGTGACCAAGCGCGACACCGGGCGCTGGAAAGAGATCACCGTCACCCTCTCCGACGGCCATTTCGGCAGGCGCTGCCCGAACGGCACCGATCTGATGCTGGTGAACACCGACGCCGAAGACGACATCTTCCACATCGTCGAACTGACGCGCTGAACGCCCTGCCTGCGATCGCGAGGGTACGGCGCGCCCGCGCCCGGCCGAGCTGTCGGACAGGCCGCTTGCCCCCATCTTGACCAGGCGCCCGAATTCAGGCATCCTCTCCGCCATGAAGATCACGAAGCTTGAAACGTACGCCATTCCCTGGGTCGGCCTGCTCAAGATCACGACGGACACGGGTGCGACGGGCTGGGGGCAGATCGCCACCACGGATGCCGCGGACCTCGTCGCCGCCGTCCTGCATCGCATGCTCGCGCGCGGCGTGCTGGGAAGGAACCCCCTCACGGATCTCGACGCCATCAACCAGGCCGCGCTCGAGCGCAACCTCAAGTTCCCCGGCTCCTTCGTCTGCCGTGCCCTCGCCGCCGTCGACACGGCGATCTGGGACCTGCGCGGCAAGGTGGAAGAGAAGCCGGTCTGGGCCCTGCTTGGCGGAACCGGCGCGCCCGTACCGGTCTACGGCTCGAGCATGTCGCGCAAGATCACGCCGGAGGAGGAAGCCGCGCGGATGTGCCGGCTCCGCGACCGGTTCGGCTACAGGGCCTTCAAACTGCGGCTCGGCTCTACGGCGGGGCACAACCGCGATGCATGGGAGGGCCGCACGGAAACGCTTATCCCCACCGCGCGCAAGGCGCTGGGCGACGAGGTCACGCTGCACGCCGACGCCAACTCCTGCTACACGCCCGACAAAGCCGTCGAGATCGGCAAACGACTGGAGGCCAACAACTATGGCCACTTCGAAGAACCATGCCCCTACTGGGAACCGGACTGGACCCGGCAGGTGACCGCCAAGCTCACGATGCCCGTGGCCGGCGGCGAGCAGGACAACTGGATGCCGGTCTGGAAGCAGATGATCCACGACCATGTGGTTGACATCGTTCAGCCGGATATCTGCTACATCGGCGGCGTCACACGCGCCCGCCGGGTGGCCGCCATGGCCGCGGAGCACGGCATGCCCTGCGTCCCACATTCCGCCAACCACTCCCTGGTCACCGTCTTCACGCTCCACCTCTGGAACGCACTCCCCAACCACGGCCCCTTCATGGAGTTCTCCATCGAAGACCAGACCGCAGCCCGGGCCATGTATGAACCCGCGCTCGTCCCCGCCGACGGGTGCGTGCCGATCCCCGATCTCGGGCCCGGCTGGGGTATCCGGCCCAAGGCGGCATGGCTCGAGAAAGCGGCGTATCAGGTGTCGGAGGCAAACTAGCGTCGAACGACGTTCAGACGAGGGGGTGCGGGGCAAGGCAGAAGAGCCGTCCCGGCTCTTCGCGCGGCGCGCAGCGCCGCGGGCGATTCGGACCTATGCCCAGGAGAAAGCGGCGCCCCCAGCCCGAGCGGGACCGGCGGGGCCGCCGACGCCACCGCTCTCCACCGCTTCAGTGCAAACGGCACACGGCTCGCCCCAAAGACAAGCCGCGCGCCCGGTGATATACTCGGCTTGTTTGCCATTGAGGTACACGACATGCACAAACAAGGGACGACACTCCTCGCCACTGTGCTGAGCACAATCGCCCTGAACCCGCCGACGCTCGTACGCGCCGCGGCAGGCGCCGAGCCTCGTCCGCCCGAGGTGAATATCACGCTCTTGCGCGGCGCCTCACTGAACCTGCCGTTCCCGCGCGTATGCGAATTCGAGGCAATCGTCCGGCCAAAAGCCGGCGCCGCGGTCCGGCTGCTCGAGTGGGACTGGGAAGGCAACGGCGAGTACGGCCGGCCAACGCCCTGGGACCAACCCGAACGGCTGCGCGTGGTCTGGGCCCACGACTACGGCGAAAAGACCGGTCCCGTCCGCGTCCGGCTCCGCGCGCGCGACAGCGCGGGTTCCAGCGGGGTCGGCGAACTCGTCGTCAACCTGCCCGCGGGCGAAGGGACGCGCCGTGCGCAGCCCCGTTCCCCGCTCGCCGGCATCTACACCCAGTGGAGCGGCGGCAAGCCGGTCTACCGCGGCGGCAGCCCGCCCAAGTGGCTTGCGGGCTGGGAGGCCTTCACGATCTGGCAGCGCGTCGAGAAGGCGCCCGGCACCTTCGATTTCGGAGCCATCGACGGATCCGACCCCAAGAGCTTCAACGGGCAGGTCCGCCAGATCATCGACTGCGGCAAGCACGTCGTGTTCCATATCAATGCCGCCTATCCCGACTGGCTCTTCGACTTCGTCGGCCGGAGCACCAAACCGAACGCCTACAACTACCACTACCCGATGTTCTGGGATCCGCGCTACCAGGCGTACCGGGACCGGTTCCTCCACGCCTACGCCGAAAACCTTCGCCGGCTTGCCGCCGCGCATCCCGGCTGGAGAAAACACTTCGTCCTGGTTCGCGGCCAGTCGCTGACCCATGACTCCGAGAACATCCCGTCGATGGGCCGCGACCTGGTCACGATCAACCGCAAGGAATCGCGGCGGCACGCGGGCAAGGAACTCGATCTTGTGCCGGCCGGCTTCGAGCCGCCGAGAGCCGGCGGCCGCGTCTACGACGCGCCCTATCGGCCCGAACACGGCATGCCGTACTGTCTGGGTGTCCACGACGCCTACGCCGCCGCCTTCGGGCCGCTCGGCATCCTCACCGTTTACAAACCCGATGTCGGCGGCCGTTACGGCGAGGAGAAGGAGCGCGATTCGGAAACCGGCCGCCGCTCCATTGCCAACCGCCCCGGGCTCGGCTTCTGGGTCACCTGCGCCAGACCGGACAGCAACGGCTACAAGAGCTTCTACGGCTTCACGGACACCGGGCTGGTCCGGGGTTACTTCGAAACCTACAACAAGAGCCCGTCGAACGACGTGCAGTTCACGCACTGGATCTTCCTGGGCGAGCTCAACACGGGCGTGGATTTCCTCGGCTGCTACGCCGTCTCCGTTCACCACGCCGAATACCAGGCCGAGTACGAGGACACGCCCAACCACGTGTTCTACAACCGCCACGTCGGCTGGAAGCCGCACCCGGACAGGGCGCCCGGCGCGTGGATTGCGCTGAAGCCGCCGACGCCGCTCGACAAGCAGCGGCGCCGCGAGCGTTGCGGCCATCACTACGGCGCCTTCATCGAAGAGGACCTCACCGACGACGGCGAGGACGTGCTGGATGTCGGGATGGTCCGCTATACGTACACCGGCCCCGCAGACCTCGGCCACCCGCCCGTACTCGAGAACCCCATGCGCTACGCCCGCACGTGCAAGGCCGGCGGCGAACTTCGCTTTCGCCTCGACCCGCGCTTCCGGCAGAAGCACGGCGGCCGGTTCACTGTGAGCGTGGTCTACCACGACGACAAGCCCGGAAAGTGGGCCTTCGTCTACGATGCTCTTGCCGGAGGCGAGACGACTGTACCGGTCACGAAGAAGGGCACCGGCAAATGGTGCAAGGCGAAACTGTCCAGATCCGACGCAGGGTTCGGGGGAGGAATGGCAAACCAGGCCGATTTCGCGCTACGCTCTGAAACGGAAACCACGTTCCACTTGATCGAACTCACACCCGCGAAATGAACCCGGGCGATCCGACGGAATTTGACTTCCAGATTTCGAATCTCGAGTTTCCAGTTTCAAGTTTCAAGCCCTACGTCTTCCGCCGCCATTCCATCGGACTGCAGCGGTACACCTGCTTGAACTGGCGCGAGAACAGGTGGTGACTGTCGTAACCGAGCCGGCGCGCGATCTCCGCCACGCGCAGCCTGGGCTGGAGCAACAGCGTGACCGCACGCTGCATCCGACGCCGCTTCAGCCACACGCGCGGCGACAGGCCGAATGTGCGGCGGAAGACGCGCGCGAAATAGTCGCGGGAGAACCCCATCTTCTGCGCCAGCAAGGCCGAGTTCAGCCGCTGGTCGATCCGCTTGTCCACGTACCGCAGCAGCCAGGTCTGCTGCGCGTTGTTGAAACGAGCCTGGTCGCGCGCAGGCCCCTCACTCCGATCCAGCGCATAACTGCAAACCAACGCGACGAGCGCGCGAACGCGCGCCGCGTGGAACGGGGATGACACCGTCAACTCGCTCACCGCCAACTCCATCGGCTCGATCAGTCTGCCCGCCTGCCTGACGTGCAGGAAGTCCTCCGCCAGCCGCAGTTCGCGGTCGTCCTCCCGGACGCTGAACCGAATGTCGCTGATGTCCGCCGGCATCATGTCGTCCGTCGCATCAATCTCGTACGACACACCGGGCATCACCCAGACCAACGAGACAGGATCAACGCGCTCCGTGCCGTGCGCGAACGTGAACCGGCAGGCACCGCCCAGGACCAGGTAGATCAGATGATGGGGGATCGTGCGCCGCAGGTCGTAGGCGAAGGGTTCCGCATACAGAGGGTGCCCCGCGTGCACCAGACTCACCGCCGTCCTGCCGCTCAGCACGGCGTCCAGCCACGCCTGGGCCGGCCGTTTGAGACAAGCTGTCTTGCGTCGCGCCATGATTCGTGCCACACCCATTGAGTGCACGGCAGCCGTCCTGCCGTGCCGAGTATCTACCGGCCAGCCTCACAATGCAACAGATTTCGCCCGTAACGCGTTTCTCCGTTTCAGTGTACCTTTTCCACCATTCCCGCTACCGACGCGCGGGCGACAAGACGGTATGCTTCGCAAGGAGGACACCATGACAAACCCACACATTGCCCGGCACCGACGGATCAGATTCGTCCGCGCCGCCCTCTCTGTCCTGTTCGGCCTGTCCATCCTGTCCGTGCCGGCCTGCCTGGCCGCCGCCGCGCCGGCGACCGGCGCCCGCCTCGCCGGCGTCGCGGACGGCCACGACTGGGCCCTGCCCGCGCACGTGAAGATGGAACCCTCTTCCGGTTGGCTGGCCTGGGGCTGGGGCAAGGAGTTCCATGAGCGCGCCAAGCTGCCGCGCTACCAGGACGGTCATCTCCACTTCGGTGTCTACCTCATGGTGCCCTGGGCCAAAATCAACCCGGCCGAGGGCGTCTACGACTGGTCCTTCTTCGACGCGCGCCTCGCGAAGCCCTTGGCCCAGCCAGGGGTAGGCTTCATTGTCTGGATCGAAAGCTATCGCAGAACCCATTTCAAGAATCCGGACCGCCGCCTCATCCCCGAATGGCTAGAGACAAAGGGCGCCGTCACCTACCTCGCCGACGACTCCGTCGCCGCCTGGAAACCGGGCTTGAAGTACGAGCACTACTTCGGGTTGCTCCTCAAGGAAGTCGCCGGGCGCTACGGCAGCCATCCCAACCTGCTCGCCGTCGACATGCGCGGGCTCGACAACCACCACGGCGAATGGTGTTTCCGCGGCGACAAGGACATCGTGCAGGAAGCCGTTCAGAAGACCGGCCTGACCCCTGAGACCTTCCGTGCGTGGGGGCATCAGTTCATTGACGATTTCCTCATCGCCTTCAAGGGCCGGGAACACCTGCTCGTCTGGCAGAACGGCGGGGACGCCGTTTTCGGCGACAAGGCGTACAACGAGGCCTTTCGATCCCTTTGGCAGAAGGCCTACGCCGCCGGCTGCGGCGGGCGCGACGGCCAGGTCGAGCACTACCACCGTTACCTCGACGAAGGGCACGGCATGCGCTACGACAAAGGTACGGGCTACCTCGAGGCGAACGAGGCGTTCGCCCCGTTCCTGGACAGGCGCATGTGGTACACCGAGAACGAAGAGTACGGCAACACGGTTCCCGAAGAGAACCCGCCCGAAAAGCTCAAGGGCAAGCAATGGCAATGGTTCGCAAGCTGCATGCGCGCGCTGCAGATGCGCCGCAATTGGATGGCCGTGCGCCCGGCGTGGCTGGACTACTGCGACCGATGGGACCCCGCCTTCACCCGCTACCTGGAACTCTCGCTCGGCAAGACGGCGGAAAACAGCCCCGACGCCTGGAGCTGGCTGCGCGAAGGCTACCAGGACAAGTGGCGGCAGTACCGCGCCGTGAAGAACTTCGAGCGCTGGCTGATCCAACGCGACGTCGCGCCCGACGGCGTCACCGTGCCGGCCGCAAAAATCGACATCTCGCAGGTCGGCATGGTGCGGCGGAACCCGGACTGGAACCGGCCCTACGAGTTCGAGGCACGCCGCACCGACGTGGCGGCCGGCGCCCGCCACGTCTACTTCCGCACCGCGCGCAACTTCCTCCAGGGCGGCCCGCACAGGCTGCTGCTCAAGATCACCTATCTGGACGACTCCGCCGCCGAGTGGTGCGTCGAGTACGACAACGGCACCGCCCGGGCGCGCACCCCTTCCGCGCAGGGCAAGGCCGACGGCAGATGGCGCACGGCCACCTTCGAGATTCCGGACATGCATTTCCGCGGGGCCTACACCGAGCAGATGGACTTCCGGATCACGAACGAGGGCGATTCGGATTTGACCGTCAAGCTCGTCCGCCTCGTGCGGCCGGACCCGCGACGAAGTTGAGGCCGCAGAATCGCTTGTCAGGCAAGGCCTGCCGGGGCCATAATCGCCCGCAATCCGCCGTGGCGCTCAGCCGAGACCCGGGCGCCTGCAGGGCACCGTGGCGCATGAGGAATCCCAGCACAATGAACCCCGGTTCAGAAACAGCGCCAGCCGCCAACACACTCGTCCTGATCCACGGGATGTGGGGCGGGCCCTGGCTGTGGGATGAGTATGTTCGCTTCTTCGAGGCCAAGGGCTATCGCTGCATCCGCCCTACCCTCCGTTACCACGATGCCGATCCCAAAGACGAACCGCACCCGCAACTGGGAACAATCAGCCTGCTGGACTATGCGGCGGACCTGGAAGCGGAAATCCGCGCGACGGCTGAAAGCCCCGTGGTGTTCGGCCACTCGATGGGCGGGCTTCTGGCCCAGATCCTGGCCGCGCGCGGCCTGGCTCGCGCGCTCGTACTGCTCGCACCCGCCGCGCCGGCCGGCATCCTCGCGCTGCGCCTGTCGGTCGTCCGCAGTTTTCGGAGCATCCTCATGCGGCCAGGCTTCTGGCGCCGGCCCATGCGCCTGTCGTTCGAAGAGGCCGTCTATGGCATGCTGCAGCTCTTGTCGCCCAACGCGCGAAAAGCCGCCTATGACAGGCTTGTCTACGAATCCGGGCGCGCTGGGGCGGAGATCGGGTTCTGGCCGTTTGATTCCAGGCGGGCCGCCCGCGTCGATCCAGCCGGCGTGACCTGCCCGGTTCTGGTTGTCGCGGGCGCGCAGGACAGAATGACGCCGGCCTCGGTCGTGCGGAAGGTCGCCGCCAAGTATCAGGCCGACTACCGCGAATTCCCCCGTAACGCGCACTGGCTGCTCAGCGAACCCGGCTGGGAAGCGATTGCCGGGTACGTCGACAACTGGCTCGCGCAACATCTGACGGGTACTCAAGACAGGCAAACCACGAATAGACATGAATAGACACGAAAATCGGTTCCGTCTGCCCCTATTCGTGTCCATTCGTGTCCGTTCGTGGTTCCCCGCCCCTTCCGAACGGGGGGATGCCATCGCGGGCTCACACAATGACCTTGCCAACCCGGCCCGCGCGACCGCATAATCCGCTCCAACAACGGCGCGTTGGCGCGCGGCCGTGTTGCATTCGGAAAGGGGTAAACCATGCTCGAGCGCACCACCTTCTTCGTCCGCGAACACATCGGATTCATGAAACTGACGGACACGTACGACATCCTCGACCCCGAAACGCAGGAACAGATCGGCATCGCCCGCGAGAAGCCGGGCGGCCTGTTGACCGTCTTGCGCCTGTTCGTGAACAAGCAGCTGCTGCCGACGAAGGTTTTCGTCTACGAGGGCCCGAACCCGGACGATGAGAGCAAGCTGCTCTTTTCCATTCAGCGCGGGTTCACGCTCTTCCGGCCGCGCGTGAACATCTGCGACAAGAACGGGAACGTCGTGGGCTGGTTCAAGAGCAAACTGTTCACCATCGGCGCCACCTTCCGCGTCTTCGACGCCGCCGGCAACGAAGTCGCGCTGGTGAAGGGGGATTGGAAAGGCTGGAACTTCCGTTTCCTGGACAACTCGGAAAATGAGCTCGGTACCGTCACCAAGAAGTGGGCCGGGATCGGAAAGGAACTCTTCACCTCCGCCGACAACTACATGATCGCCCTGAACGGCGAGCCGGACCAGGCCAAGGCCATGCTGCTGCTGGCCGCCGGCCTGGCGGTGGATACGGTGTACAAAGAGAAGCAGTAGCGAACACGCCAACCCATCTCGTCTGTGACGCTTCATGTGGCGGCTGGGCCGGGCCCGGGCCGCCCACGGATGCCCCGAATCCGCGAGTGGGAACTAGCGGGTTGTCACGGGCCGGAAGTCAACCATCAACCGCGGCGATTCGCGGATTCTTATCCGCGGATCGCCCCTGCGTACAGGGGTTGTCTTTGGCGCGGCACAGGGCTACTCTTGCGGGATAGGCTCCGATCGAAAAGCCGGACTGCCATAGGAGGACCAACGGTGAACGCGCTATTCCCGAAAGATCCGCTCAATCCGAAACCCGAAGGAGACCCGGCGAAGTGCACCGCGTACCTGGAGCAACTCCGTCGCATCATTCCGGCCGAACCCGCCTTCGAAGCGTGGCTGGCCGAAACAGGCGAATTGCCGCCGGACTTCGACGCCCTGCCGCCGATCCCCCATCTGGATGACCTGCTCGTGCGAGAGCCGGACGGGCGCGGACAGCCGATAACGTCGGCGCGGGAATGGCAGACGCGGCGCGCGGAGTTGAACGCGCTGTGCCATACGTGGCTGATCGGGCGCGTGCCGCCGCCGCCGGACAACCTGACGGCGGAAATCGAGGACGAACGACGCGAGGCCGGCGCGGTGAGCCGCAGGCTCGTGCTCTCGTTCGGCCCGCGTCGCCGGGCGCAGTTGCACGTGGAGCTGCTGATCCCGGACGGCGCCGGCCCGTTCCCCGTCTTCATGACCCAGGACAATCACCGCCCATGGGCTCTGATCGCCCTGCGCAGGGGCTACGTCGGCTGCGTCTACGCCGGCGCCGACTCCCGGGACGACACGCCCAGCTTCATTGAAGCCTACCCCGACTGCGACTGGTCCAAGATCACCCGGCGCGCGTGGGCGGCAAGCCGTTGCCTCGATTATCTGGAGACCGTGCCCCAGGCCGACGCCGAACGCGTGGCGATTACCGGCCACTCGCGCAACGGCAAGCTGTCCCTGGTCGCCTCGGCGCTCGACGAGCGGTTCGCCGCCGTCATCTCCAGCTCGTCCGGGACAGGCGGCGCCATGCCCGCCAAGTCCTGTACCGAGCACTACTTCGGGGAGGGGCCCGAGCTGCTGACCCGCGTGTTTCCCGACTGGTTCCACCCCCGACTCCGCTTCTTCTCCGGCCGCGAGAACCGGCTCCCGGTCGACCAGCACGCGCTCGTGGCCCTGAGCGCGCCGCGCCCCTGCCTGCTGAGTATTGCGCTCAACGACGGGGTGGAGGCTTCCTGGGCCATGACGCAGACCTACCTCGCCGTGCAAAAGGTGTACACGCTGCTGAACGCCGGGGACAGACTCCGAATTCTGTGGCGGCCCGGCGGCCACGAGACGTGGACGACGGTCATTGAACGCTATCTCGACTGGTGCGACACGTTCTTCCGAGGGGCGACGCATGCGTTCGAAGAGCGTCTCATTCACCCGTGCGACTGGAGCGGATGGCAGGCGCGGAACAAGGACGTCGCTCCGCCGGCCGTGGCGGAGGATCTGCTTACATGCAACGACGGAACGCCCGTGCGCGACGCCGGCACCTGGCAGGGCAAGCGCGAGGAAATACTCGAGGCCATGGCCTGGATGCTCGGGGAGACGCCGCCCGCCGCCGCCGGCCCGAGCGGCCGGTACGGGGTCGAGGCGGCGTCTGTCACCCAGACCCTGCGCCCTCAGTCGACGGCGGGCGTATCCAAGGCGCAGGTGGCCTTCGGCGAGTACATCGCGGGCGATGTCTACATGCCCGAGGGGCTCGAGGAGTCCGGGCCCAAAGCGCCGGCGATCCTCTGGCTGCACCCGTTCTCCTACCCACGCGGCTATGTGGCCGCCTACGCACGCGACCGGCAACAACAGCCCTATCTCACCTTTGCCCGGGCCGGCTTCGCCGTCTTCTGCTTCGACCAGATCGGGTTCGGCCGCCGGATCGAAGAGGTCGAACATTTCTACGCGCGCCACCCGCGCTGGTCGCTGCTCGGCAAGATGGTGGGCGACACGCGCGCGGCCATCGACGTGATCGCCGCCCTGCCCTACGTGGATCCGGACCAGATCTGCATCGTCGGCTACAGCCTGGGCGCCATGGTCGGGCTGCACGCCGCCGCGCAGGATGCCCGCGTAAGCGGGATGGTCGCCGTGTGCGGCCCGCAGCCGTTCCGCCTCGACACGCCCGACAAGGGCACCGGCGGCATCCGCCGCTGGTCGCACCTGCACATGCTCATGCCGCGGATGGGGCTGTTCGCCGGGCAACAGCACCGCATCCCCTACGACGTCCAGCACCTGTACGCCGCCATGGCGCCGCGCGACCTGGTGGTCGTCAGCCCGCAGCTCGACTGGGAAGCGTGCGAAGACGACATCACGACGGCCGTAAAACGAGCGCGCCGCGTCTTCGCCTTGCTCAGCGCCGAACAGCGCCTGCAGCAACTCTCACCCGAAGATTACAACAACTTCGCCCCGCCCATGCAGGAGCTGGTGCTCGACGCGCTGGCCGCCGCCAGCGTGAAGCCGATCGCGACAACCACCGTGGCGCCGCCGTAGGCTCACGGGATTGAAGAAAAAGCGTAGAGCGCTCACCGCCGCCCCGGGTCCTTCCCGCCCAAGCCCCGTATGTACTCACGGGGCGAGCGCCCCGTCGCCTGCCGGAAGCGCGTGGAAAAGTATGAGGCATGCTGGAAGCCGGTCGCAAACGCTATCTCGGTCACGCTCGTGACCCCGTCATGCATCAGATCGCGCGCCTTCCGAATGCGCACGTCGTTCAGATACTGGTTCATGCTCATCCCGATATCCTTCCGGAACAGCCTGTTCAGGTAGCCGGGATCGACGCCGCAAAACTGCCCGATCGCCCGCAGCGACAGCGGACGGGTGAAGTGGCCGTCGATGAACTGCCGCGCCTTGCGCACCCAGAGGTAGTGATGCCAGTGCCGGCTGAAATTCTCGCGGCGCAGGTTGACCAGTCGTAGGACGCCCCACTCCAGGCACAACGCGAACACGGCCAGGATCTGTTCGCGTACCCGGAACGGGTAGCCCGGCCGGCGCACGGCCATGATCCGCACCAGCCGGAACAGGCGCGCCTCGAACTTGCGCCGGCGCGCCCCGCTGAGATCAACGTACAGTTGGGGCACCTCGATCACGTTGACCGCTTCGATCTCCTCAATCCGTCTCTCGCCCAGCAGATGGTCCTCCAGACTGAACTCCATGAAAAAGTCTTCGAAATCGGCCGGCGTGTCCGGCGGGCTGGCGTACTGGTCGTCGCGCGTCGCCACAAAAAGCCTGCCCGGCTTGAACTCGATCCGCGCGCTCTCGTTGAGCAGCACGCCGCCGCCGGACACACAGTAACGCAGCAGATGCCGGTTCGTCCGCAGCGCTATCCTGCGCCAGACAGTCTCACAGATCCGATGCCCGAGCCGATGGACCACCAGGGAAAACGTCTGCTGCGGAAAGACAAACGACTGCCTCATCAGCTCCGGGTAGCCCTTGTAGGTCTTCAACCCGCGGAAGTCCGGTTGGTCATGCTTCGGGTGCAACTCGTATTCGAAGTGTTCCGACATCCCGGCCCGTTCTCAAAAAAAGGGGTTGCGCACACGCAGCGAGATCTCGCGCGTATTCTATCAGCGGCCCGCCGCCCCATCAAGATCCGCCACCGGGGCCCAAAACAACCGGACCGGGACTTCCCCCGGCGGAACCCACATCGACCATCAACCATCGACCATTGCCCATCGACCATTGACCATGCCCGCCGCCCCCTCACCGATACGCCGCCGCTTTCTCCCACAAGGCTTCGGCTTCGGCCGCCGTCTTGACGCGCGTCATGATGTACATGCCCTTCCCGCCGCAGGCGTCGAGCAGCGGAATCACTTCCTCCGGCTTCACGTTGACCGCCTGCACCGACTTGCCCGCATCCAGAATCCGGCGGTACATGGCGTACCACGCCGGATCACCGCCGCTGCGCGGGACCATCGGGTCCGGAGTCCACTCCACGGCGTCCAGCGCCTCGATCCCGAGCAAGGCGTCCAGATGCGGGATGCACTGGTGCCCGTCCAGATGGAAGATGGAGTAGTCGAGCCATTCGCACTGCTGGGTCAGGGCCGGCACAACGAACTGCTCGAACATGGCCGGGGAGAACATCGCCGACGCATCGCACTGCACCTTTGCCGTCTTGCCCGGCCCCCAGATGCCGAACGCCGCCCAGGCCGCCCCGTCGCTCTCGGTCCTGATGATCGCGTAGAGACGCTCGTAGGCTTCGAACCATACCCGGTTCACCTCGTTCACCACGCGGCAGACCCAGTCCGGCCGCTCGATCATGTCCATCAATAACCGTTCGGTCCCGCGCAGGGAGGCGACGGTGTCGATGTTCTCGATCAGGTCGGGGCAGCCCACGATGTACTTGCCGTCCGCCAGCCTCGCACATTCCCGCACAATGGCTTCGCTCGTCTGCCACCAACGGGATCCCGGGTCAAAGCGCAGCGGGAGGCGCTTCTCCGGTTCGGCATCCCGCTCCATACAGGGGTTGTACCAAACGGTTCCCGGCGAGAAGCCCGGCTCCGACCCCACGAACAGGGCCAAAGAACCCGGCCCGATGTTCGTCTCGGCTATCGGAAGACAATCGGCGCCGTAGCGGTGACGCGAGAGGACGTAGTGGTTGCGCCTGGCGCGCCACCCGGCGTCGGTGTAGCGCTGCTCCAGCGATGCCGCCGGGCCCGGATCCTCCGCCGGCTCCGCCGGCCGGGCCCGCGCCTCCTCAATCCCCACATTCAGGACCAGCCCCTCGCGACGCCACCAGGCCATGTAATGCTGCTTCGATTCCGGCCAGTTCTCCTTCCACGCACAGCTCATGGGTCCCGCCCCCTTTACACTATCGTGTATCGCCACCCAGCGCCCCAATTTACGTTATGCTCCACTATGAAAATGCGTCTTGCGGTTTTGCACCTATTTTATACACTATCGTACACAGTGGCACCCGATGCAAATCGGTTGAGAATATTCCGGTTCTGCAATTTTCGACCGTCGCACCTTCGACCGTCGATCGGAAAAGGAGGCGCCGTCGATGCTCTGGGGAGTGGCTCTGACCGTCATCAAGCGCAACGCCGCGCACGCGCATGACATGCACGAGTTCGTCGTTTGCATGAGCGATACGGGGCGGCATGAGGTCGACGGGCGCCTGTACGAATTCAGGGCGGGTCGCACGATCTTCCTGCCCAGCGGCGTGTCTCATTATGTGATCGGCAGCCGCGCCCAGCCGGCATCGATCAGCTTCGCCTGTTTCGACGACTTCTCGTTCGTGGAGGACGAACCGGCCCTGCGCCACGTGTTGCAGGGGCTCGTGACGGGCCGCCGCTATGCCTCGCGCTGCTCGGAAGCGCTTTGCCGGGAGAACCTGGTCCTGGCCCGCAGGCTGCAGGCCGAATTCGACGTCGTCCGGCCGTTCAGCCAGGCGATGGCCCGAAGCATTCTCTCGCAACTGCTGATCAATCACTGCCGGAGCCTGGGCACCTCGGCCAGCGGGGAGCCGGACGCGCACGCCCGGCGCATCTTCGACATGTGCGACTGGATCGTGCAGCACTACGCCGCCGACATCACGCTGCAGGACACAGCCGGCAAGGCCGGCATGTCCCGAACGCTGTTCGCGCGGCAGTTCCGGCTGCGAACGGGAATGAGCCTCATCGAATTCGTCATGGCCGCACGCATTCACGCCGCCATGAGACTGCTCCACGAAACGCGCGACCCCATCACCGACATCGCCTTCCGCTGTGGGTTCCGGAACCTTGGCCATTTCTACAGGACGTTCAAACGCCTGTGCCATATGACGCCGCGAGCCTACAGGCGCGTCGCGGGGTCGCGGGGTCCGTTCATCCGGAAACTGAAGGTGCTGAGTGAGGGGGAGCCGGCTCCGCGCCGCCCGGAAGGAACGTGATCGAGCAGACACGCGCGAACTCGCCCGCTCCATCGTGCGCGGCGGGACGGACAAACGACAAACCAAGGGAGCACGCCGATGAACGTCTGGCAGGCTGTCGTTGAAGCGCGGTACGCCGGCGGTCCTAAACTATGCCATCGACGGCTGGGAGTTCGCGCCGGGGTTCAAGCGGTTCTACGAACGGTTGAGCTGACGCCCCCCTTCCTCCACGGCGCGGGAAGCGTGCTTACGTGCGGCGCCGGCTCGACTTGAGGATGAACACCGCCGAGGCCAGCGCCCCGATCGCCGCACCCAGCCCGAAGGCGATGACCGTCTGCATGTCCCGACGGGCGAGATCCCCGACCGGACCCGCCGCGGCTTCCGGCGCGCCACGGCCAAGCAGCCAAGCCGACCCCAGGATCGCCGCCACCGCGGTGACCATCCCGCCCAGCCCGGCACAGGTGATCAGCGCCAGGACGTCCAGGACAATGCGAAGGAAAAGGCCGGGTTTCCTGGGCGTCCGCTTGCCGGAAACCGAAGCCCCCGCCGCACCCTCGTCCTTGTCCTCCGAATAAATCCCGTGCCAGCCTTCTTTGCCCATGGCCGCGCTCCCGGAACACGCTGGGACAGCATGAACCGGAGCCACTATACACCATCGCGGCCGGTCCGGCTATGACATTTTTGACGCGCGGCGCGCCAAGGCTCACGCGGCCTCCCGCTCCATGATCTCCCATGCTTTCTGCAGATAGAATCTGTAGTTCTCCAGCGGGGTCCCGTTCGGAATGCGGTGGTCGAGCGCCAGCACGCAGCCGCCGGAGGCGACCATCGGCGGGATCTTGTATTCCAACTCCGCCAGGATCTCCTCCCGGCTCCGGCGCAGCACGTGCTTGTCGATGCCGCCGGTAAAGGCGAGCCGCGTTCCATACTGCCTCCTGATCTCGACGATGTCCATGTTGGCGGCCGGCTCCATCGGGTGCATCCCGTTCACGCCCGCTTCAAGAAAGGCGGGAATGACCGCGTTCATGTCGCCGTCGCTGTCCTGATCGAACAGCCGCGCCCCGCGCTCGGCCAGCATCTCCCATATCCGGCGGTAGTAAGGGGCAATGAACGCGCGCACCTGTTTGGGGCCGGCCAGCGGGCCGGATCGGCCGGCCATGTCTTCGTGGACTGTGAGCATATCGATCGGCACCACGGCTGACACACGATCCAGCACGTTGAACGCGGTGTCGCAAACGGTCCCGATGATGTCATGCACCAGCTCCGGCTGCTCGTAGTACGCCAGACACAGCGCCTCCTCCCCCATCAACCCGCGGGGCGTGTCGAATCCGCCCGGTATGCTCACCGTCACCACTTTGTCCTGCGCGCGAAACTCGCGCGCCGCCCCGGCCCAATCGCCGGCAAGGCGCGCCTCCGAAAACGCGTACCACGGCTTCAGCTTGAGCCAGTCGTCCATGTTGGCGACCGGCCAGTCAAGAGGCAGGGGGAGAGTCGCCACGCCCTTCATGAGCTTCATCGTCCGGCCCAGCGCGTCGCGTGACAGACAATATTCTTCTGTCTCTTCGAGTACTTCCGTTTTGTAACCGCCCATCCGGCCGGTATTGACGGGTACCCTCCCCCGTGCCTCACAACGGTATCGGAATGCCGAAAAATCCAGTTCCGCCGGGCTGGCGCCCTGCGCCTCCCATTCTTCCTTCAGCCCGACGATCGGACCGAATATCTCCGTGAACAGCGGCCTGTCGTTGCGCTCGAATCTCATGTAGGCCAGATATTCCTCCCGTCCCACACTCGCGCGGCGCTTGATCGCCAGGTCCGCGTGCCGCGGCCATTTCAGCTTTTTCACTCTGCGTCGCCCCCCGGCTTTGCCTTGCCGTAATTCTAAAGTCGCTCCAACCACAAAGAAATGGACACATGAGGCAGAAGTTTATAGTTTTACGGCATGCCGCTGCTCGAACCGACAAGCGGGGTGCTGTGCGCCAGCGCGGGAATTCACCCGTGCAGGCCGGACTGGAACTGGAGCCCCCCGGCCTTTACGGACCTGGATTTGTGGTACGTGTTCGGGGGCGCCGGCACCATCGCGACAAACGAGCAGACCGTTCCCGTCCAGGCAGGAGACTGCCTGCTGTTCCATCCCGGCATATCCGTGCAGGGCACGACGGACCCGCACAATCCCTTGCAGGTGATCGCGATCCATTTCCAGCCGCTCGACCACAGCGGGCTCGTGTGCCGACCACAAGCGTGGCCCCCCCTGCACCGCAGGATGGAGAACATCGCGTTTCTGCGCCATCTGATGACCCGCTGTGTCATGGCTTTCACGACGGGTGACGTGCGCGGCGCGAACGCCTGGCTGCAGGCCGCGCTGCTGGAAGTCTTCCGCCAGGATGCGCGCACCTACCCGCCCGGCCCGGACGGAGAACAGGCGCGGCGGATCGACAGCATCTGCGAGGAAGTCCTGATGCACCCGGAACGACGGCATCGGCTGCCGGAGCTGGCCGAACGCCTGCACGTCACCCCGGGCCATTTCGCCCGGCTGTTCCGCAAACACAGGCGGGAAAGCGTGCGCGATTTCATTCTGCGCGCCCGAATCGAAGCCGCCCAGAACCTTCTGCTCGGCTCCAGCCATACCGTGACCCAGATCGCGGAGATGCTGGGGTACGGGAACATCTATTTCTTCAGCAAACAGTTCAAGGAGAAAACCGGGCTCACGCCCAGCCGATTCCGGACTGGAACGGCGAACGGCGAGCGCACCGAGAAAGGCACGCGCGATGAAGAGCATCAGTGACTACCTGATCCAGAGGCTGTATGCGCACGGGATCCGCCACGTCTTCGGCGTTCCCGGCGACTATGCCCTGGGTTTCTACCGGGATCTGGACCGCAGCCGGCTGACCGTGGTGAACACGTGCGACGAACAAGGCGCGGGCTTCGCCGCGGACGCCTATGCCAGGGTCCACGGACTCGGCGCCGTCTGCATCACCTACTGTGTCGGCGGCTTCAAGGTTGCGAACACGACGGCGCAGGCGTTCGCGGAGAAATCGCCGGTCGTCGTGATCAGCGGTTCGCCCGGGGTGCGGGAGCGCACGCGCAACCCTCTGCTCCACCACAAGGTGCGGGACTTCGACATCCAGCTCAAGGTCTTTGAGCAGCTCACGGTTGCCTCGGCGGTGATCGACGACGCGCAGACGGCCTGCGGCGAGATCAACCGGGTCCTGGCCGCGGCGACCCGCTACAAACGGCCGGTCTACATCGAGTTGCCCCGCGACATGATCTCGGCTCCGATCACGCCGACGCGTTCGGCCTCGAGCGAGGCCGAGCCGCCGGACCCGGCCATGCTCGAGGAGGCGCTTGCTGAAACGCAGGCCATGATCGACGCCGCGCGAAAGCCCGTCATCATTGCCGGCGTCGAACTGCACCGGTTCGGCTTGCAGGACGCGCTGCTGCGGCTTGTCGAGAAGACCAACATCCCCGTGGCCGCCACGCTGCTGAGCAAGTCGGTCATCGGCGAACTGCACCCGCGCTATCTCGGCGTCTACGCCGGCGCCATGGGCCGCAAAGACGTTCAACACTACGTGGAGTCCAGCGACTGCCTCATCCTGCTCGGCACCTTCATGTCGGACATCAACCTCGGCATCTTCACGGCCCACCTTGAACCGGGCCGGTCCATCTACGTCACCAGCGAACGGACGTCCGTCCGCCACCACACCTACCCGGGGCTGACCCTCGACGGGTTCCTGCACGGGCTGCTCCGAACCGGGCTCAGGCGGCGGAAAGCCGGCCCCTCCCCACACCCGAAACCGCCCGCCCCGTTCCGACCGGTCCGCGGCAAACGCATGACGGTCCGGCGCCTGTTTCAACGGTTGAACGCGTTCCTGGATGACGACACGGTCGTCATCGCCGACACGGGCGATGCGATGTTCGCCGCGGCCGACATGACCATCCACAGCCAGACGGAGTTCCTCTCTCCGGCCTACTATACCTCAGTGGGGTACGCCGTACCGGCCAGTATCGGCGTGCAGCTGGCCAATCCCAGACTGCGGCCCCTGGTCCTGGTCGGAGACGGCGCCTTCCAGATGACCGGCCTGGAACTGTCTACCGCGGCCAGATTCGGGCTCACCCCGATCGTGCTGGTGCTGAACAATGCCGGCTACGGAACCGAGCGCCCGATGATGGATGGCGCGTTCAACGACCTGCTCCCCTGGACGTACAGCCTCATCCCCCAGATGCTCGGCACGGGCGTCGGATTCGATGTGGCAACCGAAGACCAGCTCGAAGCGGCCCTGCAGGCGGCGCGCCGGCAAACGGACACGTTCTGCCTGCTGGACATCCACCTCGATGCCCACGACCGCTCCCCGGCCCTCCAACGGCTGACCGAGGCGCTCGCCAAACGGGTGCGCGCACGCCAGTAGCGCCCGTCTGCCGGCGCGCGCCACTTCGCGTTTGACACGCGCCCCGCCCGCCTGTACACTCCGCGCCCAAAGCGTGCCTCAAAGACCGGTACGACGCGGACCCTGGAACGGACCGGACAATGAAAGTATCGAAATTCGGCGGCTCGTCGCTGGCATCGGCGGAGCAGGTGCGCAAAGTGCGCGACATCGTGTTTGCGGACGAGGCACGCCGGCTCATTGTCGTTTCGGCACCCGGCCGCCGTGACCCGTCCGACATCAAGGTGACAGACCTGCTCATTCGCTGTGCGGACGCACAGCTCCAGCGAGGCCGCGCGGACGCGGAACGGGAAGAGGTCCTGGCCCGGTACCGGGAGATCGCCGACTCACTCCGGCTCTCACGCGAACTGGTCGACGCGATCGAAACCGACCTCAAGGCGCGGCTGGCGGGCGACACATCCGACGCCCCGAAGTTCACCGATACCCTGAAAGCCGCCGGCGAAGACAACTGCGCCCGGCTTGTCGCCGAATATTTCCGGGCCCAGGGCCGCGAAGCACGGTACGTGAACCCGAAAGACGCCGGCCTGCTGCTGAGCGATGAACCCGGCAACGCGCGGGTGCTGCCCCAGTCCTACGCGCGACTGGCCGAGCTGAGAAACGCGCCCGGCATCCAGGTCTTCCCCGGCTTCTTCGGATACTCGGCGGACGGCAGCGTGGTGACGTTTCCGCGGGGCGGCTCCGACATCACCGGCGCCGTGCTGGCCGCCGCCGTGAAGGCGGACATCTACGAGAACTGGACGGACGTCAGTTCCGTCTTCGCCGCCAATCCGAAGGTGGTCGCCGACGCACGGCCGATCCAGGAATTGACCTATCGCGAAATGCGGGAGCTCTCCTATGCCGGGTTCAGCGTCTTCCACGAGGAAGCGCTCGAACCCGTCTTCCACGCCGGCGTGCCCGTTCGCATTCTGAACACCGACGAACCGGAGGCGCCGGGAACCGCGATCGTGTTCGAGCGCAAACGCGGAGACGGACCGGTCGTCGGCATCGGCGCCAGCGGCGGATTCTGCAGCATCTACATCAGCAAGTACCTGATGAACCGGGAAATCGGATTCGGGCGCAAGGTCCTCTCGATACTGGAGGAAGAACGCCTCTCCTACGAACACACGCCCTCGGGAATCGACAACATCTCCGTCATCCTCCGCGAAAGCCAGTTCAAGCCGAACACGCTCGAGCACGTGGTCGGCCGAATCGAGCGGGAACTGGCTACCGACGCGGTGGGCGTCGAGCACGACCTCGCGCTCATCATGATCGTCGGGGAAGGCATGCGCCACACCGTCGGCATTGCCGCACGGGCAGCCGACTCGCTCGCCGACGCCGCGGTCAATATCGAGATGATCAACCAAGGCTCGTCCGAGGTCAGCATCATGTTCGGCGTCAAAGCGGAGGACACGGACAGAGCCGTCCAGGCGCTGTACCGGGAATTCTTCCCGGAGTGAGCGCGCGACCGCACGCGCGCGCCGGCAATCCCGCTTCTACCCGGGCCTCTCGCCCCGGCGCAGGTCCACCCACGCGCATTCGGCGGGGGTGAGCGCCACGTCCAACGCCGCCGCATTCGCCGCACACTCCTCCCGCGACGCCGCCCCGACCAGCGCGAAGGCATTCAGCGGCTGGCTGAAGACGTAGGCCAGCGCGAGTTGCGCGACGCTCACCCCTTTCGCCTGCGCCAACTCGCGAACGCGGTCGAGCCGCCTGAAATTCACCTCGTGACAGTACGCCTTGCGGCACGCACCGTCGCATGTGGTTGCACAGTTCTCGCGCGTGACGCGGCCAGAGAACAGACCGCGCCCCAGGCTGGAGTACGCGAAAACCGGCATCTGCTCGGCCTCGTACCACTCGCGCGCCCCGGCATTCCGCGGGCCGCTCAGCGATACACAGCCCGGCCCCCACGGGTTCTCCACCTGCTCGGCAAGCCCGAAGTTGGGACTGCTCAACCTGAACGGAACCAGCCCGCGCTCCGCCGCGTAGCGGTTCGCCTCCCGAATCCGTTCGTGACGCCAGTTCGAGCCGCCGAATGCGCGGATACGGCCTGCCTCGAAATGCGCATTCAACGCGTCCACGATCGGGGCAACCGGCACCTGCGGGTCGTCACGGTGCAGCGTGTAGAGGTCGATATACGGCGTCTGGAGACGCGCCAGGGATTCTGCCAGGTCCGCGGCCAGCGCCTCGGGCGTCACCCGATTCCCGTCCTTGTTCGGGTGGCAGCCCTTGGTCAGAATCACGACTTCCTCCCGCACGCCCCGTTCCTTCATCCACTCCCCAAGCGCCTGCTCCGATTGCCCGCCGGCATAGCCGTGCGCCGTGTCGAAGGCGTTGATGCCGGTCTCGTACGCGGCATCCAGCAGCGCAAAGCTTCGGGCCTTCTCCCGCATGTTGACGATCATCGTGCCCAGCACGATCCGCGACACCGGCTTGCCCACGCCCGTCACCTCAGCGTACTTCATGATCCGGCCCTCTTTCGGCGCTCGCCTCTCCGTGTTCGGCCGTCCGCGCCTCGCCCGGGTACCGTAGCCCCCATTGTTCGCGAATGCGGTCCAACGTGCGCATGATCGAAAGCGATTTCGCCAGCGGCATGATCTCGCTCTCCGTGCGGCCTTTGCGCAGGCAGCGGTTCACCTCCGCCGCTTCGAAACTGTAGCCGTTGCCCAGCCGCTCGAACGCCAGCTCCTTCTTCTTGCCGTCGCGGCACAGGACAATCCGGTCCGGCTGCCAGAACAAGGGCGGAATCTCTATCCATCCGTCGGTTCCGTAAACCATCGCCCCGTGCGGAGTGGACGTCCGTACGGCACACTTCAGCACCGCCAGCCCCCCGTTCTCGTAGCCCAGAATCGCGGCGGCCTGTTCATCTACGCCCGTCTCCCCGATGTGCGCCATGCTGCTGATGCGCGGCGGCGGGCCGCCGAAGACCATGTGCGCAAAGGCTACCGTATACACCCCGACGTCCAGCAGGCCGCCCCCGCCCAGCGCAGGGTTCAGCAGCCGGCCTTCCGGCTTCCACCCGCTGCGGAAACAGAAATCGGCCGTAACCATGCGCACGTCGCCTATCTCCCGTTTCGCGATCAGTTCGCGCACCTTCGCCATGGCCGGAAAGAAATGGGTCCACATCGCCTCCATCAGAAAGACGTTCCGCTCCCGGGCACAGGCAATCATGGCGCCGGCCTCCGCGGCATTGAGCGCCAGCGGCTTCTCGCACAGCACCGCCAGGCCCCCGTTCAGACACAGCAGCGTGTTCTCCTTGTGGCACACATGCGGCGTGGCCACGTAGACCGCATCAACGCCCGCGTCCGCCGCCAACGCCTCGTACGAGCCGTGCCGCCGCGCAATGTGAAACTCCCGCCCGAACTTGTCTGCCGAGCGCTGCGACCGCGAACCGACGGCTGCCAGCTCCGCGTCCTCCAACGCCGCCAGCCCGGCGGCGAACTTGCGCGCAATCGAGCCCGTCCCCAGAATCCCCCACCGCACCGCTGAACTCACGCTGGGTCCTCCCTCTGCCTTTCTCCCCGTCGTCGATGCCGGAATCCGTCGCCGAGCGCCTGTTGCCCAAACCATAAGCCGATTCCAGAAACAAAGGAATGGCGCCGGCTGTCAAAAACCTGTACAATCCTGCTGCAATGACTGCCAAACCGGTTTCTTTTCACGTGGATCTGGCCGCGGGCCGTACGGTGATGTCGCCCAGACATCCTCAGCCGGTTCTGCGCGAGACGGGCATGGACGGGTGGATCCTGAACTGCACGGTGGAGGGGCGCGGCCGCATCAACAACGGCGCCAACCGGTTCGTTGCGCATCCGGGCGATATGCTCCTGTTCCCGCCGCAGGTGCTCCACGACTACGGCTACGACCCGCAGGCCCGGCTCTGGGTGCACCTCTGGGTGTACTTCTTCCCGAGACCGGCGTGGATCGAGTGGCTGAACTGGCCCCGCGCACCCGCGGGCGTGCTCAGACTGCGCGTGACCGAGACCGACGCCAAGCAGCGAATCGCCGAACGGTTCACGGAATTGATCGACGTCGCGCGCAGCCCCGTGCGGCAGCGGTTCGACCTGGCCATGAACGCACTGGAGGAGATCCTCCTGCGCTGCAGCCAGGTGAACCCGAACGCGGCGAAACCGCACCTCGACCCGCGCGTGCAATTGGCGCTCGAGTATCTCTGCTCACGCTACACCGAGCGCATCAGCGTCGCCCGGCTGGCCGGCGTTTGCGGGCTCTCCGCTTCCCGGCTCAGCCACCTGTTCCGGGCCCAAACGGGTACCGCTCCGATGCGCTACGTCGAGCAGTACCGCATACAGCGAGCCAGGGAACTGCTGCTGATGACGGGCAAGTCGGTCTCGGAGATCGCCTACGAAGTCGGCTTCCGTAACCCCTTCTACTTCTCCCGCGTCTTCCGCCGGCACACCCGGCTCAGCCCGCGCGAGTTCCGAAACGCGCCGGCTTCCCCAAGACAGCAACGGAATGTCAGGTCCTGACTTCCACCCGCATGCCGCACTCGGCATTCAGCATTCGCCCTGAAGCCCCCTCGCCCCCCCCTCCCTCACACGCCGCACCCACAAAGTGAAAGACGCCCGGAAGCCCTGCATCGCCCCCCACACGCCTTTCTCGTCGACATCGGCCTTTTCTTCCTGTATACTGACTTACGGCGGAGCGCCCTGATAAGTCAGGCTCCCGTGGGAGACGCGTCATGAGAGGATCCGGCCCAACCCGTTCCCCCAAGCGACACGGCACGTTTTCCATTTGCCTGTTGGCCCTCTTGCTGTGCCTGCCCCCCGGGCAGATGCGTGCTGACACCCGTATCGTGGCCATTGCCGACACGCGCGGAGAGACGGCCGCCGCCTACACCAACACCAACGCCTTGAACACCGTCGTGGCCCGTATCCTCGAACTGGACCCGCCGCCCGCCATCGTGACCGTCGCCGGCGACATGGTCGTGGACCTCGGCAACGTCGACGGGGACTACACCCAGTTCACCAACTGCATGCAGCCTCTCGTCGAGACCGGCATCCCTTACTACGTCTCGGTCGGCAACCACGACACGTGGGGCAGCCCCACCTGGTACGACACGTGGCAGGCCTCGTTCGACTACCCCTCCAACGGCCCCGCAGGATGGGAAGAAAAAGTGTACTACCTCGACGTCGGCGCCGCGCGCGTGATCGCGCTCGATTCGGCCTCAAGCATGTACAAGATCGGACAGGTGCAAAGAGACTGGCTCCGCTCCGTGGCCGGCACGAATTCACCCGCCGCGTTCGACATCGTCGTCTCCCACATGCCCGCCTATCCGGCCAGCACGGCGCACCAGTCCGACTGCCTGGCCGCCTACCCCGCCGACCGCGACGCGTTGGTCCAGGCGCTCGTCGACGTACGCGCCTCGCTCTACCTCTGCGGGCACGAGCATTTCTTCGCGCGGCGCATGGTCGACACCCGCTACCATGCGAACTGGACCTACACCGTGCCGCACATCTACAACTGTGACGGCGCCCAGTTCCATCTCTTCAACGCGATTACGCCCCTGCCGGAGGCAAGCGAAAGAGCATACTCCTTTACCGTGATCGATCTGGACGACACGACGCGCAGCGGCTGGGCCCGCACCTACGCCGACGACGGCAGCACGCTGCTGGATGCCGTCACCCTGCGCGGCAAGATCTACGCCGCGTTTCAGACGCCCTGCGCCGTGGTCAGCGAAACGAATGCCTCGCCGGGACTCGAGGTGGTGCTGAACGCCGCATCCGACGTCGCGACGCTCGTCTCCTATGCCGTCACCGGCGGGACCGCAAGCAACGGCGCCGACTACGCTCTGGCCGCCGGTACGCTCACGTTCGCGCCCGGCGCCACCAACGCCCCGTTGCCCTTCACGCTCGTCAACGATGACGCGCTGGAGAACGACGAGACCGTCGAGATCGGCTTGAGCAACCCCGTCAACGCACTGGTCGTCGCCCCCGCCATGCTCACCTGCACCATCCTCGATAACGACGGCGCCGATACCGATACCGACGGCCTGACCGACTCCTGGGAAAACCGGATCATCGCCGCCGATACGAACGACGCCATCGAGACCATCGCCGACGTGAATCCGGAAGACAACTTCGACTCCGATCCCCTCTCCAACGAGGCCGAATTCATCGCGGGAACCGATCCAGCCGACAGTAACGCCTGCTTCCAGCTCGATGTCAACCTGGCGAACGGATCTGTGCTCGTCAGCTTCCATGCCCGCGAGGCGTCCGGTACCGACTACGCCGGATTCAGCCGCTACTTCGAACTCCAGGAACGGACGCTGCTGACGTCCGGCGACTGGGACGCCGTTGCCTCCTATACCAACATCTTCGCCACCAACCAGCCCGTTGCACTGACGAGTTCCAACACCCCGGGCTTCTTCCGCGCGAGAGTCTGGCTGGAGCGGCCGTAGAGGCAACCAGGGCCCGCGTCTCCCACGGCCGACCTGACCGAGCACTCACCCCGCCAACCCCCGCACGATGGTTCTTGATTTGGACCGGGTTTGCGGGTACTGTCGTGATGGAAATACCCCAAGAACGGGAGGTGCGCCATGGCCGAGCCCAGACAGGACGGCGTCATCATTAGCGAGACCGACATCATGTTCCGCTGCGACGGCTGCAGCAAGAGTCTCGTCATCGAAATCGCCGGCGCCGGCATGCCCGTCACCTGCCCCGATTGCGGCAAGGAACTCGTGGTCCCGGAACTCGAAGTCGAAGAAGAGGAACAACCGCCACAGGCTTCCGATACGCCCATCGGATCCGAACTGGTCCACGAACTGAGCGCGTCCAAAAAACACATCCAGGAACTGCGCGCGCTGGTCAAGGAACTGGAGAAGCACAGAGATTCCGTCGAACGGGACCACGCCGAGAATCTGATGAAAGTCAAACTGATCGCGGAAAACGTCACCACGATTCACCAGGCCGCGGAGAATATCCTGCACATTCTGCAAACACCCGTGAAACGGAAGAACGCCGGGCACGACCGCGGTTGACGCGCCATGCCGCCGGGGGGCCATGACCATGGCTGCACGCCGAAAAGCAAAATCGACCCCGTCAAGACCGCCGGACCCCGCCGGGACCGACGCCCCGGCCAACGTTGCCGCGATCCGGGCGTTTCGCGCCAATCCACGCGCCCTTGCCCGTGACCTGGCGAATCTTCTGCTCGTGGTGCGAGGCTATACCGAATTCTTCCTTCGCGATCATGAGGCGAACTCGGGCGTGCATGCGTCGCTGCGCCAAGTGCTGGAAGCCGTCAACCGCGCCGAAGAACTCTGCCGCACGCTTCACGACAGCGCAGAACAGCGCCCGGCTGATGTTCCCGCTGCCCTCGAAGAACTCCGCCCGCTCATGAGCCGGTCTTCGACACTCCTGGAGACCGTCAGATCCGCCATGGACGACCTGACCGCCCGCCGACTCATGGAGTCGGCCGTTGAGGCGGCCACCTACGCCGCGGCCCTGTGTGAGGAGATGTTGACTGAGGAAACCTGATCCGCCGCGCAGCCCGCGGAGCCAGTGTCTTCATGCGGGATGGTTCGCGGCCCCGGCAAGGAAAGGCGGTGGCTCCCATGCCCGCAGTGGAGATCAAACCCGACGTCTATTGGGTCGGCGTCAACGACCGCACAACCGACCTGTTCGAAGGACTCTGGCCGGTCACGCGGGAGGGCGTCTCCTACAACAGGCCCCGCCGCCTCCGCCGGAAGCGCATTCAGAATCGCACGGCCCGTCGGCGTGTCAAGCACCTCCGCTTCCATTTCGACCTCGCCCGCCGCAATGCGGATCCTTGCCATGGTGCCCCCCCCCTCTGCATCAACCATTCTGCCGGATGGATAGCCCTTCCTACAGCTTGTCGCCAGCCAAGTCGAGCCCAAGCGCCGTCTTCCCCGCGGCGCCCGGAACAGACACGCCATCGCCCGCCAGGTACCGGGCCCGATACTGGCGCGGGCTCATCCCCGTCGCCTTGCGGAACAGACGCGAGAAGTAGTTGCTGTCCGAGAAGCCCGCCCCGAGCGCCGCCTCGCCGACCCGCACGTCCCCGCGGCGCAGGAGGGCCGACGCCTTCTCGATCCGCAGCCGGATCAGGTAGTCGATCGGGGACGTACCCACCGCCTGGCGAAACGTCCGCACCAGCGTGCTCTGCGACATGCGGGCCTCCCTCGCCAGCCGCGCCAGGCTGATCGCTTCGGCGTAGTTTCGCTCCAGATAGCTGAGCACTTCACCCAGGCAAACCATGGTCCGGGCCTCCGAAACGTGCGTCTGCGAGTAGCACCGCGAAAGAAAGCCGAGTATCTGCATCAGCAGCGTCCGGGCAATGAAGCGGTAACCGGGCCGAGTGCGGGACAGTTCCGTCTCCAGATCGGTCGTGTACGTCGACAGTTGGGCCAGTTCCTCCACCGCCAGATGCAGCTTGCTCTGAAAACGGTGCTGCCGCCGCAAACGCGGCTCCAGGTGAAACAGAACGTGGTAGCCAGGCACGTCCCGCAACTCGCCGAGCGGAAGCCGCAGCCGCTTCGGCGCAAACAGGATGTTCACCAGGTGCACCCCGCGCGTCTCCGCGTACCCGTGCGCCGTGTCGCCCCGGATCAGAAACACATCGCCAGCCTCAATGCCGTACTCCTCCTCGTCCGTCACGTGGCGCCCCGTGCCTTCAAATATGATCACCAGCTCGTGAAACTCGTGGCTGTGCAGCGTGCGGCTCGAACCATGGTTCAGGTGCCGCCTCACCGTCAGCGGAAAATCCGGCTCGAGAAACAGATCCGCCGATTTCAGTCTCGCACGCTTCTTCTTCATCGCATGCCCCTTCCAATCGAGTCGAGCGGATTGTGCTGCTTTCTGGGTGAATAGTCAAGGAAGCAGCCGGATTCCTGCAATAGGCTAAATATACGGATCGTACGAATCGTGCTGCTTTTCGGAACAGGAAACACCGAGTCTGCGGGAGGAGACGAAAGATGGCACTCAGAGTCGCCGTGGTAGGCGTGCGCGGCATCGGAACCAAACACGCCAACTGCTACAAGCAAGACGAGTTGGCCGACCTTGTCGCTGTCTGCGATATCGTCAAAGACCGTGCCGACACGGTCGCCAGGGATCTGCAGGTCAAGGCTTACTATCGCCTGAACGACATGCTCGCGAACGAACCGCAACTCGACATCGTAGACGTGAGCACAGGCGGCAACGAGAACGGGAGCTGGCACTTTGAGCCGGCGATGGAAGCCCTGGAGGCCGGCAAACACGTGCTGGTGGAGAAGCCCATCTCGAACGACGTGTCCGAGGCGCGGCAGATGGTCGCCAAAGCCCGCGAAAAGGACGTCTACCTGGGCTGCAACCTCAACCACTACTTCACGCCGCCGGCCGAAAAGGCAATGGAGTACGTCAACAGCGGCCGCGTGGGCGAACTCGTTTACTGCTTGCACAAGATGGGCTTCGCCGGAGGCGAGGCCACCTACCCCGGACCGGGCGGCGCCAAGCAGAAGGGATTCCCCTATTTTCACGTGAAAGCCTTCCTGTCGCACCCCTTCAGCGTGATGCGCCATTTCTGCGGCGACGTAACCCATGTGCAGGCCTTCCTCACGCAGCCCGGCTTTCGCCGCAGCGCCGGCGACGTGATGCTCTCGGTGAACGGAATCCATCTCCAGTTCCAGAACGGATGCGTCGGCTACCTGCTCAGCCAGCGGGGTGACGCCACCTTCGGGCTCGGCGGCTGGTGGAGCATGGAGGTGGGCGGCACACGCGGCACGTTCTGCATAGAGAACTGCATTGAGAAGCTCACGTTCTGGCCGGCCCCCGGCAGCGAAGGCGCGGCCCAGCCGGAAAAGCTGGGGCTCGGCAAGGCGCCGCCGCCGGAGATTACCGAGTCCGGAATCTCCGATTTCGGCCAGACGTTTCCCCGCCGGCTGCACGCCTTTCTCGAGGACGTCACCCGGCAGGTGCCGCGCGATCAGCTCCGGGCCTCCGGCCGCGACGCGCTCGCCGCCCTCGAGTATACCTGGGCGGCCATGCAGTCCTACGAGCAGGGCGGCATCCTGGTCCGCCCCCATCCCCTGCCCCCGCTGCGTGGCGACCCGGCGGCGAAGGAGTAAACGCAAGCGCCCGGCAAAGACAGAAAGGCACACCATGAAACTCGGAGTCAACTCGGTCCTGTTCGGCGGCCATGACATGGAGGCGGCGTTCAAGTACACCCGTATGGCGGGATACGACGGAATCGAGGTGTCCGCTATCCCCAAGATGAGCGAACACCTCGTCATCGCGCGCTGGCGCGAGTGCGTGCCGGAGGTCAAACGGCTGGCCCGGGAATATGAACTCGAACTGCTAGCCATGGAACAGCCCAGCCAGGAGCCGGAGATCATGGAAGCGGCCATGCAGGCCGCCGTGGAGGCAGGGATCCCGATCGTCAATTGCGGACCGGGCGGCAAGCGCGACGACGAAACCTCGTTCCAGGAACGCATCGACAGCCTCGGCCGCCTCGCAGCCCGCGCGGAACACTACGGCGTGACGCTCTGCGTCAAGGCTCATGTCGGAGCCGCCATTCACAACACGCCCTCTTCGCTGCGCGCGCTGGAAGCCATCTCCTCGCCCGCCTTCGGCCTGGACATGGACCCGAGCCACGTGCACCGCGCCGGGGAAAACCCCGTGGAGGCGTTGGCCCAGGTCGTCGCCCGCATCCGGCACGTGCATATCCGCGACTGCAAAGGGCGCGGGCCCAGACCCGGCAGCCCCGCAGACCAGGCCAACGGACGGGGCGATATCGACCTGCTCGGCTACATCCGCGTCCTGCAGGAAAACGGCTACACAGGGCCGCTGGACCTGGAGGTTATAGGCGCAAAAGACTGTACGCTCGAACAGTGCTGCATCATTGCCGCCGAGGCGCGCGGCCACATGCAGGCCTGCCTCCAGGCCTGCGGCGCGCGGTGGGCCCGGGAGGATCATTGACGGCAGTCGCTACTCATAACCTCTGAAACAAGCCCGACGGCAATCGATGGCGGTCGACCGCAATCGAACAAGAAACCTGAAAGAAGGGAGATCCTGTCATGCCGGCAAAGAAGAAGCCCAACGTTCTGCTGATGGCCGTAGACTCATTGCTCTCGACGCACATGAGCTGTTACGGCTACCCCCGCCTGACGACACCGCACATCGACCGTTTTGCGCGCGAAGCCGTGCTGTTCGAGAACACCTTTTCCCCCCATATCCCGACAACCTCCGGCTACGCGTCGATGCTGACCGGCCGGGACGTGTTCGGCACACAGGTCGTCGCCCTGCGCCACCGCAAGCCGCTCACGCGCAAGATCAGGACGCTGCCCGAAATCCTGCGCCGCGCAGGCTACAACACGACGTGTGTCGGGTTCAAGGGCAACGCGGCCTCGCGCGGGTTCGACACCTACCTCGGCTATTCCGCCTGGGGCAGTTCGGCCGAGGAGCGCAGCCCAAAGGCCGGCAACCTCAACGCCGTGGCGCTGCCCGAACTCGACCGGCTCGCCCGGGCCCGAAAACCCTTCCTGCTCATGCTCCGGCATATGGATCCTCACTCCCCCTACCTCCCGCCCAAACCGTTCGACCGCCTCTTCTACCAGGGCGACGAATGCAACCCGAAAAGCCGGTCCATGGTCCCCGTCATGGCCTTCAAACCCTTTGCCGACTACTTCGCTTCCTGGATGCCGCCCGGCATTACCGACAAGGATTACGTCATCGCGCAATACGACGGCGCCATCGCCTACATGGATGCCTGCATCCAGCAGATCTTCACCCAACTGCGCACGCTCGGCATCCTCGACGACACCATCGTCGTGCTCAACAGCGATCACGGCGAAACCCTCTACGACCATGAGTGCTGGTTCGACCACCACGGCCTCTACGACAACACCCTGCGTGTGCCACTCATCATCCGCTACCCCGCCAAACTGCCGGCTGGCCTGCGCGTCCACGGCTACAACCAGCACAAGAATCTGCTGCCGACGCTGCTGCAACTCGCCGGCGTCAAGGCCGACAGTCCGTTCGACGGCGAGTCCCTGCTCCGGCTCGTGCGCGGCGAACGGGCCAGCTTCGAATCGTCGTTCTACATCACCGAATGCACCTGGATGCGGAAACACGGCTGGCGTACGCCGCAGTGGAAACTGATCGTCGCGCTCGAGCCGGATTTCCATTTCAAGCCGCCGGTCGAACTCTACAACCTGATCGAGGATCCCGGCGAGAACCGGAACCTGGCCACAAAACACCCGGCCGTTGTGAAGGCGCTGCAACAGGAAATGCAGGCGCACATCGAACGCCGTACGCGGGAATCCGGGGAGGGCAACCCGATCGCCAATCAACCCGGCTGGCACGGCAAGGCAGACATCGACTACTTCGAGTCGAGCCAACAGGCCTACGACACGCTGCACATCGGCAACGCGAATGCCGCCCGCAAACTGCAGGCCGGCTCACGCGCCGGCTCACAAAAGTGATCAGTCATCAGTTGGAGACTTGCTCGAGAACCTACTCGAGAACTTGCTCGGAACCCCCGCCGCGGCGGCGGGGCCGACAAAGGCCAGCACAAAGGCAGACCAGACGACCGCACAAGAGAATAACAGCCACTGAAGCGCCGAAGGCGCGATTCATAGTCAGCCTGGGGACAACCGCCCCAGGGGGGGCAACGCCGCGGGGAGGAAACAAACCATGCAACGCGTAGGGGTGATTGGGATGGGGCCGATCGGCAACCGGCATGCCGACATCTACGCCGAGTTGCCAGAGGCGAGACTCCTCGCCGTCTGCGATATCGACAAGGCGCGCGCCGACGCCGCTGCCGAACGGCTGCACGTGCCCGCCTTCCACTCGGTGGCGGACATGCTGCGGAACGTGCCGCTGAATATGGTCAGCGTCGCGACCGGCGGCGTCGAGTACGGCAGCGACCATTACGAGCCCGTCATGCAGGCGCTCGAGGCCGGGCTCCACGTCCTGTGCGAGAAGCCGATCTGCAACGAAATCCCCAAAGCCGCCGCCATGGTGCAGACGGCGCGGGAACGGAAGCGCTGTTTCGGAATCGACTTCAACCACCGGTTTACGCCCGCCGCGCGGCTCGCCAAGCGCTGGGTCGATGAGGGGCGAATCGGACACCCGTTGTTCATCAACATGAGCATGTGGATCAAAAACCCCACCGAATCCTCGCCATGGTTCCAAATCCAGGCGCTGCACCCCCACACCGTCGATATCATGCGCCACTTCTGCGGGGAGGTGGAGGCGGTCCACTGCTTCGCCACCCAGGCGCCCGGCAGGACCATATGGTCGACCGCCCAGTTCAACATGCGCTTCCGAAACGGAGTCGTCGGCCATCTCTGCGGCAGCTACGACATCGAACGAGGCCATCCCATGGAGCGCTGTGAACTCGCCGGAACCCAAGGCCGGTTTGTCATCGAAGACATGTACCGCGAAGCCACGCTCTACCCGGCCGGAAGCCCGGAAAAAACCGTCTACACCAATCCCGTCTTCGGCGGTTTGCGCGATTTCACCGATACGTTCCGAAACCGCCTGGGCCGGTTCGTCGAACAACTCGAACACGGCGCCAGCCCGGAAGAAATCGACGGGAGCGGAGCCGACGGCCTCGCCGCGCAACAAGTGCTCGCCGCCGCCATCGAATCCATCCAGACCGGCGACGTCGTGCCCGTGCACGCCGCACCGGCCGCCCCCCGTCAACCCTCCGCCGTCAACCCTCAACTCGTAACCCAGGCCAAAGGGGTCTAATCATGATGATCACCGTCATCGGCCGCGGACATTCGGGCACGCGCGCCATTTCTCACACGCTCTCCGCAAGCGGCGTCTATATGGGCGCCCAACTCAACGGGTCCGGCGACCTCGTGCCGGCCGACGCCATGTACGAAGCCTGCCGCGTCATTTCGCGACACGTCCGCCATGACGGCGGATTGAGATGGGACTTCGCCCGTCTGCATACGATGCCGATCGATCCCGACTTCAAGAAGCTCGTCGAATCCTACCTGGCCAGCGTGTTGGCCAGCGACGCGCCACACAAAGGCTGGAAACTGCCCGAAACCATCCTCGCCTTCCCCTGGATCGTCCGCCTCTTTCCCGATATCCGCTACATCTACTGGATACGCGATCCGCGCGACTGCATACTCGCCGGACACCTGACCGATGACCTCTCGCGATTCGGCGTCCCGTACGAGCCGACCGACGACCTCCGGCTGCGCCGCGCCGTCAGCTGGAAGTACCAATCCGAGATATTCAAAGCCACCCCGCCGCCCAGGCACCTGCTCACGCTCCGCTTCGAAGATTTCGTCCTGGACCAGGACCGGACGCTGGAAAAGCTCGCCGCGTTCCTCGGGTTCAAACCCGCGAAAATCCCGGTCCGCGCCGAGGCGGTGGGACGCTGGAAAACCGACGGCGGCAACCACGACTTCGCCTTTCTGGAGGAGGAACTGCGCGGGCACGGGTATGCGGCGTAGGCGCCCGGCGTAAACGGTCGACGCAGCCCGCCCCAACCCCTCTCTCACAAACGGAGAAGACCCATGATCAGAAAAGCGTTCATGATGAAGGTGAATCCCGATCGGCACGCCGAATACGAAAGACGCCACAACCCGATCTGGCCGGAACTCGAGGCCGTGCTCAAGACGCACGGTGTCCACAACTATTCCATCTTCCTGGATCCCGCAACCAGCCGGCTCTTTGCCTACGTGGAGATCGAGGACGAATCACGCTGGGCAGCCATCGCCGAAACCGAACCCTGCGCCAAATGGTGGGCCTACATGAAGGACGTCATGCCCGCCAACCCCGACAACAGCCCCGTCGCCAAAGACTTGCGGGAAGTCTTCCATCTCGACTAGGCCGGCCGGCGCGTCCGAAACGCCGCCGGCCCGACACCGCGATACGCCTTGAAAACCCGCGAAAAATAGTGCCGGTCGCAGAACCCGCAGGCCGCTGCAACCGACTCGACGGTCGCATCCGAAAAATGCAGCATGACGCACGCCTTCTCGATCCGTTTGCGAACCACATATTCCCGCGGCGTCTCGCCCAGCTCGCGCCGGAATAGACGAATGAACGCATTCGTGTTCATCCCGCATTTTCGCGCCAGATCCGTGTTCGTGATGCGCTGATGCAGCCGCGGGGCGATCTCGCCGAGTACGCGGCGAAGCCGGGGCTCCCGGCACCACGCCCCAAGCCGTTCCTCCGGCACGCGCCCAAGCAGATCGTACAGAAGCCCTCGCACCAGTACGGCGACGCGCGGTGAAAATGCCGCCTCGGACCCCAGTACCGCCACCACTTCCCCGATCGCGGACACCCCCCGATGCGTCGCCTCGCACCCAAACACCATGGGCTGCACCACGTCATAGGGCGATTCCGCCACAAAATGCACGTAGAAATGGTCCATGGGCTCCGGGCTCATGCCCACATAGGCCGTGTTCGGGGCAATCAACACAAACATCCCTGGTCCCAACTCTGTCTCCCGCCCCTCAAACGCCACTCGCCCCGCCCTGTTCTCATTCCAGTAGAACCGCCAGTACGGCGCCGCCAGCGGCCTGTCGTTCCACCGAAAGCGGCGCCGCATCTCGCAATACAGAATCTGAAGACGGATTTCCGGATAGAGCCTCTCGCTCATGTGCGCCATTATCACACAGAATTCTCTCTCGTCTCCACAGGAATCGTCACGCGCCGCCTGCACACTCGACACTTGACTCCGCATACGCGACAACCGACACTTGAAAAGCCCCGTTCGTTCGCCGGTTCCCGCCCGCGAATCCGGGACCCCTCAAGGAAAACGTATGGCCGCCGGAAAGGACAAAGACGCCAAGATCGGCTCCGGATGCCTGGTCCTCTTCGGGCTGCCGTTCGCCGCCGTCGGAGTCGTCATGGCCGGCCTCAACGCCAAAACGCTCGTTACGGCCGCACGCATGTGGCGATGGGAAGAGGTACCCGCACAAATCCTGTCCGCCCAGCTCGAGAGCCACCAGGGCTCCAAATCCACCACCTATTCCGTCGCGGCCAGCTATGCCTACCAGTACCAGGGCAACCCCCACAAGGCCAGCCGTGTCGGCCTGCACTCGGGTTCCGATAACGTCGGTTCCTACCATCGCGACATCCATGCGGAACTGGAGCGGTACAGGAAGTCCGGCAAACCCTTCCGCTGCTATGTGAATCCCGACAACCCGGCGGAAGCCGTCCTCTACCGCCGGCCGCGCTGGGGCCTGATCGGCCTGCTGAGCGTGTTCGGATTGCTCTTCGGCGGCGTCGGCGTCGGGATCATCGCCATGGGCCTGTACGCCTACAGGCGCGGCGCCAAAGAAACCGCGCTCCAGGCCGAGCATCCCGAGGAACCGTGGCGGTGGAAGCCGGAATGGCAGGACGGTGTCATCAAGGCCGCCGACAAAGGCGGAATGATATTCGCCTGCGCCTTTGCCGCTGTCTGGAACGCGATCGCCGTCCCGATAGCCGTGCTGGCGGTCGGCGATGTGCTGAAAGGACAGACGGAGAAGCAGGCGCTCCTGGTCCTGCTCTTCCCCGCCGCCGGGCTCGCGCTGGCCGCTTGGGCCGTGCGCAGCGTCGTGCGGTGGCGCAAGTTCGGACAATCCGTCTTCGAAATGGCCTCCGTGCCCGGTGTCCTCGGCGAAGGCGCCAATAGCCTTTCCCATTATCTTCGGGCTGATCGATATCCTCGTCTTCTTCGGCATGATCGATGCGTGGCTGGGTATGCGCCGGCTCGAGGCCGCAAATGGCCGAGTCACCGTCAGTTCCGGGATCCCAGGCCTCATGCGAACCCGCACACTCCGGGCCGAAGACGTCACCAGAATCTTCGCTGAACCCGACAGGCAGGCCGGACAGAATCAGACGTTCCGGCTCCGGATCTCAACCCGCGACGGCAAAACTCACACGGCAGCGGCCAGCCTGGCCGCCAAAGAACAGGCCGAGTTCATGGCCCGTCAGATCGAGGAGGCCCTCGCAGCAGGATGACGGTGCGGCCTCTACCTCGCGACCTATGACTCCGGCATACACCGGCCGGCCGGCATCCGCGGTCGGTGACCCGACCGTCTGTCCATCCGTGCTTCCTACCAGCCCCCCAGTCCCCTTGCACCGCCCGGGCCTACATCCGGGTCTGCAGATGCGTGGCCAGGTTCACCGGGCTGTTCGCGATGCCGAGCTTGCGCCGGATCCGCTCGCGATGCCGGCTGATCGTCGCGGCCGAAACGCCGCGCGTCTTCGCGATCTCCTTCGTCCGCATCCCCGTCCGGATCATGTTGCAGATCCGGATCTCCGTGGGCGTCAGCGCGTGGTACTTGCGCGAAAGCTCGCTGACGAACGGCGAGGTGATCTCCTCAAGATTGTCCCGCAGCAAGTCCACATACTTGCGTTGCGCCTTGGGAACCGCAAGCGCCAGCGCGTGCAGGATCGGCATCAGGACCTTCTCGACATTCGCGTGGATCGCCTTGTGGATCTCCCGCTTCTCCTCCTCGATCCGCGACAGCACCGTCCGTAATGCCGTGTTCGTCTCCTGCAACGCACGCCGCTCCAACTCCAGTTGCCTGTTGGTGTCCTGCAGTTGGCGCTCGGCGGCCATTCGCAACGCAATCGTGCCGACCCGCTCCGCTACCGCATCCAGCAGGGCACGCTCCTCCCTCAGAAAGGGCCCCTCGAAATCCCGCGGCCGCTCCGCCGTGTAGCAAACCGTCACCTCGCCCGCCGGCTTGCCGTACATCATGATCGCCGCCGATTGGCGCCACCGCGTCAGCTTGAACCCCTTGCTCTTGTAGGCCTTGCCCTCAAACACGATCCGCGCGCACGTCACAGCGGGATACTGCCACGACGGCGGCAGGATCGCCACTACCCCCTGCAAAATGCCGTCGAGCGAATCGCCGCCGCGCTCCGCAAGCTGTGTCATCCCGTAAAGACAATTCAACTCCTTCACCCGCTCGCCCAGCGCCCACGTCGCCCGAGTCAGATTCGCGTGCTCACCGGCCGCCAGCCGCCACTGGACCGGCCACTCGTCGCCAACCGCCGGCGCCCCGCGCACCGCCCGCTTCTCCCGCCGCCTGACCGCCCGCTTCCGCCTCACCGCCGCCTCCCTCCATGCCGACAAGCGCAGTGCCATTCATAGGCACTTTGTAGGTATTGGAATTGCCAGTTTTTTATAGGTAAAATGAGTGGTTTTTGTCCGTATTTACGACCGCACCTTAGAACAGTACCGTACGGACTGTCAAGTTAAGGTTGCTCGGCTGCTCTTGCGACCCTTTCTTCGACTTTGTGCCTGCAGCACGTTTGATTCTTCATATAGATACACACACGGCGGAGGACCACATGGACGTACAGGAACTCAAACTCCAGGAGCTCAACGAGGAAGCTTTCATCCGGGAACAAACCGCCGATATCGCACAGGCTGTCGGCGACGGCGTCGCCGTCAATGCCCTGTCCGGAGGCGTCGATTCCTCCGTCGTCACCCTGCTCGGCCATCAGGCGCTCGGCGAGCGACTCAAAACCTATTTCGTCGACAACGGCATCATGCGCGAGGGCGAACCGCAGCGAGTCGTCGAACTCTTCCGCGAGAAAAACGTACCCGTCGAACTCATCGATGCCCGGGACGAATTCTTCGACGCCCTCAAGGGCATCGAAGACCCCGAAGAAAAACGCCAGGCCATCACCGACACCTTCTACAAGTCCGTGTTCAGCCGGCTCGTGAAACAGAGCGGCGCAAGACACCTCCTGCAGGGCACCATCTTCACCGATGTGGAGGAGACCGTTGCCGGCATCAAACGCCAGCACAATATCCTCGCACAGCTCGGCATCGATACCGAACAGGCCTACGGCTACTCCGTGCTCGAGCCGCTCATCCGCCTGCGCAAACCCGCGGTCAGGGCCGTCGGCAAAGCCCTCGGCCTGCCCGAAGAAGTCTACAACCGCCCCCCCTTCCCCGGCCCGGCACTGACCGCGCGCGTCGTGGGCGAAGCCACCCGCGAACGCATCGAACTCGTGCGCAAGGCCACCGTGATCACCGAGAAGGAACTCGCCGGCGTGAAAGCGTTTCAGTGCATGGCTATCCTGCATCAGGACCGCGTGACCGGGATCCGCGACGGCAAACGCGAGTTCGGCAACCAGATCGAAATCCGCTGCTGGAATACGAAGGACGCCGTCACGGCGACCCCCGTGCGCGTCCCCTGGGAAACGCTCGAGAAACTGGCGGCGCGCCTCACAACCGAGGTGCCCGGCGTCGTCAGCGTCACGTACCATATCGCCACCAAGCCGCCCTCGACCATGGAAGTCGTCTGACGCGTCAACCGGGCGCCGGAGAGACAATCTATGTTGGCAACGTGCCGAGAGCCGAGGACGAAAAACGTCCCCGATCTCTCGGCACGTTTCGCATCAAACGCCCAGAAGCCGGAGTCTACGAACACATGAGCCACACCAAGGGATTCGATAACGACCGTTACCTCCAGGAACAGGCCGCCTGCATCATCGAACGCGCCGGCCAGTTCGACAACAAGCTCTACCTCGAGTTCGGCGGAAAACTCATCTTTGACTACCATGCGGCACGCATTCTGCCCGGTTTCGACCCCAACGTCAAAATGCGGTTGCTTCAAAAGCTCAAGGACAGAACGGATATCCTGCTGTGCATCTATGCCGGCGATATCGAACGCAAGAAGGTCCGTGCCGACTTCGGCATCACCTATGACGCCGACGCCCTGAAACTCATCGATGACCTCCGCGACTGGGGCATCGAGGTCACCGCCGTCATCATCACCCGGTTCGACGACCAGCCCGCCGCCAAACAGTTCATCAACCGGCTCGAACGCCGGAATATCAAGGTCTATACCCATCGCGCAACCCAGGGCTACCCGACCGATGTCGAAACGATCGTCAGCCAGCAGGGCTACGGCGCCAACCCATACATCGAAACGCGCAACCCGATCGTCGTCGTCACCGGGCCCGGGCCCGGCAGCGGCAAGATGGCCACCTGCCTCTCCCAGCTGTACCACGACCACCTCCGGGGGAACGGGTCCGGCTATGCCAAGTTCGAAACCTTCCCCATCTGGAACCTCCCGCTCAAACACCCCGTGAACGTCGCCTACGAGGCCGCCACCGCCGACCTGGGCGATTTCAACCTCGTCGACCCCTTTCACCTCGAGGCGTACGGCGAAACCGCCATCAACTACAACCGCGACGTCGAGATATTCCCCGTTCTGAAGAGAATCCTCGAGAAAATCATGGGCGAGAAGTCCGTCTACCAGTCCCCGACCGACATGGGGGTCAACAGGGCCGGCTTCGCCATCTGCGACGACAGCGTCGTGCGCATCGCCGCCAGCCAGGAAGTCGTGCGCCGATACTACCGCTACGGCTGCGAGTACGCCATGGGCTGCACCGACAGGGAAACCGTCCAGAGAGCCGAACTGCTCATGGAAGAACTCGGCGCCGGCCCGCCGGATAGAAAGGTGGTGGCCGCCGCCGCCGAAGCGGCGCGCGAGGGACAACGCAAACAGAAGGGGAACAAGGGCGTCTTCTGCGGGGCCGCCATCGAATTGCACGACGGCGCCGTGGTCGCCGGCGAGAACTCCTCCCTCATGCACGCGGCCTCCAGCCTCGTGCTCAACGCCATCAAGACCCTTGCCGGCATCCCCGACACGATCCACCTGCTCTCGCCCAGCATCATCGAGTCCATCGGCTATCTCAAAAAGGATATCCTCAACACCAAGCAGCTCAGCCTCGACCTCGAAGAAACCCTTATCGCCCTCAGCATCAGCGCCACCACCAATCCGGCAGCGCAGACGGCCATGGAAAAGCTCAAGGAACTGCGAAATTGCGAGATGCATATCACCCATATCCCCTCACCCGGCGATGAGGCCGGGTTGAGAAGGCTCGGTGTCAACGTCACCAGCGACCCGAGCTTCTCGAGTAAGAACCTGTACGTCACTTGAAAGGAGCCACCATGCCCAAACGCCACGACATCAACAAAGTCATGATCATCGGGTCCGGGCCCATCGTCATCGGCCAGGCGTGCGAGTTCGACTACTCCGGTACACAGGCCTGCAAAGCCCTCAGATCGCTCGGCTACAGAATCGTGCTCGCCAATTCCAACCCGGCAACCATTATGACCGATCCGGGCATGGCCGACGTCACCTACATCGAACCCCTTACCCTCGAATCCATGTCCGAAATCGTCGCCAAGGAAAGACCGGACGCCCTGCTGCCCAACCTGGGCGGCCAGTCCGGCCTCAACCTCTCCTCCCAACTCGCACGGGAAGGCGTCCTCGAGAAGTACGGCGTCCGCGTGATCGGCGTGCAGGTCGACGCCATCAAGCGCGGCGAAGACCGCCAGGCATTTAAAGACACCATGAACTCGCTCGGTATCGACATGCCGCGCAGCGCCATTGCCAACAACATGGACGAAGCCGAAAAACACCTGCAGGAGATCGGCCTGCCCTGCGTCATCCGCCCCGCCTACACCATGGGCGGAACCGGCGGCGGCTTCGCCTACAACATGGAAGAGTTCAGAACAATAGCCGAACGCGGACTGCGTGCCAGCCTCGTGAACCAGATCCTCGTCGAAGAGTCTGTTCTCGGCTGGGAAGAACTGGAACTCGAAGTCGTACGCGACAGCAAGAACCAGATGATCACCGTCTGCTTCATCGAAAACGTCGACGCCATGGGCGTCCATACCGGCGACAGCTATTGCACAGCGCCCATGCTCACCATCGCCGAGGACCTGCAGAAGCAACTCCAGAAATACTCTTACGATATCGTCGAGGCCATCGAGGTCATCGGGGGCACCAACATCCAGTTCGCCCACGATCCCAATACCGGCCGCGTCGTCGTCATCGAGATCAACCCACGCACCTCCAGGTCCTCCGCGCTTGCCTCCAAAGCCACCGGCTTCCCCATCGCCTACGTCTCTTCCCTGCTCGCCGGCGGGCTGACCATGGACGAAATCCCCTACTGGCGCGATGGGACGCTCGAGAAATACACCCCTTCCGGCGACTATGTCGTCGTCAAGTTCGCCCGGTGGGCCTTCGAGAAATTCGAGGGGCTCGAAGACAAGCTCGGCACCCAGATGCGCGCGGTCGGCGAAGTCATGAGCATCGGAAAAAACTATAAGGAAGCCTTCCAGAAAGCCATTCGCTCCCGGGAAGACGGCCGCCATGGGCTCGGCTTTGCCAAGAACTTCAACCGGAAATCGCTCGAGGAACTCATGCGAATGCTCGCACACCCCTCCAGCGAGCGCCAGTTCATCATGTACGAGGCCCTGCGCAAGGGCGCCGACGTCCGGAAGCTGTTCGAACGCACCTACATCAAAACATGGTTCATCGAACAGATGAAGGAACTCGTGCAGCTCGAAGAGGAAATCCTCAAGCACAAGGGCGGACTGCCGCCCAACGACCTGCTGATCAAGGCCAAGAAGGACGGCTTCGCCGACCGCTACCTCGCCGACATCCTCGGCGTCGACGAAACCAGCATCCGCGAAGGCCGCAAGAATCTCGGCATCACCGAGGGATGGCACGCCGTCCCCGTCAGCGGAGTGAAGGACGCCGCCTACTATTACTCCTCCTACATCGCGCCCGATACCACCAGCGTCTCCCCCAACCGCAAAGTCATGGTCCTCGGCGGCGGGCCCAACCGCATCGGCCAAGGTATCGAGTTCGACTACTGCTGTGTCCATGCCGCCTTTGCGCTGCGCGATGAAGGCATCGAATCCATCATGGTCAACTGCAACCCCGAAACCGTCTCCACCGATTTCGACACCTCCAACAAACTCTATTTCGAGCCGCTCACCGTCGAGGACGTGCTCAGCATATACGAAAAGGAGAAGCCCGACGGCGTCATTTGCCAGTTCGGCGGGCAGACGCCGCTGAACATCGCCGCCCAGTTGGAAGCGGCCGGCGTGAAGATCATCGGCACAACGCCCGAAACCATCGAACTGGCCGAAGACCGCGACCGGTTCCGCCAGAAGATGGGTAAACTCGGTATCCCGCAGCCCGAAAGCGGCATGGCCAGCACCCTGGAACAGGCCATGGAGGTCGCCGCCCGCATCGGCTATCCCCTCATGGTTCGTCCCTCCTTCGTCCTCGGCGGCCGCGCGATGGAAGTCGTCCACGACGAAGAAATGCTGCGCCATTACGTCCAAGCGGCCGTCGACGTCTCGCCGCAACGGCCCATTCTCATCGACAAATTCCTCGATAACGCCATCGAAGCCGAAGCCGACGCCATCGCTGACGGCACGGACGCCTTCGTCCCCGCCGTCATGGAACATATTGAACTGGCCGGCGTGCACTCCGGCGATTCCGCCTGCGTGATCCCGCCCACCAGCATCCCGCAGAAACACATCGACACAATCTGCGAATACACCCGCAAGATCGCAATCGATATGCACGTCGTCGGCCTCATGAACATCCAGTACGCCATCTGTAACGACACCGTCTATATCCTCGAAGCGAATCCGCGCGCATCCCGCACCGTTCCTCTCGTCTCCAAGGTCTGCGGGCTCTCTATGGCCCGTATCGCTACCCAGTTGATGCTCGGCAGGAAGCTCGCCGATCTCAACCTCCAGCAGAAACGCATCCCCCACTACGGCGTCAAGGAAGCCGTATTCCCGTTCTACTTCTATCCGGAAGTCGATCCCGTGCTCGGTCCGGAAATGCGATCCACCGGCGAGGTCCTCGGCATGGCCGACTCCTTCGGCATGGCCTTCTACAAGTCCCAGGACGCCGCCCAGGGCCGCCTGCCGACCTCCGGAACCGTTCTCCTGACGATTGCCGACAAGGACAAAGCAGCCGCCGTAGAAGTAGCGCGCCAGTTCGTGCAGATGGGCTTCTCGCTCAAAACCACCGTCGGCACGCAGGCCTACCTGGCCAAACACGGCATCCAGTCCGAGCGCGTCTTCAAGATGCGTGAGCAACGGCCGCATATCGCCGACGAAATCATGAACGGCAGTATCCAGCTTGTCATCAACACCCCGCGCGGAAAAGCCAGCAAGGCGGACGACTCCTACATCCGAAAAGCCGCCATCCGTTACAAGGTGCCCTATATCACAACCATGGCCGCCGCCAGCGCCTCCGCAAAAGGAATCGCCGCTTATCGAAAAGGCAAATCCGAGGTCAAATCCCTGCAAAGCTATCACGCCGATATCCAGTAGGGCGGCCCGCCTGCCGCCTGGCCTGGGCGCGGGTTGCCGCGCCGGGCGTCCGTCTCCCCACCCGGGAGACCGCCCCCTGTGACGCTCGGCGCGGAACCCGACAGACCCAAACCGAAGCCATATCGTTTTTTTGTCTTGAAGCAAACGCCTTCGCCTGCTTCGATCCCTTGTGACAAATTTCGAGTTCCGCACGGCGTTCCCTCTCGCCGCCCCGATAGCCACGCAATAGGGAGGTACGGATGAACGGTTCACCACGCGCAGAGCGCGCTCAGGCCGCCAGTTGCACACCGCTTAGGGCTGCCCCCTCCGCCTTCCTGTTCCCCGCCCTCCTGCTCCTGCTCCTGCCGCCGGCCTTCTCGCACGGCGATCCCCCAAGAAATGCCTCGCCCAACGTCCCCGCCGTGCCCGCCCCGTCCCTTTCGGACTCCCTCATCGACGCGGCAACCGGCCGGCCCGACCTGCAGCGCCTGCTCGACCATCTCGACGACCTCTACCGCGCCAACAGCTCCTTCGCCCGCATGACCCTGACAGTGAAGAAACCGCGCCGAACCCGCGCCATGACGCTCAAAGCCTGGTCGAAAGGCGAAGACAAGGCGCTCATCCTCGTCGAACAGCCCGCCCGCGACGCCGGGACCGCTACCCTCAAGGTCGGCAAGAACCTGTGGAACTACCTCCCCCGCATCGCCCGCACCATCCGCATCCCTCCCTCCATGATGCTCAGTTCGTGGATGGGCAGTGATTTCACCAACGACGATCTCGTGCGCGAGTCTTCCCTGCTCGACGACTTTGAAGGCACGCTGGTCGGTCAATCCGATTCCCCGCCCGGCTGGCTCGTCAACCTCAAGGCAAAACCCGATACCGTCGGGCTCTGGGACCGGATCGAATACGTCATCTCGGCCGACGGCACTCTCCCCATCCAAGCTAGATACTACGACCGCAGGGAAGAACTGGCCCGCGTCATGGATTTCTCCCACGTGCGGGAGTTCGACGGACGCCGAATCCCCACGCGCCTCCTCTTGACGCCCGTCGACAAGGACGGCCACGAAACCGTTATGGTCTATGAAGATGTCCGTTTCAACCTGGACGTGCCCGAAAGTCTGTTCAGCCTCAGCCAACTCGAACGGAAACGTTGACCGGTGAAAAACAGCACACTCCGTATCGCCTGGCGCAATCTCGGCCGAAACCGAAAACGAACGCTGCTCGCCCTTTCGGCCATCGCGCTGGCACAACTCACACTCGTGGCGGTCAACGGCATGATGGCCGGCATGTACGACGATATGCTCCGGATTCTGACCGGCCCCTTGCTCGGTCACGTCCAAGTCCACCACAAAGACTGGCGCGAGGAGCGGGCCGTCGATCTTTTCATGGATGGCCTCCGCGCCGCCCGCTCGGCCCTCGAAGCGATGCCCGCCGTCGAAGCCGTGTCACCACGAATCTACGCCGCCGTGCTCGCGGCGCCGGGCACCCAATCCGACCAGCCCTCCGATGCGAAGCCCGCCATGATTGTCGGCCTCGATGTCCAGGTCGAATCCCGCAAAGGCGGCATTCTCGAATCGCTCCCGCCCGAACACCGCCCGCAGCACGACGAAGTCGTGCTCGGAAAGGTGCTCGCGCACCGGCTGGGCGTGCGGCCCGGCCAGCAAATCGCGATCATCGGGCAGGACGCCGACGAGTTTCCCGTCAGCGAACTCGTCGCCGTCAAGGCCATCGTCCGGGGCAATACCGACATCGTTAACCGCCTTGGCGTTCTCATGGCCCTGCCGCAGGCCCAGACGCTCCTCGCGCTCGAAAACAAGGCTCACGAGATCCTCGTCTATGGAAAAGACTATCGGAGGGCCGGGCAACTGGCCGAACAGATCGCCGCGCTGCCGGCGTTTGGCGGAACCGAAGTCTTGTCCTGGCGCCAGGCCGCGCCAGAATTCGGAAACATCCTGGATATGAAGAACTGGTTCGACCTCATCTTCGTCGGAATCGTGTTCGTCGCCGCCGCCGCCGGCATCGCCAATACCATGATGATGTCTACCTTTGAGCGTACCCGCGAATTCGGGATGCTGCTCGCCGTCGGCTCGCGACCGGCCCGGCTCGTCCGCATGGTCGTCCTCGAATCCGTGATCCTCGGCCTCATCGGCGTGCTCGTCGGATCCCTGCTCGGCAGCGCGGTCGTGCTCATCACCGCCCGTACCGGCATCGACTACGCCGCGCTCGCCGGCACAGACATCGAGGAAATGAGCTTCCAGGGACTCAACATCTCCTACGTGCTGTACTCCAAATTCGAGTTCCGGAACATCCTGTTCGGCGTCGTGGCCGTCACGCTTACCTCCGTGCTGGCCTCGCTCTGGCCCGCCCTGATCTCCGCCCGCCTGGAACCCGTGGAGGCCATGCGCACATGATCGGCAGCATTTCCATAGCCTACGCCGTACGCAGCCTGCTCCGGCATCCCAGACGCACGCTGCTCTCCGTTGTCGGTGTCGGGATCGGCTGCGGCATCGGAATCATTGCGGCCGCCTGGATCCGCGGCGCCGCGGAAATGCAGATCCGCGCGGCATCGGAAAGCGGCGTCGGACACATCCAGATCGTGCCCAAAACCTGGCCCGCCCGCCGCGAAAATACGCTCCGGCTCCCGCGGCCCGATCAGATCCTCACCGTCGTCCGCTCCCTGCCCGACGTGAGGGCCACCGCCATGCGGGCCAGATCCAGCGCGCTGCTCGCCTTCGGCAATCGCGCCGTCGGCGTCGAAATCGCCGGCGTCCAGCCGGACGCCGAACGGGCCTCCAACCGCATCGTCTTCAGGAGCGCCGTCACCGGCCGCTACCTCCGGCCCGACGATACCGGATGCGCCGTTATCGGTAAGGCGCTGGCCCGCCGGCTCCGAGTCCGACTCGACGACGATCTGCTCGTCACCCTCGCCGGACGTCGCGAGATTCGCAGCGCTATGCTGCGAATCGTCGGCATCCTCGAGACCGGCAGCAGGGAACTGGACGCCGGCATCTGCCACGTCACCCTGCGCGATATCGCCGAACTGACCGGCTACGAGGGCCCCGCCGAACTGGCTGTCTTGCTCAAGGACTATCGACGCATCGACGACACACAGCGGCTGCTCGCCGATAAACTGGCCCACACCGACGCAGCCGTCGTGACATGGCGAGAGGTCAACCGCGAACTGGCCGCCAACGTCGAGGGCGATACCGCTTTCACCCGGATGCTCGTCATGATCATCATCGTCGTCGTCGCGCTCGGCATCACCAGCGCTCAGCTTACGGCCGTTCTGGAGCGGCGCCGCGAATTCGCCGTGCTCGCCGCGCTCGGCATGAAGGGGCGCTACGTCGTCGGCGTGCTCGTGGCCGAGGCGGTGCTCATCGGACTCGGCGGGGCCCTTGCCGCACTCGCACTCGGAACACCCCTCGCCTATTACCTCGCCACCGAAGGCGTCGATTTCAGTTCCATGATGGGAGGCGAAACCGCCATATGTAACGTCCTGCTCGATCCCGTCATGTACGCCTCGGTCGGCCCGTGGATCTTCGGTTATGCCGCTGCTGTCTCGCTGCTGGCCACCCTGGCAGCGTCTGTCTACCCGGCCTGGTTCGCCGTGCGTACCGATCCGGCCGGCGCATTACGGGAGATATGATATGGAGAACGACCCGCTCGTATCCGCCAGGAGCCTGACAAAAATATACAAGGCCGGCGCCGTCGAAGCCCCCGCGCTGCGCGGCGTCGATCTCGACGTGCACGGGGGCGAGTTCCTCTCCATCGTCGGCCCCTCCGGCAGCGGCAAAACAACCCTGCTCAATCTCATCGGCGCCCTCGACTCGCTCACGGGCGGCACGCTCCGCGTGCTCGGCCGCGACATGGGCTCGCTAAGCCGCCGCCAGAAGGCAGACCTGCGCTTGCGCTCGCTCGGCTTCGTCTTCCAGGCCTACAACCTGCTCCCCGTCCTGACCGCACGCGAAAATGTCGAGTTCGTCCTGGAATTGCAGGGCGTCGGCGCAGAACGCCGCGATCACGCCAAACGCGTGCTCGAAGAACTCGGCCTCGGCGATCTCGCCGAACGGCGCCCCCTGGAAATGTCCGGGGGCCAGCAACAGCGCGTCGCCGTCGCCCGGGCCGTCGCCTCCCGCCCTAAACTCGTCCTCGCGGACGAACCGACGGCCAACCTGGATGGCGAAAACGCCGAAATCCTCATGAATATGATGCGCCGGCTCAGGGATGAACACCGCATGACTTTCCTCTTTTCCACCCACGACCCACGCGTCGTCGCGCACGCTTCGCGCGTCATCACGCTCACCGACGGCCGCGTCGCCAAAGACGACGTGACTCATAACCCGTCGGACGGATAGCCGCGTACCGGTCGATGGCAGGACGGGAGGTCCAATCCGTGACGGAACAGCTGCATCCGGAGCCAGACAAGGACGCAGGATACGCCCCTCGCCCCCGAGCCTGCGCTCCGCCCCCGCGCCGGCCTTCCGGCCGCACCATGCCGTGTTCCCTGCTGGCCGTAAGCCTCACGGCTGCCCTCGCCTGCGGACAACTGCCCGCGCATGAGCCGCAGCACCAGACCGCAGGCCCGATGGGCGCCGAAATCCGTACCACGGCCAAGGCCGGCATCCTGGCGCAGGAGAATGACCTCCCCTTGAACCTCTGGCGACTCCGCTTCGGGCTCGCCGCCGCGCCACGCCCCGATCTGCTCGTCCAGATCGACTATGAACACCGTACAGTGCCCCAGCCCGCGGCCCATAACCCCGCGCTCGCCGTGTTCCCCTCTGCAGCACCAGCCCCCTATCGCATCCGCCAACTCGACGCCCCCATCGTCGAAGTCCAAAACGCTCACGTCTACAGGCACGAACTGGACCGCGCCTGCGCCGCCTTCCACCTCCCCCGCGCCGACTTCACGCTCGGACGCCAGGCAGTCGGTTGGGGACGAGGCGCCATCTTCAGCGCCGTGGACGTCTTCGCCCCCTTCTCCCCCCTCGAAGTCGACCGTGAATGGCGACGCGGAATCGACGCCGTCCGCGCCGATCTCCGCCTCGGCCCAAGGCATTCCCTCGACCTCGTCGGCGCGTTCGGCGAGAGTTGGGATCGGTCGGCCGCTCTCGCACGCCTGCGCGGATCCAGCAAGAACGGCCAACTTGACGGCGCTCTCATCCTGGGCAAACGCGGTGAGGATTGGGTGTACGCCGCAAGCGCATCCGCCTCCCTGCTCGGTGCCGCCATTCAGGGCGAACTGGCCCTGTTCGATACTCCCGAACCCTTCCAGGACGGCTGCCCCGTGGGCGAAAACGATTTCGCCGCCAAAACCGTGCTCGGCGCCTCCTACGTGTTCGACGTCGGCAACGGCCTCACCGTCCTGCTCGAACACCACTTCTCCGGGTTCGGCTCGGAAGATATGCAACAGGCTGCTGCGCGTTTGCTCGATCCCGATTACCTCGAGCGCTACCTGCGCGGCGACACCCAAATCCTCGGCCGCCAGGCATTGGCACTCCAATGCAGCTATCTGTTCAGCGACTCCTGGCACGCCGCCCTGCTCTGGCTCGCCAGCCCCGAAGACGGGTCCGGTATCACCGCGCCCACTCTCACCTGGACCCTCTCCGACACCGCCACGCTCGCCGCCAGCGCCTACATCCCTTTCGGCAGCGGCGAAGACGGCACCGGCGTGCCCCAAAGCGAATACGGCAGCGCCCCGCTCAGCGCCTTCGTCCAGCTGAACCTCTACAGGTAGACCGCTCGCCAACGTCTCAGCCCCGAACCCGCCGCATCCCGCCACGAACCGCACACAAAGGCCTCACAATCTGCGCACCCCCCGCGCAACTGTCGCACCGCGAAATCGGCCAGAAACGAGCCTCGGGCACTCCAGCCTCCGCATCCGAACCCGCCAGATGATTTTTTCCGCATTTCTTTCTTGGACCCCCTTGACAACGTATCCGCGTGCCACTAGGTTTGCCTCTTGGGTGTGCGTCCAGGATCGTCCGCACGCGATAGGCTGCGCGCGGCACCGAGTAGATCCTTGGCGCACAATGTCAACCCAAGTCATAAATCCAAGGAGTCCAACCATGCCAGCAGATCCTACCCCACCCCCATCGCAGGCCGAACCCGCCCCTCCCGCCTCTCCCAAGAAGGCGGGCAAGCCCAAAAGAAAACGTACTAGGAAGGGCAAATCGGGCATGAGGCCTGAACTCATCAGCATCGCCTGGGAAATGTTTTGCAATCGCTTGCTTGCGGTCAAAGCTATCGCCTTGGAGTTAAACAAGGCATTTGGGACCAGTTTGACGCGGGAAAGTATCTATGATGGGTTCAAAACCGCCGTCGAGGACGGCCTGTTCAGGTACAATCCCCCCCCTCACATCAAGCTGGCTGCCGCGCTCCGAGCGGTGGGTACCGGCGTCGATATTAACGTTCTGGCGACCGGCACATTTGACGGACTGGTCGATGCCGCCGCAGAGCTTATTATCGAAAGAATTCAGGCGGTGGCGAGGGATCGACGCAATAGCAATCGAACCGTTCACGTCGGGTTCGCCGGCGGACACAGCATGAACCGCCTCGTCAAACGAGTCCGCCGCCTGCTCCTGGAGCCCATCAGGGGCCTCCCCGAAAATATCGTCTGGCACGCCGTCGTGGGCGGGTTCCAGGTCAAGAAACTGACCACCGACCCTAACGCCTTCCTCATCTACTTCGACGACGTCCCGGAAAGCCACGTCAAGATGAGCTATGTGGGGCTCCATGTCCCCTGCGTTGTCCACTCGAAAGACTTCGCAACCACCCGCGATCTGCCCGGCGTCAAGGAGGCCTTCGAGGCGGCCAACCGTATCGACATACTCGTCACGTCGGCTTCCTCCTGGTCCGATGAGCACTGCTTGCTGCACGCGTTCATGAATGACTACTCCGAATCCAAGAAGAAGCTCGAAGCAGCCGGTGTCGTGGGCGATATGCTCTGGCAACCTCTTAGTGCAAACGGCCCCATCAATATGGAAGATCTCGAAATCCGACCCGTATCCCTGTTCGACCTCTCCGAACTGCCGAACCGCATTGCCGAGCAACATATGAAGGTCGTGCTGGTGCTCGGACCGTGCGGGGCCAGAGACTGCGGTAAGTCAAAGCCGGAAGTCCTCAAGGCGATCCTGAGCTACGAGCCGGGCCTGATAACCGATCTCGTCGTCGACAGCATAACCGCGGAGAAGACGAAGGCCCTGCTGGACCCCTCGCCATCCGGGCCTGCGGCGCCAAACTCGTGTAGAGACTCTGGTTAATCGTGCCAGCCCCGCGTTCCCTCCCAGACAAAACTCGCCCGGCGCCCGTTTCCCCTCTGCGCCCGATCCACACCGGCCAGCGTCCTGCCATGCGTACGGCCTGCGCGACGATACGTGTTGCGCACATGAGGCCCCGACCCGCGCGATTGCGCTGCCCAGACTCGACGCATCAGAACTCGCTGCCCCGGCCGTCCGCGCGCGCTACAGTTTCAGGCACGCCCCCGTTATTGTCGCTAATAACGCTACAGTCGAAGCCTTCAGCGCACGCCACGACGTGTATGCCTACAGAATCGACATGACCGGCCACGGCGTCCGATCGGCCCGTCACTTTTTTTTGATCACGTCCGCTTGACGCGTAATGCTTCTGTCCGGCCGACGGAACATCGGTTGGGTCAACGCCCGATACACGCCAACTGCATCGGCCGCGAAGGAGACACTCGTGAGCGACAATGACGCCATGCTGAACATCAAAGCCATCTGGGGTGACGCCGCCCCGCGGGAAGCCGTCAGGGAACTCGCGAATCTCGTCACCCGCCACGTCAACGGCAAACTCGATATCACGGGCGGCGCAACCGCCTTCAGCGTGCGGCCCGACCCGGACGCGCGGCGCCAGGGCATCCTCGCCGCCAGCGGAAAGCTCGACGACGACGAGACGGCCATCACGATGTCGCTGCACCTCGCCACCATGCATCCGGAGGCCAGGGTTCGGCCCAAGGTTCTCGTGAAAATCGCCGACGTGCTGCGCCAGAGCGGGTCCCTTCACGCCCGCTCGGACGGGGACCGGGAAAGCTGGTGGGTCGAACTCCGCGTCAAGGCTGTGCCGCTCTCCACACTCCGCGCAGGAAACGTGGCCGAGCAACTGAACACCCTCGACGCATGCGCCCGACTCCTCCAGGCCGAACTGCCCTCCCCCCATCTCCCGGCCCACATCGAGGAGGCCTTCCAGGAATTCCGGGACGTCGTGCAGCCCGTGTTCCCGGCGCCGGACGACAACTCCGCCACGGCCGCACTCATGCGCGACTGGGCCACCCAGACCGCGGACCTCCTCGCCTGCGGCCTGTGCGTGGCCGTCGAGGCGCCGTATCCCATTCTGATCGAGTTCGCACTCGCCCATCTGAGCCAGGCACACCTGGCCATGCACGGAAAGCCAATCGGGCGCCTCTGCCTGCCCACCGTCGACGCGCAGAGGATCATCCAACTCTGCGCCAAAGCGCCCGCCCCGCTCGAAATCGCCGCCAACGCACTCACCCTCGGCGTCAGCATCTACGATCTGGGTCGCGCCAGTACGACGCTCATCGACCGCCTCTGCGAAGCGGGAGCTCCCGCCATCTTCACCGGCGCGCAGGCGGACCTCCAGTTGGCATTCGGCGGCGGACAGGGCGGGCGTAACGACCCCTGGCGCCCCGCCGTGCGCCGGCCCCCGGCCGACATCCCAATCGAGCACCTGGCCAGGTTCGCGCTCCGCGCTGCCGCCCGAAAAACAGGCGGACTCCCCGCCGCCGACGAGACGCGGCTCGCCGCCGACGTCTGCGCCGCCCTGATCGACTCCGCTCCCGGCACACAGCAACGTATGGTCGGGCCCGTGGCTACCCGCGCGGTCAAAGCTTTCGAAAAAGGATCGGGCGCGCGCGTCGACGCCAAGCTCGCCGCCTCTCTCTCCAGCCATAACGAAACGCTCGCCGGCCTCGAACAAAGGGCCGGCGCCGACCGCACGCCTCATGTCCACGAGATGTGGATCCGCGCCCTTACCGCGCCCAACACTCTGACCACGCTCAAACAGAGCATACTCGGCCAAGATGACCCCCTGCTCCAGCTCTTCACAAGCCTGCAGACCCAGATCCTCACGCGACCCGCCCACCAGCCCCTGCTCGCCCTGTGCGAGGGCCCCTCGGGCACCGGTAAGTCTTCCTGTGCCGGTATCCTGGCCAGGTTGATGGACAGCGTCTATGTCACCGTCGACGGCGCGTCCATCTCCGACCACTACCAGTTCACGTCCATCTTGCTCGGAGCGGCTACCGGAATCGTGGGCAGTTGGCGCGCGGGCACTCTGGAAAGAGCCGCCAAGAGCTGGAAGGGCGCCGTGGTCGAAATATGCGATATCCACGCCGTCTCCGCCAGACTCACCGGCATGATGGCCGACGTCTTCCTTTCAATCGCGGAAACCGGCTCGGCGCAGGCCGCCACCGGCCACACCTTCAGCTGTGCCAACCTCGTCCTCCTCTTCACCCTCAATCTGCCGCAAGGCGATGAATCCGCCCGCAATCCCATCGGGTTCGGAGACGCCGCGCCAGGCTTCCTCCGCGAACGTGTGCTCGACCGCCTGCGCACTGTCCTCTCGCCCGCTTTCCTCAGCCGCTGCGGCGAGCCGATCGTCTTCGGTGAGTTGCCTGCCGACGTGCTGCCCACCATCCTCCTCCGTGGCGTCTCCGACGGCCTGCGCTCGGCTGCCGAACGCCTTCACATCCCCGTCGCCGAATTCCGGTTCGCCGAAAACCTCGGCCATGAATTGCTCAACACCCTGCGGGGTAGGGTCAAGGCGCTCGGCGCCAGAACCCTCCTGGAACACGGCCGCCGGGCAGCCGCTTCAGCCTTCACCCGGTTCGTAAATCAGAACAAGAAGGGTGTCAACAACTGCACCCTTGCCGCAAAGGCCGTCAACGGCGAACTCGCTCTCTCAATCCAGAAATCCAACGCAAAGAGGTGAACCGTGATCCACGGAAGAACCGTGTCCGCTCGGTCGCAGGGGACTTCATTCCTGCTCCCCAGGTATGATCCAGGATTGACCCGATCCGTGCGCAATGCATGGATCCGAACACTGCGCCACTCGCTGCCGAACAACCGGCGCCATCTGGCCGGATTGACGGGTACGGCCAAGGCCGCCGCCGTCGAACAACTCCGGCTTGATCACCAACTCGACGCCGCGCCGCCCCCGCAAAACGGGTCAGAGCAGAACCGACACGGAGGAAGAAACTATGACTAGACAAACCTACACCAGTCAGATCTATCGGCTCTCCAACGCCGCCGAGTACCGGAAGGCCGGCGCAAAGGACTTGATCGGCCTCGCCCCGGCACCGCAGTCCAACCCCGTGTTCGTCCGGAAACAGACTCTGGAGGCTCTCGCTTTCGGAATCCTCCATCGTAAGATCACCCACGTTAGCGGCCCCACAGGCACAGCGAAAACGGCCACACTTGACGCGCTCCAACATAATCCCGAGAACTGGCGGGATATCTGCCGGCGGCTGGGATTTCCGGAGAGACCGTTACGTATGTTCGCCGTTCAGTTCACCGTCTTCTCCGAACCCGGCGAACTCTTCTTCCGCCGCGCCATCCGGAGTGGAACCACCTATGACGAGGAGAGCCCACTCGTCGCCGCCATCCGTGCCGCCCAAACCAACAACGATGATTGCTACCACGTCATCTGGGTCAAAGAGATCGGCCGCGCGCCGTCTACCGCCGTCCAGGGCGGACTTCTCGAACTGCTGCCGCGCACCGGCTGGGTTGCCCTGCCCGACGGCACTCGCCTCGCAACCGGCCACATCGCCGTCCTTGCCGACAGTAACTACCAGGCACAGGAAGACTACAATCACAACCTCGTGCAGCTCGATGACGCGCTGAACGGTCGGTTCGGTATTCACATCACTATGGCCTATCTGGATGAAAAGGAGGAGATCCTGATCCTCAAACAACTCGCGAAAGAGGGTTACAGCCCCCCTTCCAACCCAAACCTGATCGAATTGATTGTCCAGCTCGGCCAGAAAATCCGAAAGCAACGCCTCGAAGGCGCGCTTCAGTCGGTGGCGCCCCCGACTATCTACAGCTATCTCTCCTTCCTCGAAATGGCCGCCGCCCTGCCGCACCATACCCCGCAGGAACTCGCCCTGGCCACCCTGCTCGGTAACGCCTCGATGGAAGACCAGAACGCCTGCTTGGCCATTTTCAACGAGGTCTTTGCCCTCCGGGAACGGCAGGAAGAAGACTCCGTAACGGCAGGAGGACGCTTGCTGTGATCAATGTCGGCCGCCTTCTGGCAAAATTCAGATACGGCTCAGGCCCGAAATTGCCGCCTCAGACAGGCACCGGCACCCCGGCTCGGACTCTGGATTGGCGCCATCGCCGGACTCGACAGGATTTCGTCGGATACAGTAATGCCGACGCGTTCAACTATCGCCTGAGCTATCGGGAGAGAACCGCCCCGCTCCGCAAGTTCTACGCCGCCTGCCGCCAGGCGCAGAAAGCAGCCGCCCTCACCACGGACGCAACCCCTGACGCCTCCTTCTCGCCGAAAGTCAAGGTCCAGCTCGACCCGTGCTATACCACCTACCCCGCCGCATGCGCCACCGGAGCCGCCATCGGCCTCACCGCCTATCGCGAGTACACGGCTCGACTCCGTACCGAACCGCTCGTGGATGTGCTGGTCGCCGCCGTCAGGGAATCCAATCCCGCCAACTGCGCATGTCTCGATCCCGATCTCTACAGAAAACTCATCTGTAGTATCGCCGAGAGCGTCGCCAAGCGGTTGCTCCTGCACGAATTGGCGGCGCAGCCCAAAATGGCCGCCGTCGAAACCTATCGACTCTTCAGTGCCTCACAGCAGGATCTGCGCTTTCATTCCGTCGCCCAGATACTCAATGCCGTCATACTCTGGGGCGATGTGCTGCCCGACTGGTCAAAATTCCAGCTCCACCCCACAACCGCCATCCTGCTGGAAATAGCCGGAACCGTCTCCGGCCCCTTCGTCAAGAGACTGGAGGAAGGCTCGGTCCGTAACCTGAAACTGGGCACCGAATGGGTGCTGGCCCTGGCCGTCGCTTTGGCCCCCTTCGTCGCGAACCGAAACAAGCCCGACGACGTCCTACAGGCCCGTTTCGTGCCGCAATCGCGAAAGGCCGATCTCCTGCGCTTCGCCCGCCCAAGGGATCGCGAAGAAGATGCCGCCCGCTCCGACACCACGTCCGCGCCGGACCCATGCATCCGCCCCCTGAACAGTCCACCGCCACCCCAGATCGAATCCGGCTCCGGCCTTCGCGCCTTGCCCGGAACCGCGACCCCCGATCCGCTTGCGCCACGCGAGATGCTTGACAACCGGCTGGAACCCGACTCGCAGGCCGCGCAGGCCTTGCAGCAATCGCTTAACCGGCTCGGCGAAGCCGCCGATCAGGCAAGCGGCCAGACACGGGAGTGGGAAGACATACGCTCCGACCTGATCGACCGCAGGCTTGCCGCGCCCTTCTCCGAAGCGCGTGTGCAGGGAGACCCAACCGCCGGGCATGAAGTCCTTGTCCCCCTCGGCAAAGGCCGTACCGCTGTCGGGGAACTCTCCGACTGTGCCGCGCCACTCTCCGAAGACGTCGAGTCCATTCAGAAACTGCGAACCCACGCAAGGCCCATCGCCGATGCACTCAAACGTGTCCTCTACCCCAATGTCCAACAGATCGCGGACAAGCGCAGGTTCCGCACCACCGGCTTGCTCGATCCCTCCCGGCTCGCCGTCGCCGATTTCTCCAACGCCGTCTTCCGCCAGACTTTCATCCAAACCAGCCCCGACCCGCGCGGCAAACCGCTGCTCGTCATCGCTTGCGATATGTCTTCGAGCCTTGACCGAACCCAGAGCGAGATGGTCAAAATCCTTGCCGCTGCCTGGCTGGAGGCCACAACCTTTCGCGGAATCCGGGTCCTCGCCGCACTCTACCACAGCGGCTCACGTGCGGGCGTTTCCGGACCGCTCGTCCAATGGGTCTATCACCCAATCCGGACCATCGCCCGCAACCCGCGTGATGCCGTCCGAGCGCTCGCCGCCATCGACAAGGGAACCGGCCGGCAGTCCGATGCGCTCAGCCTCGCCTACATCCTCGGCGAGGCGCGCGCTATCGCGCGCGGCAGTATGACTTACTTGATCGTCATATCCGATTGCGAATTCAACGCCAGCCTCGAGCAGCCTGACGAGGCAGACCAGATGAAACCCGTCGATGAAGTCACCGCTGTGCTCCGAAATGCCCGCGAGGAATCCGGCGGCGGATTGCACACCACACTGGCTGCTCTCGACGTGAGCGGCGATACCGGCCTCGAACCCGTTGTCGACAAAGTCATCAAGGTCGACAAAGACAATCTCCAGAACGGTGAAGCCGTTGCCCAACAGATCAGCACCTACGTCGCCTCGTGCATGAAAGAACGGCGAGCACTGATACGAAAAAAATGAAAACGGACCCGGCAGCAAGCACGTACAGCATGGCCCCGGTCGCCGCCGTTCAGGCTGCGTTGCGGCAGGATCCGTCTGCCCAGGAACTGCGCGTCATGCTCGCCCCCCTCATCCAACGGATGCGCGAATTCGACAGGCTCAGGGTGAAGCTCGAGCACGAAGGCGGACTGCGGTCCGATCTGGACCAGCTCTCCGCCCTGCTCGGACGCCCCATCGAGTTGTGCACTCGACCGCAGATCGCCGTCATGCTGAAGGATATGAAAGGCATCCAGAACGCGCTGCGCCAGATGATGCTCTGGAACGTGAGCATCCAGGTGCGCCGAATCACAATGAGTCTGCCGGCGTGGCTCCTGTGCCAAGTCCGTGCAGACTATGCCCAAGCCTACGATGTCGTGCTCGATGACATCTACCGCAGCCCCGGCTATCCACTGGGCGACCCCAGATTCCCGAAGATCATGCGGTGGGGACACGAGGTCTTCCATCTCCGTGTATCCCACCTCAGAGCTCGGCTCTCAGAAACCCTGGCTGCGACCGGGCAGAAGTCAATCGCCTTTCTCGAACAATTCCTCCGCGACATCGCTCACCATCTCTTTGCAGGTGCATGGCACGAAGACCAATACCTCGCCCGATGTACCGCTGAAACCATCGGCCTGCCCCGGTTTCAGGAAGCCGTGGAATTCGTGTATCTCTGCGGTATTGCCGAGCTATCCGAACTCCGTTCGTTCGTCGAAACGTTCCCTGCCCATATCGAGCAGTTCTTCGAACACGTCGAGCCCCGGCCGGTCATCCAGGCCTTCCTTCGAGTCCTGCCCCGGCTCGACGGCAAGACTCTGGGGGAACTGCCGTCTCTGGCGCTGCCACAGTATCTCGCGGTCGAAGACGCGTTCGGCCGTTTCGTGAGAACCCAAATTCGCTGGGGACATCGCGGCCTCCTCTGTCCGCTCTTCAAGGTGATCCTGGCCAACTTCTCACGGCTCGACCTCATTGCCGATGACCTGCGCCAAAACGAAGCCATTCAGGCCGCGACCACTGCTCTCGAGGCCGACTCCGCCCGAATCGCTACTTCCCTCCTCCGCACCGTCACCTGACCGCTCCCTGCCTCCCGCCTGGGGACGGACCCCACACCCATAGGCCCGCCAAGGACGCGGGGCCGCCCTGGAACCGCCGCCCCTGGGCCGCCCGGCGCCCGGCGGCCCGGAGCCCGGGAGCCCGGGGACGGAGCCCGGGGACAGACCCCGCACCACGCTGCCTGCCTGCTGCCTGGGTGCCTGGGGACAGTGCCTGGGGACGGTGCCTGGGGACAGACCCTGCACCTCTGCACCTGCTGCACCTGTGCATACACGCCGCACCAAGCCCCCCCCCCCCCAGCCCCCCCCGCCCCCCCCCC
>JAFGHX010000364.1 GCA_016929905.1 Kiritimatiellia bacterium
GAAGACATCGCCGGCGCCGGCCAGACCGTCAGCCTCGTGCCGGCTGCCGGGGAGGCAATCCGCTTGTACCGGGCGCGGGTGTGGTTGGAGTAGGCCGCGGGCGCGGCGCGCCGGACTCGGACGCGCCCCAGCCCGGGCGATTTCTCAGATTCTCAAAAACGCATTTTCAGTTCTGCGACTGCGGCCGGCCGCCTGAGCTCCCATCCGAGCCGATATACAACATATTGTTGTGGCGGACGGGTGACGGCCCGGTTGAAGGCGCGGGGCAGACTTGGCACGGTTCATGCTGCTGCGGATGGTGTGCAGGGTCAAGTCGAGCGAAAAGCGACGAAGCGAAGGGGATTCCGCCATGGAGGGCCTGCCATCCGCGAGTGTACGCCGGGGATTCCGCGGCCTGGCGGCGGCCGTGTTGTTTCTGGTGTCTTGGCCGGTTGCGTGTCTGCGTGCGGAGCTTCTCGTATCGCGCGGCACCACCTGGCGTTACGTCAAAGGCAGTGCCGAAGCCTCGGACCCGAGGAGCGAGTGGCGGATGCTCGACTATGCCGACGCGGCCTGGCCGAAAGGACTCGCGCCGTTCGGCTTTGGTGAATCGGGGCTCGGCACCACGCTGAGCGACATGCAGGGCAGCTACTCCACCTTCTTCATCCGCAAGACGTTCACCGTATCGGGCGTGGATGCGGAGACGCGGCTGCGCGCGCTGGTCGACTATGACGACGGGTTCATCCTGTGGATCAACGGCGAGCGGGTCTTCGAGAAGAATGAACCGGACGGCGAGCCGCTGCACGACTCGCAGGCCGCTGAGGAACATGAATCGGGCGCGTTCGAAGCGTTTGACGATCCCAATCCCGACGACTACCTGGAACCGGGCCAGAACGTGGTGGCGGTGCAGGCGTTCAACAGCAGCCGCTCGAGCGGCGACTGCAAGCTGGACGTGGAGCTGAGCACCTTCAAGCGTGTGGCGGACACGACGTTCTCCCACGACCGCGGCTTCTACGACGCGCCGTTCACCGTGACGATCTCGACGGCCACCGCGGGCGCGACGATCCGGTACACGACCGACGGCGCAGCGCCGACGGCGAGTTCCGGAATCGTCGGCGGCACGAACGCGGCCACGGTGGCGATCAGCGAGGCGACCTGCCTGCGCGCCGCGGCGTTCAAGAGCGGCTACGAACCGACGGACGTCGACACGCAGACCTACATCTTCGCCGCCGCCGTGCGCTACCAGCCCGAGAACCCGCCCGGCTTCCCGGCCTACTGGGGCACCAACACGGCCCACACGGCCAACTACAACGTGAGCAGCTCGATCCTGACCGACACGGAAGTCCTGAAGCTGCTGCCGACCCTCTCGCTCGTGGCGAAACGCGGCGAGTTGTTCGGCACCTATGGCATCTACGGCGACACCAGCCCGCGCGCGCGCGAAACCGCCGTCTCGCTCGAACTGATCTACCCGCCGGACTTCCCGCTGGCGCATGCGGGCGGCTTCCAGATTGACGCCGGCGTGCGCCGGCACAGCACCTGGGGCAACGTGAGCAAGCGCGCGCTGAAACTGTTCTTCCGCGGCGAATACGGCGCAACCAAGCTGCGCTATCCCTTCTTCGAGGCCGCGATCCAGCATGCGGACTCCGCAACCGACACCTTCGACAAGCTCGTCCTGCGCAGTTCCAACGACGAACGGTGGAAGGGGACCGTGCTCGTGCGCGACCAATGGGCGCGCGACTCGCAGATCGCCATCAGCGGCGCGGGCGTGCACGGCACCTTCATGCACCTGTACATCAACGGGCTGTACTGGGGCGTCTACAACCCGCTGGAATCGGCGGACCACGCCTTTGCCGCCAGCTACTTCGGCGGCGACAAGGACGACTGGTTCGCCGTCGACCATGACTGGAAATCCGGCGCCTGCATCAACGGCGATCCGGCCCGCTGGAAGTACCTGCACAGCACGCTGCGCAAGCGCGACATGTCCGCCGCCGCCAACTACGAGGAGGCCATGGCTTACCTCGACATGGCCCTGTACTGCGACGAACTGATCGTGCGCTGGTACTGCGGAGTCGGCGACTGGCCGGGCAACAACTGGCATGCGGTCCAGCGCATGAACCCGCCCGGTCCCGCCTCCTACTACTGCTGGGATTGCGAGTTCTCGTGGTATCAGAGCGGCGACTGGCGAAACCTCGCCTATCCGAACCTCGGCTGCTGCGACGGCGCCTGGGTGCATCCGGCATTCTACGCGAGCGACCATCCCTTCTACGGGGACGACAATCCCGCTCTGTTCCGCGCGTTGAAGGCGAACGCCAATTTCCTGACGCTCTTCGCCGACCGCGTGTATAAGCACTGCGCCAACGGGGGCGGGTTGACCGAAGCGGACTCGAAGGAACGTTGGACAACGCTCTGTCATGCGTTCGAGGACCCCATGTACGCCGAGCGTGCGCGTTGGGGCTGGGGCTCGTACGGCGCCGCCTGGGCGACGGCGCGCGATTCGGTGCTCAACATGATGACCGCCAACGACAGCCAGATGATGGACGTCTGCCGCGCACGGGGCTACTACCCTTCTCTCGCGCCGCCGAGTTTCAACCGACACGGCGGCGCCATCGTCACCGGGTTCAGGCTGACGATGTCGAACCCGAACACGGGCACGAGCATCTACTACACGCTTGACGGCAGCGATCCGCGCCGGCCCGGCGGCTCGCCGTTGCCCGCCGCCTCCTGCTACACGGGCCCGGTACCGCTCTCCAAAACGACGCACGTCAAGGCACGCGCATACAAAAGCGTCTCGACCTGGAGCGCGGTGCACGAGGCGACCTACAACTTCACCGCGCATTACAGCAAGCTGCGGATCACCGAGATCATGTACAACCCGCTCGGCGGCAGCGACTTCGAGTTCGTCGAGCTGAAGAACACCGGCGCCTCCGCGCGCGGGCTGTCCGAGATGACGTTCAAGGGGCTGCGCTACACCTTCCCGCCCGGCGCGGAGCTGGAGGCGGGCCAGACGCTGCTGCTGGTGAACAACGCCGCCGCATTCACCAACCGCTACC
>JAFGHX010000365.1 GCA_016929905.1 Kiritimatiellia bacterium
GCAGCCGGCAACCGTCACGGCACTCGAGCTGAACGCCGACTACGACGACGGATTCATCGTGTGGTTGAACGGCCAGGAAATCGCGCGCGTGAACGTCGAGGGCGTGCCGGGCGACTCCGTCGCCTGCGACGCGTTCGCCGCCTCCAACCTGAACGCAAGCTGGTCGAATACCTTCGCGGGAACGACCATGCCCGCGCTGCTCGAAACCAACGTGCTCGCCGTGCAGGTGTTCAACCGCTCACTCACCAGCAGCGACCTCACGTTCGACGCTCAATTGTCAATCGTCAATGGTCAATTGTCAATCCAGGCGGACGCCGACCAGGACGGGATGCCCGACGCCTGGGAGGACGCCCATCTGGCGGATCTGTCCGACCCGGCCGATCGGTCCGACTCCGCCGACCCGGACGGCGACGGGCTCTCCAACATCGAGGAGTACATCGCAGGCACCAGCCCGACGGCCGATGCGCAGTGCTTCGCGGTCAACGTCACGTTTGCCGCCAGCAAACCCACGGTCTCGTTCGCAACCGTCGCGGCGGAAGGCTCCGGCTACGAGGGGCTCACCCGCCACTACCGCCTCGAGCAGGCCGGCGCCGCCGGCGCCGACTGGCAGCCGGTGCCCGGCTACGAAGACATCGCCGGCGCCGGCCAGACCGTCAGCCTCGTGCCGGCTGCCGCAGCAGGCATCAGCCTGTACCGCGCACGCGTCTGGCTGGAGTAGGCCGCGGGCGGGCTGCGCCCGACACGGACAGACACGGACTCACACGGACGAACACGGACCAGCCGCCGGAGACAAGGGTGGCAGCGGTGCCCGGGCCCGCCCCCCACGACCTCGCGTCGTGGGGGCGAAAGATCTGACCGCGCGGGCCTGTCCCAACGCAAGCACCAGATGCTGTCCCCCCTCCCAGGCGCCACGGTCCGCCCGCTGTCCGTGTTCGTCCGTGTCAGTCCGTGTGGGTCCGTGCCCGTCCGAGGGGGCCACCCAAGCCTCTCTTCAACGAACCGCGCCTCCGCGCGATTTCACGTTAAGGTTCTGCTCCCAATCGCCATATGGAGATGACCCGGCCGCGCAACCCGATTCCTGCCCGCCACGCGAGCAGGCACCATGTAAGATTCGGGGTCGTTTTTCCAATAGTCAGAGGGGGTAATTCGTGAGCATCGGCCGCCAGACAATCAAGCGCGCGCTCCCGCTTTCAGAAGCCCCTTCTCAGATTCTCAAAAATGCACTCTCATTCCTGAGAATCCAAGCCTTTCCACAACAGACCTTTTGGGCCGTTCCACAATATATTGTGGAGTGGTGTCGGGATGTACGGTGCGGGTTGAGTTGGCACAGTCTATGCTGTTGAGTCTGGCGGGTAGAGTCAAATCGAGAGAAAGCCTGGGGAAAGGAACGACCGATGAGAAGCCTGTGCTCAACGCCACGCTGGGGGGCGTTGCATTTCCCACTCCTGTTGGCCGTGCCGTTCCTGGTTCTGTGGCCGGCTGTGGGTCTGCGCGCGGAGATGCTGGTTTCGCGCGGGACGACATGGCGCTACGTGAAAGGCACAGCGGAAGCCTCCGATCCGGCGAGCGACTGGCGGGCGCTGGATTACACCGACACGACCTGGGCGAAGGGCGTCGCGCCGTTCGGTTACGGGCTGTCGGGGCTCGGCACCACGTTTAGCGACATGAAGGACGGCTACTCGACGTTCTTCATTCGCAAGACCTTCACCGTCTCGAGCATGGATGACGAGACGCGGCTGCGCGCGCTGGTCGACTATGACGACGGGTGGATTCTGTGGATCAACGGCGAGCGGGTCTTCGAGAAGAACGAGCCGGACGGCGAGCCGCTGCACGACTCACTGGCGTCCGAGTCGCACGAGTCGGGCACGTTCGAATCGTTCGAAGCCGCGGACCCCGACAACTACCTGGAGGTCGGCGAGAACGTGGTGGCGGTGCAGGCGTTCAACAGCAGCCGCTCGAGCAGCGACTGCAAGCTGGACGTGGAGCTGAGCACGTTCAAGCGTGTGGCGGACACGACGTTTTCCCACGACCGCGGCTTCTACGACGCGTCGTTCACCGTGACGATCTCGACGGCCACCCCGGGCGCGACGATCCGGTACACGACCAACGGGACCGCGCCGTCGGCGAGTTACGGGACGGTCGGCGGCACGAACGCGGCCACGGTTCAGATTTCGACGACGACCTGCCTGCGCGCGGCGGCATTCAAGAGCGGTTACGATCCGACCGACGTCGACACGCAGACCTACATCTTTCTGGACGATGTCATCGAGCAGACCAAGCCGGCCGGTTACCCCGACACGTTCGGCACCAACCTGGTCGTAGCAGACTACAACATGGATCAGAGCGTGGTGGACGCGCCCGCCTACAGCGGCATCATCAAAGGCGCGATGAAGTCTATCCCCACTATCTCCGTGGTGGGCAACCTGGCCGACATCTTCGGCACCTACGGCGTCTACGGCAACGGAGCCGGGCGCGGGATCGACGCCAACGATCTGGAGGTCCCGGTTTCGGCCGAGCTGTTCTATCCGGCCGAGTATTCCGGAGCACATGAGGGTGGGTTCCAGATCGACTGCGGGATGAAGGGGCACAGCCACGTGGGCAGCAAGCGCTCGTTCAAGCTGTACTTCCGCGGCGAGTACGGCGCCACGAAGCTGCGCTATCCGCTTTTCGAGACGGCCGTGCATCACGCCGACTCGGCCGTCGACCGTTTCGACAAGCTCGTCATGCGCGCGGGCGGCAACGACAAGGTCTCCAACAGCGACGAACTGCCGGCGGTCACCTACACCCGCGATCAGTGGGGCCGCGACACGCTGCTTTCGATGGGCCAGCTCGGCTCGCACGGCATGTACTGCCACATGTATATCAATGGGCTGTACTGGGGCCTGTACAACCCGGTCGAGCGGCCGGACCACACCCTCTCGGCCGCGTACCTCGGCGGCGACAAGGACGAATGGTTCGCCGTGGACCGCGACTACGAATGGAGCACGAGCCTGGGCACGGTGGTGAACGGCGATCCGGCCCGTTGGAAATACCTGCACAGCACGCTGCGCAAGCGCGACCTCACGCTTCAGGCCAACTACGAGGAGGTGAAGGAATACCTCGATCTGGTCAACTACTGCGACGATCTGATCGCGCACTGGTACAGCGGCACCGGCGACTGGCCGGGCAACAACTGGTACGCGACCCACCGCATGGACCCGCCCACGCCCGCTCGCTATTTCGGCTGGGACATGGAGAGTTCCTGGATCGACAGCGGCGAGTGGGGCGACAAGTACCGCTCGCACGACGTGGCGTGGGTACACCCCGCCTTCTTCACCAACGCCGCGTCGCATTACCCCCGCGACAACCCGCAGCTGTTCCGCAAGCTGGAGTTGAACAAGAACTTCAAGACGCTGTTGGCCGACCGCGTCTACCGGCACTGCGAGAACGGCGGCCCGCTGACGGAATCCAACGCCAAAGCGCGGCATCTGGCCCTGTGCGACAAGATCGAAGACGCGATGGTCGGCGAATCCGCGCGCTGGGGCGACCTGAACGCCGCCTACACCTACACCCGCGACGAGCACTGGTACAGCGCACGCAGCTATATCACCAACAAGATGACCGGCAACCTCAGCATCTTCTACAGCGCCCTGCGCGATCACGCTCTGTACCCCAGCCTGAACCCGCCCGTCTTCCAGCAGCACGGCGGCGCCGTCGCCACCGGGTTCAGGCTGACGATGTCGAACCCGAACGCGAGTACCGTCATCTACTACACAACCGACGGCTCCGACCCGCGCCTGCCGTACGGCACCGGCCAGATCTCATCCGCCGCCGTCCAGTACGCGGGCGCGCTGAGCCTGACGAAGACGACGCACGTCAAGGCGCGGGTCTACAAGAGCGTCTCGACCTGGAGCGCGGTGCACGAAGCGACCTACAACTTCACCGCGCATTACAGCAAGCTGCGGATCACGGAGCTGATGTACAACCCGCTGGGTGGCAGCGACTTCGAGTTCGTCGAGCTGAAGAACACCGGCACCTCCGCGCGCGGGCTCTCCGAGATGACGTTCAAGGGCATCGGCTACACCTTCCCGCCCGGCGCGGAGCTGGAGGCGGGCCAGACGCTGCTGCTGGTGAACAACGCCGCCGCATTCACCAACCGCTACC
>JAFGHX010000366.1 GCA_016929905.1 Kiritimatiellia bacterium
ATCGACCGGCGCGAGAGCGGGACGGACACGTGGGAGCGGATCGCGACGCCGAGTGCGAACGCGACGGCGTACACCGACAGCGGCCTGTTGTCGGGCACGCTGTACTACTACAAGGCGAAGGCGTACAACGCCACCGGCGACTCGGCCTACACGGCCGTGGCGGCGGCGACAACGCCTTCGATGAGCGGGCTTGTCATCATCTCGGCGAGATTCGGGAAGGCAGGCGCCTGGCTGGACGTCACCGACGGGATGCGGGAGAAGACGGTCGATGGCTGTCTCTACTACCATGTCGCCGATGCCTTTGTGGATTTCGGGGATCCTGCGCCCGGCGCGGAAAAGGTCCTGGAATTGCAGTACCAGTTGGACGGTCAGGCCGCCACGAGTACCACGGCCGAAGGCGAGATCATTCTGATCAACCCGCCCCCCCCTGTTCCCGTTTGCCGAGCCAAGCTGCTCAGCGCCACGTACGGAGTGGAAGGCGTGGCAATGGTCGACTGCACGGAAGACCTACGGAACTTCATCATGGGGAATAAGCTCTACTTCAACACGTTCAGTGCCAACAGCGTCTTTGGCGACCCGGTCCCCGGCGCGAGCAAGACGCTCGTCCTGGACTACTACGATCAAGACAACGTGCGGCGAACCCTCCGTTCCCCCGAGGAAGGGGCAGGCAGCAAGTTCACCCTTGTCTTCTCGGAGACGCCCATAGGCCCTCCCGCGACGCCAGGCAATCCGGTCGCTTCCGCACTGGATGCCGGCAGGATCCGGCTGACCTGGGCCGACAGCAGCGACAACGAGACCGGCTTCAAGATCGACCGCCGTCAGAGCGGGACGGACCCGTGGGTGCGTGTTGCCGAGCCGGCAGCCAATGCGACCGCCTATACCGACAACGGCCTGCCTGCCGGCACGAAGTTCTACTACAAGGTTAAGGCATGGAACGCGGCCGGCGACTCGGCCTACACGGCGGTGGCCTTCGCCACCACGGAAACAGGACAGCCGCCGAGCGAGTGGGTGGCTTACAACGACCTCGCGTGGTCTGCCGGGCAGCCGACGGTGAACATCACGACCTATACCACGACGAACGGGTTTGCCGCGGGGGTGAACATGGGGCCGCTCGTAGACCACAGCACGGGGCAGGAAACGGGCGTGCAGTTGCTCATTACCGGCGGCGACGGCATGGCCGGCTCGCAGGGCGCCCATCCGGCCTCCGGCACGGACGCCCACGAGGTCTTTGACGGGAAGGTGAACTGCGTCGGCACGATCTCATACGGGAGCCAGGATCTGAGCCTGACGTTCACGGGCTTGGACCCGGCGCTGCGCTACCAGTTGGTGCTGTATGCCGATCGGAATGGCGCCGGCTACGTCGGCGCCAGTGCGCGTGGGCACTATGGCACGCTGCTTGGCGCACAGAGCTTCAAGAACCAGAGCACGGCCGGCGCGCTCATCGTGACGGACGCCGGCAACCACCAGCCGGACGACACGACGCTTTACAACGCAGGCTACAACGGCGCGAGCGGACTGGTCACGCGCTTCACGCAGATTGAGCCCGGCACCGACGGCCGGATCGTGTTGCGGCTCAAGCAGGGGGGCGCGGCCGAGTACGAGCACTACTTCGCCAGGTGCTACACGTACGCCAACGCCGTAGCCCTGATGGTGCAGGATTCCTTCCTGCCCGCGGCAGAGGACGCCGACGCCGACGCGATCGCCGACGCCTGGGAAGCCAGCCACTTCGGCAGCACGTCCGTGCTCGACGCCGGCAGCGCGCAGGATTCCGACGGTGACGGCCTGCGCGACGTGGACGAGTACATCACGGGCACGGACCCCACCAATACGGCGAGCTGTTTCGCGGTCCAGGTGGGCCTCAGCGCGGGGAACGTGGTCGTTTCGTTCCCCACGGTTCAGGCGACGGGCGCGGGCTACGCGAACGTGACGCGTCACTACACGCTGGAATCGAGCAGCGGAACCGGGGACACGGCAGCCTGGCAGGCGGTGGCCGGCTACGCGAATCTGCCCGCCACGGGTGAAACCGTCGTGTATACCAACGCCGGTGCGGACAGCGTGCTCGTGTACCGGGCAAGAGTCTGGCTGGAGAGCCTGGAATAGACGGAGACCTGGACCCGCTTTGCCGTGTATCTGAGTAGCGCGGTCGTCCTCGGCCGCGCAGGGCCGAGGGAGGGCCGGGCGAGGACGCCCGGCCTACTTGGGTTGCGGGCAGCGTCCGCCTCGATCCGCGGGTTCTTATCCGCGGATCGGGGGCCCCCTTTGCGCTTTGCCGATCCGGGCCATGGTGCTATCTTGATGCCTTCCCGAGACGCAGTACCTGCTCGTTTGGGAGGTAGCCCCCGTGCACAAGCGCGATCTGCATTCCGGTTGGCAGTTCATCGATTTCGAGCCCGGTCAAGGCGACGCCAGAGCGTTGTCGGAGCCGGGCCTGGACACTTCTGGGTGGCATGCGATCGACGTGCCCGGCGATGTGAACCCCGCTCTTGTCCGTGACGGGCGCATGCCGGACCCGCACATCGGCGCGAATGTCAGGGAGTGTCTGTGGGTCACGGCGAAGGAGTGGTGGTTCCGGTGCGAGTTCGACGGCGCCGAGGCGCCGAACGGGCCAGGGCTTGACCTATGCCTCGACGGCGTGGACGGGCATGCGGACTTGTTCCTGAACGGCGAGCGGCTCGCCACGCTGCGCAACGCGTTCCACCCGCACCGGGTCAACGTGGTCGACAAGCTGCGGCAGGCCGCTCCGAACGTGCTGCTCCTGCGGTTCCAGGCAATCGACGCGGTGCTGGGCAGCCCGCGCGAAGACGCGATCCGCGGCTGGCGCACCCGCCGGGTGCTGATGCGCAAGCCGCAGTTCTCGTTCGGATGGGATTGGGCGCTGCCCATGCCCTCGATCGGGATCATGGGCGGCGTCTGGCTCGAGCAGTATGCCGGGCCCAGGCTGGTGGATGTGTCCGTGCAGCCGCATGTGTCCGGTAGGCTCGACTTCAAGTTCCGGGTCAACGTGGCGGCGCGCGGGGCCGGCTATCAGATCCGGGTCCGCGTGCACGGGCACGGAACCGATCTGCAGAAGACCGTTGAGCGGCCCGGCCGCTGCTATTCACACACCTCGCTGCGGATCCCGGACCCGGTGTTGTGGTGGCCGCGCGGCATGGGCCGGCAGGCGCTCTATGACTACAGCGTGGAACTGGTGGTTGGCGGTGCAGCGGTCGAGGCGCGCGCCGGGCGGCTCGGCTTCCGGAAGGTGGAAATCGACGAGGCGCCCTTCACCGAAGAGGCCGGGCCGGGCATCTCGTTCTGGCTCAAGCTCAACGGCCGCCGCGTGTTCTGCAAGGGCGGGAACTGGGTGCCGCTCTCGCTGTGGCCGGCGGAACTCGGCGATGAGCCGTACCGGTTCTATCTCGGCAAATGCGCGGAGGCGAATTTCAACATGCTCCGCGTCTGGGGCGGCGGGCTCTACGAGCGCGAGCTGTTCTACGACCTGTGCGACGAGCTCGGAATCATGGTCTGGCAGGACTTCATGTTCGCCTCGGCCGGCTATCCGGTCGACCGGCTGCGTTCGGAGATCGTGGCCGAGGCCGACTACCAGATCCGGCGCCTGCGCAACCGGCCGGGCATCGTGTTGTGGTGCGGCTGCAACGAGGACGTCCATTCCTGGGGCTACAAAGACGAGCGGGCCGAGGCGGACGCGATGCTCGACGACACGCTCGGGCAGGCAACGGCGAACGCGTTCGAGGTGAACCGGCTGCGGGAGGACCCGCTGCTGTACACGATGCTCCTGCGCGGGCTCGTTTCGAAGCTGGGGCTCGGCGTGCCGTACATGGAGAGCAGCCCGCAATCGTACGAAGACACCGGCAACCAGCCCGAGAGCGGGAACAGTCACTTGTCATGCTGGAAATACGCGCTGTTCGAGTGCAACGGGAAACCCGAGCGGTTCCGGCAACATTTCGAGAAGGTCCAATCGTTCGACTCCGAGTTCTGCATCCAGGGCCCGTGCAGCGAGGCGAGCCTGCGGCAGTTTCTGCCGGAGGCGCACCGGTGGCCGCCCGACGACGTATGGGTCACGCACATTCAGAAGGGGCACAGGGATCTGCCGCACCATGAGCAGACGCTGCTGATCGCCGGCGGGATCTATGGCGAGATCGATAGCCTGCAGACGTACGTGAAATACGGGCAGGCGACGCACGTCGAGATGATGCGCGCCGAGTTCGAGTCCGCGCGGTACGACCGGCCGAACAACGGCGGCACGATGATGTGGATGTTCAACGACTGCTGGCCGACCAGCAACTGGTCGATCATCGACTTCTTCCGCCGGCCCAAGCCGGCGTACTACGCGGCGAAGCGCGCCTGCGCGCCGGTGCTGCCGATCCTCTTCGAGCGCAGAGGCGTGATCGCCTTCTGCGTCTCGTGCGACGCGTACACCCCCTGTGACGTGAAGCTCCGGTTCGGGCAGGCCCGACTCGACGGCAGCCTCGTGTGGGCTGAAGAGGAGATCGTCGTCATGGCCGGTCTGGAAACGCAGCGTGTGCACGCCGTGAAGCGGGCGGAACCGGTGATCCCGCGCGGGGACTACCTCTTCGTGGAAACCGAAGTGGACGGCCTGCCGTTGCCAGCCGTGACCTATTTCCCCGATGGCTGGCGAGACATTCCGTGGCCCACGCCGCGGATTACGCTCGAACCGATCGGGCAGGACAAGACGGATACCGGCTGGCAGACCGCGCTGCGCGTGCGGACCGACTCCTACGCGCGGTTATGCCATCTGATCGTGCCGGACGGGGCGGGCGCGCATTGGCTCGACGACAACTTCTTCGATTTGCCGGCCGGCGGACAGCACACGGTACGGATTTGGGCGCAGAACCCGGTTGAACCCGATGCCGTGCGGGTGGGGCACTGGTTGACTGAATGGCCGTGACAGGCCGCGCCGGGCCGGCGCAGGTTAGAATTGACATATCCGGGCGCTGCGATATCTTGCACGCAATAGGGCCTGACCCGGCACCGGCGGCCGCCGGTGCCGGACACACATCAGAAGGAGAAGGCACGATGGCAGCGGAGAAGAAGGGGTTGGGTTACGACGACACGCCGGTTCTGCCGGGTTCGGTCTACAAGGTGCACGACGGGAACCGGCCGCAGCCGCGCGTGGTCGCGCCGGGCACGGCGAGCACGCAGCAGCAGGCGGGCCGCGCGCCGTCCGACGCGGTGGTGTTGTTCGACGGGGTGGACGGCTCCGGCTGGGAGCACAAGGACGGCAGCGCGCTGAAATGGAAGATCGAGAACGGGTACATGGAGGTCGTCCCGAAGACGGGCAACATCTCGAGCAAGAAGCAGTTCGGCGATTGCCAGATCCACATCGAGTGGGCGGCCCCCGCGGAAGTCTCGGGCAGCAGCCAGGGCCGCGGCAACAGCGGCGTGTTCCTGATGGGCCTGTACGAGGTACAGGTGCTGGACTGCTATGACAACCCCACCTACGCCGACGGCACGACGGCGGCGTTGTACGGGCAGTATCCGCCGCTCGTCAATGCGTGCCGCAAACCGGGCGAATGGCAGGCCTACGACATTCTGTGGGTCGGCCCGAAGTTCAACGGCGACACGCTCGTGTGCCCCGCGGTCATCACGGTGCTGCATAACGGCGTCGTCGTTCATCACGGCGCCCAATTGCAGGGGCCGACGCAGCACAAACGGCTGGCCGAGTACAAGCCGCAGCCGGCGACCGGCCCGCTCGTGCTGCAGGACCACGGCAACCCGGTCCGGTTCCGGAACATCTGGTACCGGCCGCTGACCGGTTACGACGCCGGTTGAGTCCGCGCGCCGGGTACCGGCAGGATGCTCACCGGGGGCTGCTTTTCCCGGCCGTCTCGACGAAGGTCTGCACGGCCTGCATGTAGCGCTGCAGGCCGACGGCCAGCAGCGTGTTGTGGCCGGCGCCGGCGATTTCGACGAGCTTCTTCGCCGGGCTGCCTGCCGCGTCGTAGAGCGCACGCGCGTCGCTGATCGGGATGATGTAGTCGGCCGTCCCGTGCAGGATAAGGGTCGGCCCCGCGTACTGCCCGATCTTCTCGACTTGACGCAGGAGCGTATCCTGCTCTTCGCGCACCGCGCCGACATCGGCGCCGAGCCGGCGCAGCAGGGGCACGATGTAGGCGAATCCGCTCTCGATGATCAGTCCCTGGAGGCCGGCAGGCGAGCCCGCGGCAATCTCGAGGGCGGCCGCGCTGCCGAGCGAGCGGCCCATGACGATCAGCGGGCCGCCGTATCCGCGCTCGGCGAGCCAGTCGCGGCAGAACGCAAACGACGCGTTCGCGTCGCTCAACAGCGAGGCGGCGGTCGGCGCGCCCGATGACTTGCCGTAGCCGCGGTAGTCGACGGGCAGGAAGTTGATTCCCCGCCGGGTGTAAAGCCCGGCAAGGTCGTCATAGTCGGCCACGATCTCGCCGTTCCCGTGAAAAAACAGAAGGGTCGGGGCCGTCTGGCCGGCCGCGTAGAACCGGGCCCCGATCACGACCTGATCGGCCACGGGAATCAGGAGTTCTTCAAACTCGCCTTGGTCTTCCAGGCCGGGCATCTCGCGCCGCGGATGAAACACGACGGCCAGGAATTCCGGGCGGTCGAGCCACGTGGCGGGCGGTTCAGCCTCTTTCGTCGGCATGGGCTCCTCCCGGCATCCGGCCGCAACGGCAAGTGCGGCCGCGCAGAGTATCGATAGGCGCGTCCCGGTCTTCATCCCTGTCTCACACGTGCCGGAACGCGACGGTCTTGGGATAGAACACGAACGGCACGTCCGGGAACGCCTTCTTCAGCCGCGTCGTGAAATGGCGCAATCCGATATTTTCGCTCACGGCATGCCCCGTTTCGATGATCGGCACGCCGGCGTCGACCGGGAAGGTCATGCCGTATTCGTCGCACTCCCCGGCGATGAGCACCTGCGCGCCCTGCATGATGCGGGCGGCCTGATAGCCGATGTTCGAGTCCAGGCCCAGCCCGCCCCACGGGAAGCCGACCCGGCGCACGGTCTTGTCGAGGTCGCCGGCCACACGCACGTGTTTGAGGCCCAGCGCCTTCTTCACCTTCTGCGCCAGTGTGCGCACTTTCGTGGGCGGGATCGTGAGCACCTTCTCGTACCCCGTGCCGGGCGCCGGGTTCGGGATGCCGAGTGCGGCGACGAAATCGTCCCAGATACAGATCTGGTCCAGGGTCCCGTGCAGGCGCAGGACCGTGATGCCCCCCGCTTCCGCGGCCCGCACCCGATTGCGGTTCGTCGGCCACGTCATCTGCTGCGGCTGCATGTCGCGGCCTTGCGGGACGATGTAGAACTGCTCGTGGCACAGCACGATGTTGCAGCGCTGCCGCTTCGCCTCGCGTAACGCGTCCACCGTCGCCATCCACGTCACCAGCACGGCCTTCACGCGCGCGTCGCGGTCGCCGAACAGAACGCCTTCGTCCGGATTCAGGCCGCTGCCCTTCGCCTCAACTGCGTATTTCACCAGGTCGCCAACCTTCATGGTCGATATCTCCTTCCTCGCCGGAAATATGGCGGATACCCGCACAAAGCGCAAGCTTCGAGCGGGCCGGTCTGGTATGCTTCAGGTGTCAGACCCTCTGACACCTGACACCTGAGACCTGAAATCTTGTTGCAGGGAAAGACAGGCATGAGCGAAGGGGACACGTCATCCGGGAACAGCTCCGCGAGCAGCGGGATCGTGGCGGTTGTCGGCCGCGCAAACGTGGGGAAATCGACGCTGGTGAACCGGATTCTGGGCGAGAAAGTCAGCGTCGTCAGCGCCGTGGCGCAAACCACCCGCAATCTGGTGCGGGGCATCTTGTCGGAGCCGCGCGGGCAACTCGTCTTTCTGGATACCCCGGGCGTGCACAAGGCGGAACACGATCTGGGCCGGCTGATGAACCGGACGGCCCGGCGCGCGGTTGAGGGGACGGATGTGGTCCTGCTCGTCCTCGACGGCTCGTCGCCCGTGCGCGAGGAGGACGAGGGCTGGATGCGGCGGCTGGCGAAGGCCGGTGCCGCATGCCGGGTCGCCCTCAACAAGACAGACGCCGGCCACGCCCACGAGGCGGAGTACCGACGGGCCTGGTCGGCGCTGTGCGCCGAACGCGGGCTCGCATCGGGCGCCGTTGCTTGGCACGCGGTCTCCGGGCTCGCGGGTACGGGGGTGGCCGAACTCGTTGCGGCGTTGTTCGAAGCCGTGCCTGCCGGCCCGGCCCTGTTCGGAGCCGATGTGCTCACCGATTTCCCGCGTAAACTCTACATCGGCGACGTGATCCGCGAAAAACTCTTCCCGCTCCTGCACCAGGAACTGCCGCACGCCGTCGCCGTCTGGATCGAACGGCTCGAGGAGGACGGCGACCGCTGGCAGGTCGACGCCGTTATCTATGTGAACAAGCCGTCTCAGAAGAGCATCGTCATCGGGCGAAAGGGCCGGATCCTCAAGAAGGCGCGGGCGCTCGCGGAAACGGAACTCTCGGCCGTCTATGAGAAAGACGTGACGCTCTCGCTCTGGGTCAAGGTGGAAGAGGACTGGGCCAGAAAGCACTGGGTGCTGAAACGGCTGGGCTACATTTGAACCTACATTCGGCAGTTCAACTGCTCCGCAGTTGACGACAACAGCCACAAGGCGCTGAACACCAGCCACTTGCGAGCATTCTCCGCCGGCATTCCGATCGCACCCATTGGGTGCAGATTAGGGCGAAAGATTAGGGCGAAAGATTAGGGCTGGGATCGCTCTTTCCTTGATCTTTTGCCCTAATCTTTCGCCTTAATCTCCCCGCATAGGCAATTCGACTGCTCCTTCTAGGTTGAAAGGCCTGCATTGCCGGAACGGGGGAATGGAAGGGTGGGGGAATGGAAG
>JAFGHX010000367.1 GCA_016929905.1 Kiritimatiellia bacterium
CCAGCGAATCGCCTCCGTCGTCCTTCCGCTCCGAACAGTTTATTAGGCAGAACAGCTCTGCCCAATTCGAAAGTTCGTATTGGCGATGTCCTGATTGGGGGCTATGTTGCTATGCGAGAATGCATACCGTCAAGTCACAAGCGGAGATGTCGGAGCAGGCTCGTGAGTTCTGGGATCGATACCCGCACGCATGGGTGCTTCGGGGTGGCGTAGACTCCAGTCGAGCGGCGTCGTAAAGCCCAGGCGGACGCGGACCAGCGGTCCGAACGCTCACTGCCGTTTGTACAACGACAGCGCGTCCGGGACCGGTATTTCCTTTCCGCCGAAACGTTCGACCAGGCAGTAGAAGTCCTTCTCTTTCTGTTCCGCTTTGAAGGCGCTGCCGCCCACACTCCAGGCCGTGATATTCCTGGAATTGTTGATCTCGATCACGCCGCGGCCGGGCCTGGACTTCGCATGCCCGCCGAATCCGATGATGTTGATGTTCTCCGAGTCGAAGATTTCGATGGAGATGTGGCCCTGTTCCACTTTGGTGTTGAGGATATCGATGTTCTTCGCGTTTCGGATCTCCGCAAGCGCCGCACCGCTGTGTTCGGGATTGAACCCGTAGAACGTGAGCGGTTCGCGCGTGTTCTCGATGAGCATGTAGCGAAGTTTCTCGCTCGTTTCGCCGACTCGGAAGCGGCCCTGATAGCTCGTCCAGAAATACCAGCGGCCGCCCCCGTTGCCCGAGATCCGGTAGAACCGCGCCGCCGTTTTGCCCTTCCGCTCGAATGGGTCTTTCTGATCCTGGGTCGATTTCACCATCGAGTGCCGGCCCGCGCGCCAGTGCAGCATCGTGACCTTGTCGTTCGCCGGCGTGTGCTGGCAGAGGTGGAACTGGATATTGCCCAGGAACGTCGTGGCCTCCGCATCGTCGACCGTCGTGATCATGGGGCTTTCGACGGGCGGGTGCCAGTTCTCGTCGTTGGTGATGATGGCATGCGCCTTGGTTGAGCCGAAGAAGACGGTGTCTTTCTTCAGTGTGAGCGTGCCGCTGATCCGGTAGGTGCCCTTGGGCAGGAAGACCTTCCGGTGCGCGTCGATCGCTTTCTGCAGTGCCTGCGTGTCGTCGGTCTTGCCGTCGCCTTTGGCGGCTATGTCGGGGTCCTTCACGTTCTTGGCGTCCGCGTCCTCGAAGGACGGGAGCTCGGTCCAGACATGCCGGGACAGCAGGTCCGCGGGCGGGGCCGAGACGGACCCCCCCACTTCGAGCCACGGCTCGGTTGTGCGCGTGCCGTTGACGAGCACGTCGGACTTGTGTCTGCTTTTCGGGGAGGGTAACGAGGCAAACTCGCGCACATGCGTCCATTGTCCGTCGCACGGGATGCGGTCTGTCTGCCGGTCACGGATGAGGTGACCGGCCGCCTTGACGTAGACATCCTTCAGATAGACCATTTTTCCGAGCCCGTTATCGATCACGGGCTTGGGGTCGTCGCCGGTGATTTCGATGCTGCAGTCCTTGAAGAAGACGGACCCGCCGACGGTGTTCCAGTCGCATTCCTGCAGCGTAAGGATGGGCGCCTCGTTCTTGACGAAGCGGCACCCGACGAACCCGATATGCCAGGCGCCGTAGCTGTGGATGCTGCGGATGGTCTGGTCGCGGAAGATGCCCGCGACAATGTGGCCACATGGCGTGCCGGCGCCGTAGAAGCCGTAGTCGCCGCCGATCACTTCGATGTGGGCGGTGCCGGCGCCTGCGCCGGGCATGTAGTAGAAGCCGGCGAAGCCGCCGGTCGCGTTGACCTTGACGTCCTCGATGGAGGCGCCCTGCGCGCCGGTCATGCACAGGCCGACCGCGCCGGGATTGGCGCGGCCGATGTCGATGTCGATGCCTCTGAAGACCATGTTGAACCCGTTCCCGTGCGCGATCGTGGCGTCTTTGCACGGAATGCTTGTCCGGTCCGGTTGCGATTGGTTCCAGACGATGACGACCGGCTTCGGGTCCTCCTTGTTGTTGAAGCCCGGCGCGTTATCCCGCAGCTTGAGCAGGGGCCGTTTCCCTTTGGTCGACCCGATCAGGACGATCACTTTGTGTTTCTCGTTGCTGGCCACCTCGCGCTTGCCCTTGCTCTTACCCCTGCGCAGCGTGACCATGCGCCAGCCCCGCTTCATGCAGTTGAGCGTGTCGGATACGAGGTAGGTGCCTTCGGGGAAGAAGGCGACCAGCGCGGCGTCGCGGGCGTCGACAATCGCCTTCTGGAGAGCCTGGGTCGAATCCCGCGTGCCGGTCGGGTCGACCGAATGGCCCTGCCAGCCGTCATAGAGCGTGACGTCGAGGAACCCGTCGGCCAAGGCAGCCGGGTTCCGGGCATGGATCGTCTTGAACCACGCCTTATCTTGGGCCTGTTCGAGCGGCAGCACGTCCTGGATGGTCTCGGATTCCTTTGCCGGGGCGGCCGTGCAACAGGTAGCGGCAAGCGCGAGCAGGCAGAGGCCCGACACCGCGTGCGTCCGTGTGTCCGTCAGCCGCGGGTAAGCCAGTCTGTTGGTCGGTGCCTTCCGGTTTCCTGCCGTCATGCGGGGGCCTCCTCCGTGAATCCTTTGTTCTAGCGAAACTTCGTCTCAAACCGACGAGGCAGGGCACTGCTCGTGCAAGGAATGGCCGCAAAAAGGCACAAAAGGCGCAAAAGCCAGAAGGAGATGTGTTGGAGGAATTTGGGCGGGCTGCTTGCGGCAAGCGACGGGAGGCACGGTAGCCTCCCGAACGCAGCCCGCGCCAAGTCTCTCCAACGTGTGTCTTTTGACAAGGCACAAGAGGTTCCTTCGTGTGCCTCCAACCGGGGGCGTGGTATCGGCGCCCCGATCTTGTGCATTATGAAAAAGGCAGCGTTGCGGGAACCGTGGCCGTGCTCTGGCGCGGGCGCGATTCCCGCAACATATGGATTTGCGTTGAACACCTCTCGCCTGGCCTGTGCGCCCCCTTTTTGCGCCTTCTGTGCCTTCTTGCGGCTATTCGCCACGTGCTTGACCTCCTCGTTGGAAGACTTGACACACCTGTTCAGGTCTTTAACCGATGGACAGATTGGCCCGTCACTACCCATAACATGTCCGGTCGCGGCGCGCCTATGAGAAGTTTCTTGGGTGAACACGCACGCTTTGAGGTGTACCCGAAGTGGCGCGGCCGTCCCGCGGCTCGGCCGCGCATGGCCGGGGCTGCGGGCACCGCCTGCGCCCGGCCGTCAGCACCCGTCCTGAAGCCGCAATATATAGTGTTCGTTCGGAGGGGTCAACGGATTCTGAGCAGACGTGCACTTTCTCTGTTTGATTCACCGCACCCCGGCATAGTGGTTGTTGGGAGCGGGGAATGCGGGGTCATTTCCTGCAGGATTTGCGGATTTCACGCGATTAAGTCAAGAGGACTGGAGGATGAAGATGAATCAGTATCGTGTCTCGGCCGTTTGCGTTTGTGCCTGCCTGTTGAGTGCCACTGTTCTTCGCGCGGCTACCGTGGCGACCCCGGCTTTCGGCAAGAAGCACGGGTTCTACTCTTCCGCCATTTCGGTCAGCATCACCTCGTCGACCTCCGGCGCGACGATCCGTTACACGACGGACGGGAGCAAGCCGACGGCGAGCTATGGCACGGTGCTCGGCAACGGCGGGTCGGTGAGCGTCAGCAAGACGACTCCGCTTCGTGCGGTGGGCTGCAAGGCCGGGATGACGACCTCGCCGGTGTTCACGCAGACCTACATTTTTCCGGCAGACGTCATTACGCAGGGGCAGCCGGCAGGCTACAACACGGACTGGAGCCCGGCCGGGACGGTTGGCTGGTACGACGGGTCGTCCGACTACGGGATGGACGCGCAGGTAGTGAACGATTCACGTTACAGCGGGACGATCAAGAGCGATCTGCAGTCGATTCCGACACTCTCGCTCGTGGGCGACAAGGGCCAGATCTTCGGGCGCGGCGGGGTTTATATCACGGGCGGCAGCGGCGCGAACACGCTGGAGATTCCGATCTCGGCCGAGCTGATCTGGCCGGACGGGCGGACGGGATTTCAGATCGACGCCGGCCTCAAATCGCACACGCACCGTTGCTGGAAGCGCAGCCTGCGGCTGTTGTTCAAGACCAACTACGGCGGGCCGGCGACGCTGAACTACGATTTCTTTCAGGATGCGCCGCAGAATTCGGGTTCGGCGCTCAACACGTTCGGCAAGCTCTTTCTGCGCGCGGGCATGAACGAGGACTGGGGCGGCATGACCAAGGCGGACCAGGCGGCCACGACCTACATCAAGGACCAGTTCATGCGCGACAGTCAGATTGCGATGGCCGGCTACGGTGCGCGCGGAACGTTCATGCATCTGTACATCAACGGGCTGTACTGGGGCGTCTACAACCCGGTCGAGCGGCCGGACGCGCGCTGGGCGGCCGGTTATTTCGGCGGGGCGAAGGGCGACTGGTACGCCCGGAACCATGCGGGCGACGTTTCGGGCAGCAGCAGCCGGTACATGACCTATCGTGACACGCAGGTGGTGAAAGACCAGAGCAACGCGAGCGTCTACAGCTCGACTTGCACGTACCTGGACGTTCAGAACTACGCGGACTACGTGATCCTGGGCTGGTACGGTGCGGTGAACGACTGGGTGGACGACACCGGTTCGTATCAGAACAACTTCTATCTCGGTAATCGAAACAGCCCCGCGGGCCCGGTCCGCTACTATACGTGGGACGCGGAGTTGTCGTTCAAAGCGGACCCGATGGTGCACCCCGGCTTTCTGCAGCTGACGGGGCAGAAGGACCTGGCGCGCCCGTTCTACTATCTGTGGAAGAACCCGGACTTCCGGATGCTCGTGGCGGACCGCCTGTACAAGCATTCGGCGAACGGCGGCGCGCTGTCCGGGAACAAGGCGCTGTCGCGCTGGACCGCGCTGCGCAACTACATCGAGCAGGCGATCGTCGGCGAGTCGGCGCGGTGGGGGGATTGCCGCAAGGATCATATCGATTCAGCGCTGCCGCTCTACACGCGCCACGCGCACTGGACCAGCGCGTGCGACGCGGTGAAGAATACCCTTGCGGGCAAGCCGGACAAACTGATCACCGTGTGCAGGAGCAAGACCCTGCACGGGTACCCGATCTACCCCGCCCAGAACCCGCCCACGTATCAGCAGCACGGCGGCACGGTGGCGGCGGGCTTCAAGCTGACGATCAGCCGCAGCAGCACGGGCACGATCTTTTACCGTACGGACGGCACGGACCCGCGCGTATCGGGCGGCGGGGTTCAGGCCGGGACCGATTCGAGCACGACGAGTGCCGTGCTCACGCTCAACAGCACCACGACGGTGATGGCGCGGCTGAGGAACGGCAGCACGTGGAGCGCGCTCGCGCGGGCCACGTTCACCGTCACCGGCAGTGTGCCGACCCCGCCCGCGGCGCCGAGCGGCCTGGCGGCGACGGCGCAATCGACGACGAAGATCGGGCTGACGTGGGCGGACAACAGCAGCGATGAGACCTCCTTCAAGATAGACCGGAGTCTGAACGGGACCGACTGGACGCGGGTGGCGGAACCGGCGGCAAATACGACGACATATGCAGACTCCGGTCTATCCGCCGGCACCCGGTACTACTACCAGGTGAAGGCGTGCAATGCGGCGGGCAATTCGGCGTATTCCGGCGTGGCGGGCGCGACGACCGACGAGCCGGCGCCGACGGTGCCGGCGGCGCCGACGGGTTTCACGGCCGCGGCCGTCTCCTCAACGGAAGTGCAGCTGACCTGGACCGACAATGCGGACAACGAGGACGAATACCGGGTATACCGCAGCCTGACCGGCGAGGACGGGACGTGGACGCGGATCGCCACGCTGGCGGCCAACGCAACGGCTCTGCCGGATTCGGGCCTTCACCCGGCGACCGCCTACTACTACCGGGTTCGTGCGCTCAACGCCGCCGGCGCTTCGGCGTTCACGCCGACGGTCAGCCTGCAAACGCCGGAGGACGAAACTCCGATCGTTCCGACCGGCGGCGCGTGGCGGTACGCGAAGGGCACGGTCGAGGCGTCCGCGCCCGCCGCTGCCTGGCGGCTGGCATCCTTCGACGATTCCGGGTGGCCGTCGGGATCCGCTCCGTTCGGCTACGGCGACGGCCCGTACGGGACGACGCTGAACGATATGAAGACGAGCTACTCCTGCCTGTTCCTGCGCCGTGTGTTCGTGGTCGAGGATCCTGCGCGCGTGAACGGAATGGACCTCTCGGCGCTCTATGACGACGGGTTCGTGATGTGGGTGAACGGCGAGGAGATCGCGCGCGTGAACGTGGCGGGCGCCAAGGGGGCGGCTGTCTCCTGTTACGACCTGGCGTCGGCCGCCGTGGGCGACGGTACCGCGTGGACGGCGACACTGAACGGCAGCGCGCTGCCCGCTCTGCTGCCGGGCGCCAACATGCTCGCCGTGCAAGTTTTCAACCGTGAGCTTGCGAGCAGCGATCTCACCTTTGACTGCCAGATATCGGTCGCGCTCGACATGTTGCCCGTGGGCGAGGATGCGGACCGGGACGCGCTGCCGGACGACTGGGAAAACGCCGCGCTCGGCGGGACCGGGCAGGACCCGGAAGCCGACACGGACGGCGACGGCGCGTCCAACAGGGACGAGTACATTGCCGGCACGGATCCGCTGCAGGATACGCAGTGGCTCGGGGTGAACGTCACGTTGTCCGGTTCGGGCATCGACGTCTCCTTCCTCACCATCGCAGCCTCCGGCGCAGGCTACACGGGCATGAGTCGGTACTACGCGCTGGAGGAGCGGATAGGGGCCGACCAGAACACGTGGCTGGCTGTCGCCGGCTACACCAGGATTCTCGGCGACGGGCAGACGGTGACCTGCACGCCGACCGGCGCGCCTGGCGGAACGCCGGTGTTCTATCGGGTTCGGGTCTGGTTGGAGGGGCCGTGAGAATGCCAACGCCGGGCAGGATCGGTCGGATCTGACCGATCAGACGGATCAGGAGCGCCCAGCCTTCACGGGGGGGCCAACAGACACGCGTCCAGTAGGTCTTGTTCTTCCTGCCAATTCCGACTGGCTTCGCCTCCGGGTCGCTGCTACATTCGGGGTCGTCCGGCAGCGAGCGAGAGGAGCAGACCGATGGCCAAGCTACGGCCTAGCGGCGGGTACCGCAAGTCGTGCAGCTTTCAGACCGCGACGATCATTTACGACGCTACTTACTGGTTTTGTGAGAAATTCCTCGACCCGCGTTCCCGCACGGTTGACCAGATGGTACAGGGCGGCCGCTCGGGGCGCCAGAACATCGCTGAAGGCAGTCGGGCCGCCGCTACTTCATCGCAGACCGAGCTACGGCTGGTCAATGCGGCCCGTTTCAGCCTTGAAGAACTTCTTTTAGACTTCGAGGATTACCTGCGCCATCGCCACTTGACCCAGTGGGAACCGGACTCACCTGAAGCACTCGCGGTGAGGCGCGTACCGCAGAAATTCAAGCAGGATCGGTCGGATCAGTCTGATCTGACCGATCTGACCGATCAAGAACGGTGGGCCCTCTACGCCCCGTGGCTGGATCACGCCGACCCAGCCGTACGTGCCAACGCCGTGATCTGCTTGATCCACCAGGCCAACTATCTGCTGGACCAGCAGATTGAGGCGCTCGAGAAGAAGTTTGTGGAAGAAGGCGGCTATAGCGAACAACTGGCCGCCGCTCGTCTGGCAGAGCGCAACCGCAGGAAGACTTTCAAAACCGATTCGACAGATCAGCCCGATCGGTCCGATCCGACCGATCAAATCCCCGATTGTCCCGCCTGTGGCAGGCCGATGGTTCTGCGCACGGCCAAGACCGGTAAGAACGCCGGTAACCAGTTCTGGGGCTGCTCCGCCTATCCCGACTGTCGTGGTGTCGTGAATCTGTGAAGGACGAACGTGGCTGATGCCGGGAGGCGGCCCGTGAGCTCACCTGTCGACCCTGGCACGGCTCAGTCTCCCCCCCAACTCTTGCATTTCCGCCAATCCACTATATATTGTGCACGCCGAACGTGCATTGGGCGTATGCAGAAAAGCGCCATTTTCCTGCAAGGATTCCGTTGATCCCGGGGTATTCCCTGTAGAAAGGGTGTTCCATGGCTGATCTGAGCGACAAAGACCTGCAGCGGCAGACCGAGGTGATGCGGCTGGCGCTGGAGAACCGGGCGCGGATCTGGGGTTATATCGTGGGCTTGGCGAAGAACCCGGAGAAGGCGGAGGACATTTTTCAGAGCACCTACCTGATCATCGGTCGCAAGTGGCAGGATTACGAGCCGGGCACGACGTTCATTGCCTGGGCCTTGCGCATTGCCCGCTACGAGTTTCTGAAGTCGGTGGAGCCGCGTCGCAACCGGTACGTGGTGGTGGAGGCGGAGATTCTGGAGGAGGCGCTGCAGGCGGCGGATGAGGGCCGGCAGGAGACGCTGTCGGAGAAGTACGACGCGTTGCGGCATTGCATGCGGAAGCTGGAGCGGCGTGCCGTGCAGGCGATGACGCTGCGTTACGAAGAGCGTTTGTCGTGCGAGGAAGTGGCGCGGCGGCTGCGCATGTCGTTGAACGCGTTCTACTCGCTGCTATCCCGTGTTCGGCAGGTTCTGCGTGGTTGCGTGGAGAGCCGGCTGCGTGCCGGGGAGTCGTTGTCGTGAATGCACGGATGCTCAGTGCGATCGAGCGTTATCTCGCGGGCGGTATGAGCCCGGAGGAAGCGGGTGCTTTTCTCGAGAGCGCACGCGGGTCGCGGGAAGCGCTCGCGTATCTGGGTGAAGCGCTGGTGGAAGAGGCGATGTTCTTCGATATCGCGGTGGAAACGAAAGGGCGCATGCCCGAGCCGGTCACGCCGCGGCGGCGGCGCGAGGTGCGCCGGCTGCCGGTTTCGCGCCCGTGGACGTGGCGGATCACCGGCATCGCCGCCGCCGTGCTGGTGGCGCTGGGTGCGGTGATCGGCACGCTGTTCAAGCGCGTGACGCTGGAGCCGGCGGGCATCCTCACCGTTCGCCGGGCGGCGGGTGAAGTCTATCTGCAGCGCGGGGATTCCCGGTTGCCGATCCGTGAGGATTCCCTTGTGCTCGGTTCGGACACGGTCATCACGGGCGGGCGGGACAGCCGCGTCGTGCTGGTGTACGCAGATTCCACGGCACTCGAATTGCGGGCCGAGACGTCGATGGTCTTCGACCAGGCTGACGCAGCCGCCTCGAAGCGGGCGCGGGTCCAGCGCGGCGAGGTCCTGGCCGAGGTGGTTCGCCAGCCGCCGGATCGGCCGATGGTTCTGACCACCCCGCATGCGGAAGTGCGGGTTGTCGGGACGCGTTTCACGGTGTCGGTGCATCCGGACTTCACGCGGGTGGATGTCGCCCAAGGGCAGGTGCACGCGATGAGCAGGGCGAGCGGGCAGGCGGTCGCGTTGAGCGCGGGGCAGCGTGCGACGATCGGGCGCACACTCGTTGTATCCGCGAGCCCCGCAAGCCCCGCGGGCCCGGCGTTCGGGCGCCAATCGGCGTGGGCCGCCGCCTGGGTCGATAGGGGGTTACAGGCGCTCTACACCTTTGAGGAGCGGGGCGGCCGTATTGTCCGAGACCTGTCCGGTGTGGGTGCGGCGCTGGACCTGGAAATCCGCGACCCGGATCGGGTCCGGTGGTTGCCCGGCGGCGGGCTGGCCGTGAACGCGCCGACGATGCTTGCGTCGGCGCAGCCGGCCAGCAAGATCGTCGACGCGTGCCGCGCGACCGGCGAGGTCGCCATTGAGGCCTGGATCAAGCCCTATCGCAGTCTGCAGGGCGGCCCGGCACGAATCGTGACGCTTTCAACAGACTTCACCAAGTGGAACGTTATGCTGGGGACTGAAGGGTGGGCGAGGGCTGGTCCGTGGCGTGAGGGGTACCTGGTCCGTCTGCGCTCGACGGTCTGGAACAGGCTCTCGGCTCAGATCGTCGCGCCCTCGCATTCCGTACGCACGGAGTTGACGCATGTGGTGTTCGCGCGCGATGCGTCGGGTGCGGTCCGTCTCTACCTCGACGGACGCGATGCCAACCGAGGCCGGCTCCTGTTGGCGCCGGGCCGCGTCTACGAGTTCTCCGACGAGCCGCAGACTCACGTGGCCGGCGATTTCAGCAGCTGGGACACGGGGGCCCGCTTGGCATTGGCCAATGAGTTCGATAACCCTATGCCGGAGACCGAGCGATTCTGGCTGGGCGAGTATCATCTGGTGGCGATCTACAGCCGGGCGCTGGCCCCGGATGAAATCAGAAAGCACTACGAAGCAGGGCTGCCGAGGATCCGGGAACGGTCATCCGCGGTCAGCCTGCCCTGAGCGCACCCGCCCGGGACGGGCGGGCGCGGCGACGGGGCGTCGGGGGTCAGAGGCCGAAACGCGGCCTTGCCTGAACCGGCAGGCGCCGGATCGTTGAATCGAAGGAGGGAATGGGATGAGAAGTGAACATCGCTGTGCGGCTGCGGCCATTCTCCTCGTGCAGGTCCTGTGCAACGGGTCCTTGGGCGAAACGCTCGTGGGGCGCGGCACGACGTGGCAATACGTCAAAGGCACCGCCGAAGCGTCCGAGCCCCGGCGCGCATGGCGCGAAGCGGATTTCGACGATTCCGCGTGGTCGCACGGCCGGGCGCCGCTCGGCTACGGCGGCTCGGGCCTCAACACGACATTGGCCGACATGCAGAACTCCTACTCCAGCTTCTTCCTGCGCCGTACCTTTTCGGTTTCCGGCCTGGACCCGGACATGCGCCTGCGCGCCAGCGTGGACTATGACGACGGATTCATCCTCTGGCTCAACGGCGAGCGGGTCTGGGACAAAGGCGAACCGGACGGCGACCCGCTGTACAACTCGCTGGCCGCCGGGTATATCGGGGCGACCGGCATCTACCTGACCAACGAGCTCGCGGACCTCGGCGATCTTCTCGAGACCGGCGACAATGTCATGGCCGTCCAGGTATTCAACAACTCGCTCGGCAGCGGCGACTGCCGGTTCGACCTGGAACTGAGCACGTTCCGGCGTGTGGCGGACACGACGTTCAGCACGGACCGCGGGTTCCACAACGCGCCGTTCAGCCTGACCGTTTCGACGGCGACGCCGGGCGCGACGATCCGGTACACGACCAACGGTGCGCGGGTGACGGCTTCCAGCACGCCCGCGCCGGCCCCGTACACGAACCTGGTCCTTTCAATCGCGAGCACGACGTGCGTCCGCGCCGCGGCGTTCAAGAGCGGATACGAGCCCACGAATGTCGATACGCATACCTACCTGTTTCTGGCGGGCGTGTTGCAGCAGGCCGAGATGGACCCCGACGTCGTGAACGATCCCCGCTACGCGGGCACGATCGCCGACGACCTTCGCGTGATTCCCTCCCTGTGCATCGCCGGCAACCCCGCCGAGGTGCAGTCGGACGCCTATTTCCTGCAGACGCAGGAGTTTCCCATCTCGCTCGAGCTGCTGCATGCCGAGGCCGGGCGTGAGGGCTTTGCGGTCAACTGCGGGTTGCGCTACGGCGGTTGGAGCGACTCCGTCACGAACGGCTGGAAGGGCAAGCCCCAGTACAACGTCTTCTTCAAGCCGGTGTACGGGCCGGGCAAGCTGGACTATCCGCTCTTCGGCGAGGACTACGAGCTGACGGCCTTCGACAACCTGCGGCTGCGTCCCGAGGGGAACGACTGCTGGAACGCGTGGATCGAGCCGGAGGTCGTCTGGCGGGCGCAGTACGCCCGGGACGAGTTCGGGCGCCGGACCCAGGAGGCGATGGGCTATGTGGGGGTGCGCGGCACGCGGGTGCACCTCTATATCAACGGCTTCTACCGCGGCCTGTACAATCCCTGCGAGAAGCCCAGCGAGACGTACATGGCGGGGCATTTCGGGGGCGAGGCGGACGACTACGACGTGATCAAGCAGGGCTACCAGGTCGTCGGCGGCGACCTGACCGCCTGGAATGCGATGCTCAGTTTCGCCGCGAACAACAATCTGGCGGCGGACGCCAACTACCAGGCCATGTTCGAGCACCTGGATATCCCACGGTTCATCGACTACAACATCATTCAGATCTGGGGGCCCAACATGGACTGGTCCAGCCCCACCCGCTCCGTCGCCGGCAACAACTGGCGGGCGGGCCGCAAGAGCCGCAACCGGCAGCCCGGCGATCCGCAGTGGCAGTTCTTCATCTGGGACTACGAGGTGACGATGGAGATGTATCCGGGTTGCGGCCTGAACACGAACATCGCGATGACCGGCAGCACCGGCAACCTGCACAAGTATCTGAAGAACAATGTGGACTATGTGACGCAGTTCGGCGACCACGTGTACCGCTCCTTCTACAACGGCGGGGCGCTGACGCCCGCCGCCTGCACCACGCGCTACGCCCGGGTGTGCGACGAGATCGACCGGGCCATCGTCGGCGAGTCCGCGCGCTGGGGTGACGGCCATCCGAGCCACACCACGGATCCCCTCACGCGTGACGACGATTGGCTGCCGATGAAGAACCACCTGCTCGCCGACTGGTTCCCGTACCGCACGGATATCGTGTTGGGCCAACTGCGCGCGCAGGGCTTGTACCCCACGCTGACGCCGCCCGCGTTCCAGCCGCACGGCGGCGCGATCGCGAGCGGATTCCGGCTGACGATGTCGAATGCAAACGGATCGGGCCAAGTCTACTACACGCTGGACGGGTCGGACCCACGCGTGTTCGGCGGCGGCTCGCGCGGTCAGGTCTCCGGCTCGGCGACCGGGTACACCGGGCCGGTCACCCTCTCGAAGACGACGCACGTGAAGGCGCGCGTGTACAAGAGCGCCACGACCTGGAGCGCGGTGCACGAGGCGACCTACAACTTCACGGCGCATTACAGCCGCATCCGGATCACGGAAATCCTGTACAACCCGCTCGGCGGGCGCGACTTCGAGTTCGTCGAGATCAAGAACACCGGCACCTCCACGCGCGGGCTGTCCGATATGACGCTCAAGGGCGTGCGGTACAGCTTCCCGCCCGCCGTCGAACTCGAGCCCGGCGCCTTCGCGCTGCTGGCCGCCAACGAGGCGGTGTTCACCAACCGCTATCCCGGCGCC
>JAFGHX010000368.1 GCA_016929905.1 Kiritimatiellia bacterium
ACAATCGAGCGCTACAGATTCGGTCGACGACCACGCGCGACGATTACGGTTGACGATTTCCGGATCCATCTTTCCGGGCCGAACGTCCTATATACGAACATTCGCAATTTGGGGTTGAGGCCGGGCTTTCCGCCTCAATCGCTTGGACAGACAGAATCATGATAAGTCGCAGACACGAGAAACACAAGCCGAAGAGGCTGCAAACTGATGAAGAAAGGGCGATTTCGGTCTCTTTCGGATTTCTGGGGACTTGCCAGGCATGTCAATTAGCCGGTTAGGTCTATGTTCGCCTAACCGGGGGTTCCATTTGTGACGAGCACCGTCATATTTGAAGACAGAGGCTGGCATTTCGGGGGTATTAGCCGATTAGGCGCACGTGCGTATAACAGACCAACAGGCGGAAAGGTCTGGAAACACAGGTCCTTCTGAATTCGGGACCAGTTGGATGTCCGAATATGCTGTTCCCGCGGCATGAGTGCGGCGTGTCCTTCGAATGCGCGATTCTCGGCATCGCTCGCCCTTTCGTTCGGTCTCTGCCCTGGACTTGGCGAGTTCCCGGGCGCTCCCGCGCCGGACGCCGTCGACCGCGACTACCCCCCTATCCGCAATTTTCATCCAAGATCCGGAGCCGTCCCCGAGTCTAACCCTGGTGAAAGAAGGCGGTTCCGCGGGTTGGTCACCCCGAACCCGGTCATTTCAGATGTAACGATTCGGGCGCGCCGGAAGAGAATGAGTGAGCACGGCCGGGGATCCGCGAACACAAGATGCCCCTATTGCGTGGAGTCTTGTGCACGTTTCGGGGCCCCAGCCGAATAGAGCGTAATCCGGCGCATGTTGTTAAGCCAAAGGGAGGTAGGCCGATGCAGAAGTCCGGGCACATTTTGGCCGTTTTGACCGTTTTTCTGCTTGTTTTCGCCATTTCCGCCGAGGCGGCCACCGTATCGAAGCCGACGTTCAGCAAGAAGCATGGGTTCTACGACGCCTCGTTCACCGTTCAGATCTCGTCGGCGACCGCGGGCGCGACGATCCGCTACACGACCGACGGCAGCAAGCCGACCGGTTCGGCGGGCACGGTGCTGGCCAACGGGGGATGGGTAACGATCGCCAAGACGACCTGCCTGCGGGCGGTGGCCTGCAAGTCCGGCATGACGACTTCCGCGGCCCTTACGCAGACGTACATCTTTCTGAACGACGTGCTCACGCAGACGAAGCCGGCCGGCTTTCCGACCCAATGGGGTTTTGACCGCAGCGGGGTCCCCTGCCCGGCCGACTACGACATGGATTCGCGGGTCGTCAACGACTCCCGGTACAAGAGCACGATGAAGAGCGACCTGAAGGCGCTGCCTACCCTCTCGATCGTGTCCCCCTACGACTCGCTGTTCGGCGCCAGCCACGGCATCTACATGAACGCGCTGGAAGCCGGCGACGTCTCGGAGCGCGATATGTCGGTCGAACTGATCCATCCGAGCGGGGCGACGGGCTTTCAGATCGACGGCGGCGTCCGGATCGGCGGGTCTGGGTTCCGCGGCGCGACCAAGAAGAACTTCAAGGTCCGGCTCCGCTCGGAATACGGGGCGAGCCGCCTGAACTACGATCTGTTTCCCGGCTCCGGCGAGAGCAGTTTCCGCGCATTCCAGGTGCGCGCGGCAGGCAACGACAATCTCGGCTTTGCGCCGGAGCGCGGCCAGCTCCTGCGCGACGAGTGGGGCCGCGAGACGCAGCGCGACATGGGCTGGCTCGCCCCGCACGGGCGGTTCGCGCATGTGTACCTGAACGGCATGTACTGGGGCCTGTACAACCTGCACGAGCGCGTCGATCAGGACTGGCTGGCCGATCATTACGGCGGCGCGCCGGCCGATTACGACATCATCGTCGGCCTGTTCCGCGAGTCGCCCTACTACTCGGCCAAGGAAGGCTCGGCCTCCGCGTTCGCGCAGGCGGTCACGATCCGGGACAAAGGCCTGGCCAATTCGGCGAACTACGACCAGCTCAAGCAGTACATCGACGTCACCCAGATGATCGACTATTTCCTGGTCTGCGTGTACGAGCCGCATCTGGACTGGGACTACTACTTCGATCCGCACTGGACCTTCAACAACATCCGGGTCTGCCGCCAGAGCCGGAACCGGTCCGGCAGCAGCATCAACTTCCAGTTCATTGTCTGGGACATCGAGCACAGCATGGAAATCGACTCGAAGGCCAGCCCGGACAAGACGGGCGGGCCGGGCCCGTGGGCATTTCATCAGAAATGCCTGGCGAATGCGGACTACAAGGCGCTGTTCGCCGACCGGATCTACAGGCATTTCTACAACGGCGGCGCGCTCTCGCAGGCGGAGGCCAAGGCGCGGTATTCGGCGCTGGCGCAGCAGGTCGACCGCGCGATCGTGCCGGAAACCGCGCGCTGGGGCGGCGCGCGGCTCAAGCACATGACCGGCGCATTCCAGACGTTGTGGCAGAACTACTGGAGCAAGACAGGCGGCGGGAACTGGGACAACTACCATCCGCGCACGCGCGACGACGAATGGATTCCGGAACGCAACCGGATCCTGAACACGTTCCTGCACAACCGCAGCGCGTCAGTCGTGAGCCAGTTCCGGGCCAAGGGCCTGTACCCCAGCCTGAACCCGCCCGGCTACAGCCGGTACGGCGGCACGGTCGCGGCCGGGTTCAAGCTGACGCTCAGCCGCAGTGCCGGCACGGTTTACTACCGCACCGACGGGCAGGACCCCAGGGCGTCGGGCGGCGGCATCGTGGCGGGGACTGAGTCGCAGGCGAGCAGCGTCGTGCTCACCCTGAACGCGACGAGCACGGTCAAGGCCCGCCAGAAGAACGGCAGCACCTGGAGCGCGCTGGCCGGCGCGACGTTCACCGTCACCGGCAGCGTGCCCACCCCGCCCGCCGCGCCGAGCGGCCTGGCGGCCTCGGCGCAGTCCTCCAGCCAGATCCGGCTGACCTGGACGGACAACAGCGGCAACGAGACCGGCTTCAAGCTCGAGCGCCGGCCCGCGGGCGGGAGCTGGGCGCAGATCGCGCAGCCGGGCGCGAACACGACGGCCTACACCGACTCCGGGCTGTCGGCGGGCCAGAGTTACGAGTTCCGGGTCCGCGCGTCGAATGCCGCGGGCGATTCGGCCTACTCCAACACGGCCGGCGCCACGACGCCCGTCAACACGCCGGCCGCGCCGAGCGGGTTGACCGCGACCGCCGCGTCCTTCTCCAGAGTCGATCTGGCCTGGACGGACAACAGCAACAACGAGACCGGTTTCAAGATCGAGCGGCGGCTCAGCGGCGGGGATTGGGCCCAGCTCGCGACGGTCGGCGCGAACGTCAAGACCTATGCCGACACGACGGTCGCCGCCGGCACGTCCTACCGCTACCAGGTACGCGCCTACAACGCGAGCGGCGATTCGCCGTATTCCGATGTCGCCTATGCCGATACGCCGGCCGGGCTGCCCGCCGCGCCGAGCGGCCTGACGGCCTCGGCGCAGTCTTCCAGCCAGATCCGGCTGGCCTGGCTCGACAACAGCGGCGACGAGACGGGTTTCAAGCTCGACCGCCGCCAGACGGGCACCGACACCTGGGTCCGCATCGCCACGCTGGCCGCCAATGCGACGAGCCATACCGACTCGGGCCTGCCGGACGGGACGACGTTCTACTACAAGGTCAAAGCGTACAACACGGCCGGCAACTCCGCCGAGTCGGCCGTGGCCAGCGCGACCACCCCGCAGGCGCTGCAGCCGCCGGCCGCACCGGGCAACCCGACGGCGGCGGCCGTGTCGGCGAGCCGGATCGATGTGAAGTGGCTCGACAACAGCGCCAACGAGGACGGGTTCAAGATCGATCGGCGCCAGTCCGGCCTGGACGAATGGGTCCGGATCGCGACGCTCGCGGCCAATGCGACGAGCCATGCCGACGCCGGCCTGCCCGACGCGACGACCTTCTACTACAAGATCAAGGCGTACAACGCGGCCGGTGACTCCGCTGAATCGGCCGTGGCCAGCGCAACCACGCAGCAGGATCTTCAGCCGCCGGCCGCGCCGGGCGGGCTGACGGCCACGGCGTTGTCCGCCACGCAGGTCGCCCTGCAGTGGACGGACAACAGTGCGGACGAAGAGGGGTTCAGGATCGAGCGACGGGTCAGCGGCGGGAGCTGGGCTGCGTTGGCGACAGTTGCTGCAAATGTTCCCTCCTATACCGACACGGCCGCGCAGCCCGGCACCGCCTATCGCTACCAGGTCAAGGCCTACAACGCGGCCGGCGAGTCGGCCTACTCGGAAGTGGCCTCTGTGACCACCCCCGCCCCGCCGGCGGCGCCGACGGGGCTGGCCGCCACCGCCGCCTCGGCGAGCCGGATCGCGCTGAGCTGGACGGACGCCAGCGCCAACGAGGACGGGTTCCGGCTCGACCGCCGCCAGAGCGGCGCCACGGACTGGGTACGCCTCGCCTCGCCCGCCGCCGACGCGACGGCCTGCGCCGATACCGGGCTGCCGGCACAGACGAAGTTCTATTACAAAGTGAAGGCCTACAACGCCAGCGGCGAGTCCGCCTACTCGGCGATCGCCGACGCGACAACGGCGGCGGACCTGCAACCGCCGGCCGCGCCGAGTGCGCTGGCGGCGACGGCCGTCTCGCCGACCGAGGTGGCGCTCACCTGGGCCGACAACAGCGACAACGAGGACGGGTTCAGCGTGGAACGCCGGGTCAGCGGCTCGGCCGAATGGGTCCCCGCCGCCGGGCCGCCGGCCAACACAACGGCCTGCACCGATGCCGGGCTGACGCCCGGCACCGGGTACCGTTATCGGGTCTCGGCCCATAACGCGGCCGGCCGCTCGGCGCTGAGCGAGACGGCATCGGTCGACACCCCGCCGGACACCGCCCCGCGCGAATGGACCGCGTATCACGATCTCGGCTGGCTGGCCGGCCAACCCGACGCGAACATCACGACCGCGCCCGCCGGCGCCGCGCCGCTGGTGGACTTTGCGAGCGGGCAGCCAATCGGCATCACACTCACGATCGCATCGCCCGGCGCCGTTTCGCATTGGGCCGAGTCCAACCCGGCCGCCGGCACCGACGCGCACGCGGTCTTCAACGGCAAGCTGGATTGCAACGGGTTCATCAGTTCGACGCTGGACCCGATCACGTTCGCCTTCTCCGGGCTGGACCCGGGCCGCGTCTACGACGTGGTGCTGTTCGGCAACCGGGCGGGCGGCTATCTTGACCGGCTCGTGACCACCACAATTTCGGATGTGGACGCGTTCGAGAATGCCAGCTCGGCAGGCGCCGGCTTTTCCGGGCCCGGCGACAGGACGGTGACGATCTGCAACGGGGAGAACACGGCGAACGGCTATGTGGCGCGCTTCGTCAACGTCCTGCCGGGCCGGGACGGCACCTTCACGCTCAGCGCGCGGGGCAACGGCAAGACGGCCTACGTGAACGCGCTGATGCTGCGCGTGTGCGAGGCGCAAGCACGCCCGCCGGACGACACCGACACCGACGGCATGTCCGACGGTTGGGAGACGGCCTATTTCGGCAGCAGCAGCGCCTCCGACGGCGGCGCCGAAGACGACGCCGACGGCGACGGAGTGGAGAACTGGAAGGAATACGTGGCCGGCACGGATCCGACCGGACAGAGCGAGTATTTCGCGGTGGCTCTCACGCGATCGGGCAGCCAGTTGGTGGTCTCGTTCCCGACCGTCGAGGCGACAGGGACGGGCTACGAGGGGCTAACGCGGCGCTACGCGCTGGAACGGCAGATCCCGCCGGATCCGGCGTGGAGTCCGATCGAAGGCTACACGGACATTCCCGGCGCCGGCCAGACGGTGACGTACACGGTCCCGTCCTCGACGCAGCCGGCCCTGTTTCGGGGGCGCGTGTGGCTGGCGGCGGAATAGGGATCTGTCCTGAGCACCGCGGAAAGAATGAGTGGATAACCCAAGATGATGGCCCTGAAAGACTTCGGCGCGGGTGGAACCCGCCTTCGCTCGGAAGCTTCGGCGAGGCAGGCCGCGCCCTCCAACAGCCCAAGATGTCACGTTCTCGGAGGGCCGGGTTCCACCCCGGCCGCTTCTCCGGGCAGGTCTTCGGCGGAACGAAGACATGAGATCTAACCGACCAGCGCAAGGAACACAGAAGCGCGTCCTGCTGTGCCTTGTTGCCTCCGTCTGCCTCAGCTCGCCGGTGCTCAGAGGGGCGGAAGCGCCTACGGTGGCGGTCACGCCGGAGGGCGGCCCCTATACGGCGCCCGTGACCATCACGCTCACGGCATCGACCAGCGGTGCGAGCATCTATTACACCACCAACGGCCGCGTGCCGGACTTGTCGGCGGCCCGCTACGACGCGCCCTTCGCGCTGCCGGCCGGCGTCACGGAACTGCGCGCGCGCGCCTTCCTCGACGGCGCCGCCCGCGGCGAGACGAACGGCCTCTACAACAGCCTCACGCCCGGCCGCGGCACGCGCATCGTGGCGATCGCCGACACGCGCGGGTCGAGCTCCACCCCGGAGATCTACGTCAAGACGGAGGTGCTCAACCGGATCATCGACGGCATCCTGGCGTTGGACCCCAAGCCCGCGGCCGTAACCGTGGCCGGCGATTCGATCCGCGAGCCGGACAACATCGACGGCGGCTACCTGCAGTTCACCAACTGCATGGCGCGCCTGGTCGAAGCGGGCATCCCCTATTACAACGCGATCGGCAACCACGAAGCGAGCCAGGACCCCGAATGGTACCGCAAGTGGGCGGACGCGTTCACATTCCCCACCAACGGGCCGGCCGGCTGGGAGGAACTGGTCTACTACGTCGATGTCGGCGACGTGCGGCTGATCGCGCTGGATGCGTTCACGCAGGGCGGCCTGTGGCAATTGGCGGACGGCTACACGTTCAAAGTCGGGTTCGAGCAGCGGCAGTGGCTCGAATCGGTTGGCGGCAGCAACTCGCCCGCCCCGTTCGACATCGTCTTCTCGCACGGCGTCGCCTATCCCATTACGGTCTCCCACGGCCCGTACCTGAAGGATTGTCTCGATCAGCATCCGGGCGAGCGGGACGCCTTTCTGCAGGCGTTGTCCGACCTCCGCGCCACGGCCCACTTCCTGGGTCATGAACATCTGTACATCCGGCGCATGATCGACACGCGCTACGACCCGCGCCTCACGCGCGCGGTCCCGCACATCTGCAATGTGTCCGGAGCGAGCTTTCATGCCGAGCTTATCGACTCGCCCGTACCGCCGGAATCGCTGATTCTATCGAACCACAACTTCACCGTGGTGGACGTCGACCCCGTCACGCACGAGGGGGCCGCCTTCACCTACACCGAAGACGGCGCAACCGTGCTCGACGCCGTCATCCTCAAGGGCAAGCATGCCGATCGGACGGTTCCCTCGTCGCTCGTCGCCGCGGGTGTGGTGTGGAAATACGAGGATACCGGCACGGATCTCGGGTCCGCCTGGCGTGCGGCCGCCTATGACGACTCCGGCTGGGCCGAAGGCCCGTCGATTCTGGGCTACGGCGAGCCGTACATCGTCACACCCATTTCCTACGGCCCGACTTCGGCGAACAAGCACACGACCGCCTATTTCCGCAAGCACTTCACGCTCGCCGATTCGCTTACCGACATCGTGCGGCTCCGGCTCGACGTGCGCTACGACGACGGGTACGCCGCCTATCTGAACGGGCAGGAAGTGGCGCGCGGCTCGATGCCGGACGGCCCGATCGCGTACGCCTCGCTTGGCACCGGGCACGAGGGCGACGTGCTCACGGGCGCGGATATCACGGCGTACGCCGGCCTGCTCGTTCCCGGCGAGAACGTGCTGGCCGTCGAGGTGCATCAGGGCGGCCCGGCCAGCAGCGACCTGGTCATGGATCTGGCGCTGGTGGCGGACACGCGCTGGACACCCGCGACCGTGACGGCCGTCGCGGAAGGCGCCGGCTGGAAATACCGAAAGGGCACGGCCGAGGCATCCGAGCCGCTGACGGCGTGGCGCGAGCCGGGTTTCGACGATTCGGGCTGGGCAGCCGGCCCCGCGCCGTTCGGCTACGGCAACCTGAGCTACGGGACGGAATTGAACGACATGACCGGCCGCTACGCCTGCGTGTTCCTGCGCCACCCGTTCCAGGTGGACGATCCCGCCTCCGTCAGCCGGATCACGGTTTCCGCCTCGTATGACGACGGATTGCTGCTGTGGATCAACGGCGCGGAAGTGGCGCGCGCCAACATGGCGGGCGTGCCGGGCTCGTTCTGCGCGTACGACGCGTTCGCCACCAATTGGACCGGCGTGTTCGGCGTGTGGTCCAACGTCCTGACCGGCGCGGCGCTCCCGGCGCTGGTACCGGGCACAAACATTCTCGCGGCACAGATCTTCAATGTCGGGCACGACAGCAGCGATCTGTTCTTCGATGCCCGGCTCGATGTCGTGGCCGGCACCACGCTCACCGCCGACTGGGACATGGACGGGATGGCCGACGCATGGGAAATCGGCCGGTTCGGCAGTATCGGGGCGTGCTCGGTCGACGGCGACCCGGACGGCGACGGACTCGGGAACCTGGCCGAGTTCATTGCCGGCACCGACCCGGGCGCCGGCGACGCGTTTTTCGATCTGGCCGCCTCGCTTTCCGGCGGCCAGGTCGTGGTGACGGTCCCGACCGTGGCGGCGACCGGGCCCGCCTACGCGGGGCTGACCCGCTACTACTCGCTCGAGCAATCGGCCAGCCCGCTGACACCCGCCGTCTGGTCGCCCGTCCCGCCCTACACCAACGTGCTCGGCACGGGCGAGATGCTCACCTACACCAATTCCGGCGCGAACGCCGGCGCCTTCTACCGCGCACGCGTGTGGCTGGCCGACTGACGACGTGTCTTGCGGAGGGCCGGCTTCCACGCCGGCCGCTTCACCCGGATGATTGGGATGTGCGCGGCGCGGGCGGAACCGCGCCCTCCAAGCTGGATTACGGGCAACGCGCGCGTTGGACGGCGTTCCGGTCGTCATACGCGTTTGGGTGTATATCGGGATAGGCCGCGCTTCCACGCATTCGGCGTGGCAAGCTCCGCCCCCCCACCCGCCCACGCCCCGACGCCGAACTCCGTGTTTGAGAACATCTCCGGCCTGCTGTAATCTGGAGCCGGTTTGCGGCCGCACGGACGGGCCTGTCTGCCACTTCTCTGTGCACGGTCGCCGTTGCGCCGGCAAGTATGAGAGGGAGGACGCTTGGTGTCAGACCCGCAAGATGGCCGAAATGAAGTGTTTTTCAGGATAATCCGGCATCGGGCCCAGTTGATGGCCGTGATCGTGGCCATGGTGCGCGACTTTGACGTCGCCGAGGACCTGTTCCAGGACACGGTGGTCGAGATTGTGAACAGCTTCCCGACGTTCGAGCCGGACCGCGATTTCCTGAAATGGGCGAAGGGGATCGCGCGGCACGTCGTGCTGCATCACTGGCGCCGCGCGGCGCGGCGGCCGGTCGCCGTCGCGGAGGAGACTCTGGTCGCCATGGCCGACCTCCTGATCGACGAGCCGGAAGAGGAGACCTGGGAGCAGGAGAAGGTGGGATTCCGCCGGTGTATGGAGAGGCTTTCGCCCAGGCACCGGCTGCTCATGTTTCTGCGGTACGGCGAGAATCTGAAAGGTGCGGTTCTGGCCGAGCGCGCCAAACTGAATCTGAAATCTTTGCGCACGACGCTGCTGCGCGTGCGGAGCTTCCTGCGTGAATGCGTGCGGCGTCAGATCCGGGGCGTGATTCCAGACATGGACGGTTCGTGGTGAGCGCGGAATTCGACACACTCATGGCCGAGTATCTTGACGGGGAGCCGGACGCGGCCGCCCTGGCCAGCCTGCATCGGATCGTGGCCGGCGACGCTGGCCTGCGGCGCGAGTTCCGCGACCAGATCAAGGCGCACGTCCTCCTGCGCGAAGTGGTGTCCGAAGCGATGGCGGCGCAGGGCGTTGCCGCCGTCGAGACCGAGCGCCACCCGCAAAAGCCGGCCGTCCGTATCCCCCGCCGTATCCGCCCGCCGCGCGGCGGGCCAGCCGTCTCACGCCCCGCGTTGCCGGCTCGGCGGAGCCGTGCCGGCTGGCGGCTGACGGCGCTGGCGGCGACGGTCCTGCTTGCCGTTGGGCTCGCCGTCGTCCTGCAGTGGCAATATGTGCGGCTGCCGGACATGCCGCTCCGCCCGGGGTTGGCGTCGCTCGCCGACGTGACGGGCCGCGTCACGCTGGACCGCGGCGGCATCGCGCAGGCGGCGGTTGCCGGCCAGAACGTCTATTCCGGCGACCGGCTTTCGACCGCCGGGCCCGGCGCGGGGGCGACGTTGCTGTATGCGGACACGACTCGACTGGCTCTGAGCGCCGACACAACGGTCACACTCGCCGGCCGTACCGGGACGCCGGCGCCGGATGTGCGTCTGGCCAAGGGCGCCCTGCTGGCCGAGGTCGCGCCGCAGAGGCCGGGCCGCCGTTTCATGGTCGCCACGCGCGACGCGGAGATTCTGGTCCGCGGCACGCGGTTCAGGGTGCGTGTGGCGCCGGATTCGACGCATGTCGAGACGCTGGCCGGGCGCGTGACGGTCCGCGATCTGCGGCGCGGCGAGTCGGTGCTCCTGTCCGCGGGCGAGCGCGCCCTGCTCGGCGCGCAGCCGATGTCCGTCACGCGGCAGCCGTCGCCCGGAAGCGGACCGGCGGCCATGCCGCCGATGCCGGACGGGCTGGTCGCACTCTACACATTCCAGGAAGGCGCAGGTACGATCATCGGCGATCGGTCGGGCGCGGGCACGCCCCTGGACCTGTCGATCGGGAACCCCGCCATGGCGCGGTGGCTGCCCGGCGGCGGCTTGGCGCTCACGGGGCCGGCGGCCATCGTTTCCCGCGGGCCGGCCGCCAAGATTGCCGCGGCGTGTAGCCGCGTCAACGAAGTGTCGATCGAACTCTGGCTCAAAGCGCGGGAACCGTTTGCATGGTCGCCGAGGGCGCATCCCCGCATTCTGGCCAACTCCGATGCGTCGCTCCTGCGCTGGAACTTCGAGCTGGGCTGTTCGAGCGCCTACGCGCCGTGGGGCACGGCTTTCGTGCTGCGGCTCGTCACCTCCGCGCCGGGGCACGTGCCGACGAACCCGGTCTGCACGCAGTTCATTTCCGCGCACGGCACGTTGAGTGCCGCGCTCACACACGTGATTGTCGGCCGCGACAGCAACGGCGGCGTGCATATGTACGTGAACGGGCGCGATGCAACGGGCGGTACCGCGGAGTACGACTTGCGCCGGGCAGAAGTGACCCGGTTCGAGCCGCACTTCTTCCGCGCCGGCGGCGACCTCGCCGCGTGGGACCGGAGCCTGCCCTTGATGCTGGGAACCGCGCCGCAAGGCGAGCGGCCCTGGCTGGGAGAACTCTACCTGGTGGCCGTCTACGCGCGCGCGCTGTCGGGGGAGGAAGCCCAGAGTCAGTTCGCGGCCGGCGTGCCGGGCAAAGGCGGTGCGGCCCAGGCGTCGATAGAACTGCACGGCGTCCCTTGATTGATCCGCGGCTCGCGGGGACGCTCGCCCTCCAGGCGCGTTGCTGTCCCGGATCTGGAGCCGGCCGGCCTGATGCGCCGTCGCGCAGCCGTCACCGCGAGCAGCGTTTCCGTGCTGCGGGGAGCGGCCATGACACGCGGGACCGAGCACTACACAACGTACGGAACGTGGGCCGAACTGGTAGAGGGGCGCGGGGCGCGGTATGCGCCGATCAGGCGCATTTCGGACCCGGGCACCGCCGCGAACCCGGCCTATACCGGGTTCTGGTTCTATGGGGTTCTGCAGTTTGACGCGAGCGGCCGCTACGCGCTGGGCATGACGGTGCGCTTCCAGGACCGGCCTGTCCAGCCGACCGATCGGGCAGAGATCGGCTACTTCGATCTCCAGGACGGCAACCGCTGGACCCGGATCGGCGAGACCACCGCCTGGAACTGGCAACAAGGCTGCCGCCTGCAGTGGCGGCCGAATTCGGATGAAATCCTCTGGAACGACCGCTCGGCTGACGGAACGCGGTTCGTCTGCCGCGCCTGCAACTTCAAAACCGGCGCGCGCCGGACACTGCCCCGCGCCATCTATGACGTTTCGCCCGATGGCCGGTATGCCTTGACCCAGGATTTTCAGAGAATGAAACATCCGGGCACCGACTACGTCGGGATCCCCGATCCGTACGCGGGGCAACACGCGCCGGCCGAAACCGGCGTGTGGAAGATCGATCTCGAGACCGGAACCGACGAACTCCTGATCAGCCTGGCGCGAATGGCGCAGATCGCCTTCCCCGGCGGCTACACCGGCGACACCGACCTGTACTTCTTCCGCGAGGTATGGAACCGGGCGGGCACGCGGTTCAACGCGTTCCTGAGGAACTCGTCCAAGCCGACCTACATCCACGCCTGGTCCGTCGGCGCCGACGGCACCGATGTCCGCTACTTCTACCAGCGGCCCAGCCATACGTCGTGGCGGGACGATCGGCTTCTGCTCGAAGGGTACAAGTGGACGCTGCACCGCGACGACGGCACCGGCCAGGCCGCGGGCCGGCTCAGCGCCGAAGTCGATATCGACACGGATTGCGCGTTTGTGCCAGGCCACGAGGACGATTGGGTCGTCGCCAATACGTATCCGTTGCCGAACGGGTACCAGCACCTGTTCCTGTACCACATACCGACAAAACTGTTCGTGCCGCTGGCCAAGCTGAGAAACACGGCGCCTCGCGGCATTTACCGGGTCGATCTGCACGGCAGGCTCAGCCGCGACGGACGGGTCGTGTGCATGGATGCCAGCCACGAAGGCAAGGGCCGGCAGATGTATACCGTCGATATCGGGTACATTCTCGATAACCCGCCCGCGGGCGGCAATCGCCGGCGCACGGCACGGTTGAACGTGATCTATGAATCGGACTTCACCGGAGACTGCGATGACGTCGCCGCGCTTGCCCTGCTGCACGGCCTGGCGGACACCGGCGACGTCCGGATTCTCGCCTGCATGGTCAACACGAGGAACGAGTACGCGCCCAGGGCGCTGGATGCCGTCAATACCTTCTACGGCCGGCCCAACATCCCGATCGGCGTGTACAAGGGGCCCGACACCTCGGAAAGCCGCAGCCCCTATACGCAAGCGCTGGCTACGGAGTTGCCCAACGCTCTGCCTGCCAACTCCGGCGTGCCCGAAGCGCACACACTGTACAGACAGGTCCTCGCCGCACAGCCCGACCGCCGCGTGACGATCATCTCGGCCGGCTTCCTCGACAATCTGGAGGCACTGCTCGGAACCGCGCCGGACGCGCACAGCCCGCTCGACGGGCCGGCGCTGGTCCAGGCGAAGGTCGCCAGGCTCTACGTCATGGGGCCCTACCTCGAGCCCTATCACCGGCCCGTGGATTCGGACGGGTACCGGCGCGGATACAACTTCGAGAACCATACGGCGGCGGCGAAATACGTCATCGCGAACTGGCCCACCGAGATCAAGTTCGCCGAGGGTTCGCTCGGGCACGCCATGCGCATCGGCGGCCTGCTGGCCGGTAAACCCGCCCACCACCCCGTCCGGCGCGCCTATGAGCTGCGTGCCAAGAATTGGGACCATCACTGCGCGGATCCGGCCGCCGTGATCTACGCGGCTTTTGACGATGATCTCTTTGCGGAGATCCGTCAGGGGTCGGTCCAGGTCCGGGCGAGCGACGGTTGGACAAGATGGGTGCGAAGCCCGGCCCTGAACCAGGTCTACAGCCTGCCCAAAGCCTCCATTCACGAACTGGAATATCTGATGAATGCGCTGCTTGCGAAGGAACCGGCGCCGGCTGTCTCGACGGTCATCATGCACCCCGCCCCCGGCACCGTACTCTATCCGGGCAAGCAGGTGTTCGCCAAGGGGCTCGGCAAGAACCTGGAATGGACCGTTCGGAAAGGCTCCGCAACCGGTCCCGTCCTTGGTGCGGGCCGCGGCCCCGGGCTCACCTTCCCGGTGCCGCCCAGTCTGGTGCATGGTCAGGATGTCGTCTTCCAGCTCCGTGGCGACGGGGGAAGCGCGTCCCGCACACTCACGGTAAGGACGCAGGGCCTGCTCGGCCGATACTACGGCAAAGACTATTCACAGGACTATGCCGCCTCGGCCGTCGACCGGCCGGACTACAACTGGTGGACCGGCGCTCCGCACACACTGGAGCGAATCGACGGCCCGATCGAGTTCAATGGGGGCTGGGACTCGCCAACCCCGCTGATGGAGGCCGAGCATGTCATGGTACATTGGACCGGCTACATTCAGCCGGACTATTCCGAGGTCTGGATCTTCCACACGGCAGGCAGCGCCGGCGTCCGGCTCTACGTCGACAACGCGCTGCTGATCGACGACTGGGACAGCAGGCCTTCGCGCAGCGAGCACTCCGGCGCCATCCGGCTCAGCGCAAACACGTGCTACCCGATCCGCCTCGATTGCCGAAAGGACATCGGGGCTGCCCAGATCCATCTGTCCTGGTCGAGCGCCAGCCAGGCGAAACAGACCATTCCCCTGCGCAACCTCTTTGTGGTCGCCCAGTCCGCCGCCCCCGCCCCGCCCGCGGGTCCGCGTGTTGCGCCCGCGGGCGACGCCGGACGGAAGGCACCAACGCCGTGGGGTTGAGGGCGCGGCTCCGTCCGCGCCAGGTTTTTCGGCGCAATCGGATTTCAGCGGTCAGCAAGGCGCACTGGGCGGCACTGGATATAGCCAGTACGAAACTCTGTCCCGCCACGGGCGGGCAGGCTGCTTTGTCCATTCCCCGTGGGACGGGCTTTCGCCCGTCCCCATTTCCTGTTGGCTCACGAGTGTGCGGGACGGGCTAGAAAGCCCGTCCTACGAGTTGGGTCCAAAACCCCTGTGCACGGTTCCGCGACCTGTGGCAAGTGTTTTCAGGGGGACCCGCGCCCCCCCTCGCCCAATCTGCACGGCCCGAAGAGGGGAAGATGCCCCATGAACAGATCACGCTAAGTGCTAAGTCGCAAGAGACGAGGAGACTGACGATGATTCCATCTGTTCGGCTCGTTCTCACGCTTGCCGGCTGTCTGCTGGCCACCATTACCGAAGCACAGACGGTCGTGAGCGTCAATTCCAACGACGTGTTTTCACTGGCCATACCGCTGCCCAAGGAGGCGGTAGCGGCCAGCGCCATGCGCGTGCGCGCCGGCGATGTCGGCGTGTCCTGCGGCATCCAGGGGCAGACGCCGGTGGATACGGCCGTCGCGGCGCTGCGCCGCTTCGCGGTTTCCTCCGCTCCGAAATTTACAGTCAAGCTCGTGCTCAGCCAGAGCGCCGGCGGACTGCTTGACGCCGCCACTCTCAACCGCCTGCGCTCGTTGCCGAACGCGGACCAGGCCTATCTCGTGCGGCCCCTTGCCAACAACGCGGGGCTGCTCCTTGTCGCCAACTCGGCCGTCGGCCTGCTGTTCGCCACGAGGACGCTCGAACAACTCGTCAATGCGCCCAAGAGCGTCTCGGCCGACACGCAGCTTCAAATCCCGCTCGCCACCGTGACCGACTGGCCGGATCTGCGCGACCGGTCCCAATGTTGGTTCTTCGAAAAGTATCCGGAGGCCCCGGAAGAGTACTCGAAATGGAAGTTCAACGAGCTCGAGTGCGGGTCGGTCACCCAGATGGTCAATGGAGTGAAGAAGGTCGTTCTGGCCTCCACGGCCTCGCAGCAGGACGCGGCCCATCAGCACGGCATCCGGTTCGTTCCCATCATGGGGCACATCAATAACTGGATGGACCTCGCCGGGGAAGGCCATTGCTTTTCGAACCCGAAGACGGTGGATTTCCTGGCCAAGGGGTTCGTGGATCTCGGCAAGCTGCCCGATGTCACGGACGTATCGATCTGGCTGTCGGAAGTCGGACCCTACTGCACGTGCTCGCTGTGCAAGGGCAAGAACGAGTGGCTGCTCGAGACGGCGGCGGTTGTGAAAGCCTACCAGAGGGCGAAGGCCACGTGTCCGAATCTGGGTCTGCGGATCCTCACGACGCGACCCAGCGCGCCCGTGAACGACCAGATTGTCGCCATGGTCCCCCCGGAGACCGGACTGTACTACTACGGATTTACGTACTGCCCGAATCGCCAGCCACTGATCACGTCCGTGATGGCGGACTATGCGGCGTCGGGCCACTGGCTCGGGATCTACCTGGGCATCGCGCACTCCCTCAACGCCGGCTTCCCTTGGACCGGGCCGCAGTACCCCCGCGCCCGCGCCAATGAGTTCGTCGCGAAGAAGATGTCCAACGTGGTCGGCCGGCTCTGGCCGCCCAACGTCAAGTTCAACTATGTCAACATGGTGGCGCTGGCGGAGTTCAGCTGGAACGCCAAGGGACGGACCTGCGAGCAGTTTGCCTATGCCTACGCCCGTCGGACGGGCATTCCGAATCCAAGCCAATATGCGAAATGGGTCCTCCCGGCCGGCGAGGCCGGCTGGTCGTTCGCCGATACGGAGCTGATGATGTACGCGGTTGCCGACCACTACTGGGGGCCTTCGATCCCTCTCACCGCCTCGGGGTTTGCCACCTACTTCGGAGGGAAGTCCCGGCACGACCGACCCGTGGCGGCCTGGATCTGGAACCCCGAGAACTATGCCACGGCGCTCGCCCAGGCCAATGAAGCGCTCTCGCTGGCCAGGCAGTCCGGCTACGCCCCCATGATTGGCGAGTCCAAGGCCACGCTCGCCGGGATCGAGGCCTTCGGGGCGATCCGCACCGCGCTCGGCCTGCTCGGCACGACGGACGCCGCCAAGCGGCAGCAGCTCAGCAACGCCATGGACGTCCTGCGCCGCGCGGCGGACACGATCCATACCGAACTCCTGGCCTGGCAGAGCCGGGTGGGCGTGGGCGGCGGCCCGAAACTCGAGTATGCCTCGACCGCGCTGCAAGAATACTATCAGCAACTGAAGAACAAGGCCGGCACGCTCCCGCCCCCACAGCCGGTCCCGGAAGCTCCCTACGGGCTGACGGCCACCGCCGGTTCCCCGGTCCAAGTCAGCCTGAGCTGGAGCCACAACAGCTCCGACGAGTCCGGGTTCAAGATCGAGCGGCGCGTCAGCGGCGGGAGCTTCTCGCCGATCGGCACGACAGGCAAGGGCGTGACGACATACACGGACTCAACGGTGACGCCTGCGACCGCGTACCGCTATCAGGTGCGCGCCTACAACGCCAACGGCAACTCGCCGTATTCCAACGTCGCCTTCGTCGATACGCCAGGCGGGGGCACCACGCCCGCCGCGCCGAGCGGGCTCGGGGCCACGGCCCTGTCTTCGAGCCGGATCAACCTGGCCTGGACCGACAACAGCACCAACGAGACCGGGTTCAAGATCGACCGGCGCCAGAGCGGCACCAGCGACTGGGTTCGCATCGCGGCGCCCGCGGCAAACACGAGCGCGTACGCCGATACCGGCTTGCCGGCCGAGACGAAGTTCTACTACCAGGTCAAAGCTTACAACGCGAGCGGCAACTCCCCCTACTCCGCGCTCGCCTATGCGACAACCGCTTCGGCCCTTCAGCCGCCCGCCGCGCCAAGTGCGCTGAACGCCACGCCGGTTTCCGCCACCCGCATCGACCTGAGCTGGACCGACAACAGTTCGAACGAAGACGGGTTCAAGATCGACCGGCGCACGAGCGGGACCCAGACCTGGGTGCGCATCGCCACGCCGGCGGCGAACGCCAGGACCTATGCCGATACCGGGCTGTCGCCGGCCACGCACTACTACTACAAGATCAAGGCAACGAAT
>JAFGHX010000369.1 GCA_016929905.1 Kiritimatiellia bacterium
CCGGCTCTACTTTGAGAACTACAATTTCGACGCAACGCGGTTCGAGTAGAGCGCCGGGGGTGGGGCGGGAGGCCGCCGGTGGCTGGGGTTGCGCGAGTTCACGCCCTGCCTCGAACGCCGGTTCCGGCTCGCCTCCGCCGTTGCCGCGCGCTCCCTGTTCGCGCACCGGCGCGCCCAGTCGGCCCGCCATCGCGCCGGACGCGCGTGCGGCGTCAGAGAACTCCCTCGCGCCACTTCACAAACCTGGCGGTTCTCTGGCAGGCTTGAAGGGAAAGCGTCGCCATGGCTGTCGTGTAGATCCGGCCGCCGGCCGAACTCCAGGGATCGGTGGGTTCCCACGTCCCCGCGTTCGGCCCCGCCCGTGTCTGCCGTTCGGACAGCGCATTCTGAATGTCCGCCAGCAGGCGGGCACTCTCGTCGCTGTCGAGCATCTTCAGCGTGGCGGACAGGAAATACCAGCGGTAATAGTCGACGTCTGTCCCCTGCCGGGTTGCCAGTTGCAGGACAGCGTACCCGTGGGCAAGCGGCTCACGTTCGTGCTGGGCGGGCGCTACGAATACGCCGGCGCCGATGCGGACGCCGTCGAGGATCCCCTCTCGGGCGAGGAGATTCAGGTCGACGGCCATTGGAATTCGCTGGTGGGGACCGGCCGCCTGCTCTGCCACCTGGATGAGGCAAAGTGCTGCAATCTGTTCGTGGGGGTCTCGCAGGGGTTCCGCGCGCCGAATCTCTCCGACCTCACTCGGCTCGATACGGCCAGAACGGATGAAATCGAAACCCCGTCTCCCGATCTGGCCCCCGAAACCTACGTTTCGTACGAGCTGGGCGTGAAAGTGAAGCGCGAGACGCTGTCGGCGCAGATTGCCTGCTTCTACACGGACATCGCGGACATGATCGTTCGGACGCCGACCGGCCGGACGATCGACGGCGACTACGAGGTAACGAAGAAGAACGCGGGCGACGGCTATCTGCACGGGGTCGAGGCGGAAATGCGATGCGCGCTCTTCGCGGATCTCAGTGCCTTCGGCGGCGTTACGTGGACGGACGGCGAAGTGGAAACCTATCCCACATCCGATCCGGTCCTTGTCGAAGAACCGATGGACCGGCTCATGCCGCCAACCGGAAGGCTGGGCCTGCGGTGGGAGGGGAGCGGCAAGTACTGGGTCGAGGGCGCCTGCACCCTGGCCGCCAAGGCGGACAAGTTGTCCACGCGCGACGAAGCGGACACCGACCGGATTCCGCCGGGCGGGACGCCCGGTTACATCGTCGCCGATCTGCGGGTCGGCTGGCGCGCGACGGCGGACCTCACGCTCTCGGCCGCGGTCGAGAATATCACCGACGAGGACTACCGCATCCACGGCTCGGGCGTGAACGAGCCGGGCCGGAACCTCGTGCTGGCCGCCGATTGGGCGTTTTGAGGACGGGCCGGGCTGTCGTTTTTGGAGTTGACAGAGAAACGGACGGAGCGGACAGTTACGGGCAGGAGCTTGGACACGGCCGTTGTCGAAGAAGTCGAAGGGAGGCGGAACAATGCCGGAATTCGGATCGCCCTTTTCCGGGCGGGCAAGCGACAGGAAGCTGACCGACGAAGAACTCGTTCGAGCCATTCGTTTCATGGTCGCCGCGGAGTACGAAGCCATCCAGTTGTACATGCAGTTGGCGGAGTCGACGGACAACAAGCTCGCCGTCGAAGTCCTGAAAGACATCGCCGACGAGGAACGCGTGCATGCGGGGGAATTTCTGAGGCTCCTGCACCAGCTTGCGCCCGACGAGCAGAAGTTCTACGCGGAAGGCGCCGAAGAGGTCGAAGAAGAGATCGAGAAGCTCGGCTAACCTTACGGGCTCGTCGCCGTAATCCTTTCCCGGGTGTGGGGCATGGCGCTTGGCGAACAACTCAGACGGCAATTGCTCGAGTTCCAGCGCAACGAGATCACCGAGGCGGAGATTTATCGCAAGCTGGCCTCGATCCAGGACGAGCCCGGGAACCGTCATATTCTGGAGAGTATTGCCGCCGACGAGCGGCGCCACTACGAGCAGTGGAAGGCGCTGACCGGGGAAGACGTCGAACCAGACCGGGCACGCGTGCGTGGGTACTACTGGCTCTGCCGGCTGTTCGGCTTCACCTTCGGGCTCAAGTTGATGGAACGGGGCGAGGCCGGCGCGCAGCGCGTGTACGGGGCGCTGCCGGCTGAGATTGCGCATGGGGAAGAGATCGCGAAGGACGAGACCGACCATGAGAACCAGCTCATTGCCATGCTCGACGAGGAGCGGCTCCGCTACGTCGGGTCCATCGTTCTGGGCCTGAACGACGCGCTGGTCGAACTGACCGGCGCGCTGGCCGGCTTGACGCTCGCGCTGCAGAACACGAAGCTGATCGCGCTGACCGGCTCGATCACCGGCATCGCGGCGGCGCTCTCGATGGCGGCGTCCGAATACCTCTCGACCAAGGCCGAGGCGACGACGCAGAAGCCGCTCAAGGCGGCGGTCTACACGGGGATTGCCTACGTCTTCACCGTCGTCTTCCTGATTCTGCCCTATCTCGTGCTGGCCAGCTTCTGGCTCGCGCTCGGCTGCACGCTGGCCGTGGCGATCGCGATCATCGCCTGTTTCAACTACTACATCTCCGTCGCCAAGGATCTGTCGTTCGCGCGACGATTCGCCGAAATGGCCGGGCTCAGCCTGGGCGTTGCCGGTCTGAGCTTCGTGCTGGGGTTTGTTCTGCGCGCCTTCTGGGGCGTGGATGTGTAGCCTCACACCGGAAAGACCATGCGTTGTGTCGCGACTGTCACAACCGCGTCCCCAACGCGGCGGCCGGGCGCGCGATGGGAGGACCGCCCCGGCGTCGTCGCGCGGGGCGGCACTCAGACGCCGACGGCGTCGAATCGCACGGCGCGGGTGTCTTCTTCTTTTCCGGTCCGCCGCGCGAGCGAGCCGTACAGCTCCGGCCGGCGGGTCCGGACCCAGCGCCGGCCGGTACTGTTGACGAGCAGCTCCGGGTCCAACGTGGCGGTCACGATGTCATCGTCCGCGCGCCAGGTTTCGGCCAGGATCCGGCCGTAGGGGTCCAGGATCATGGCGTTGCCGGTCCGGATCTCGTCGTCGTCGACGCCGATCCCGTTGCTGAAACAGTAGAACACGCCGTTGTCATGGGCGCGCGCGGGGAGCCAGCGCAGCAGCCATTCGCGGCCTTTGGGCCCTTTCAGTTCCGCTTCGATGGCGGCGGGATTGCGGCGGCGTTGTTCCCACAGCGCGAAATCGACTCGGCCCATCGTGTGGGGGTCCTTGCTGGCGCATCCGCCGGTCTGGTGCGGGGCCAGGATCAGGTCGACGTCCAGCAGGGCCGTGGCGCGCACATTCTCGATGATGTTGTTGTCGTAGCAGATCAGGACGCCGACCTTCCAGCCTTGCGGCAGCTCGACCGCCGTGAATGCATCGCCCGAGTCCACGTGTTCGCTGATGAACGCATGGAGCTTGCGGTGGCACGCATGGCGGCCGTCCGGCAGGGCGACGAAATAGGCGTTGTAGAACCGGCCCTCGGCCGAGCGCTCGATCAGCCCCGCCCCGATCGTCATGCCGTTCGCCGCCGCCAGCTCCAGCAGGCGGGCGCAAGAGGGACCGTCCGGCACCCGTTCGGCCAGCGCGGCGATCCCTGCGCGGTCCAGGCGCCGCAGATGCCAATAGCCGGGCAGGCACATTTCCGGAAACGCGACGAGGGCTACGCCTTGCTCCGACGCGCGCCGGACGAACCCCTCGATCTTCGTCAGGTTCGCCGCGATCCGCCCGGGCGCATGACGGAACTGGACGGCGGCAATCTTCAATGCATTCATGGCGAGTCTCCGAAACGTGTTGTCTGGCCTTCTCGTCTTTCTATATCATGTTCCGGTCGCCTCTCGCTTCAAGGATTTGCCATGGAAAATCGCGCACAACCGATGGGCATCGAGGACGGCGTGATCCTGGAACGCGACTGCCCGCCGCCCGTCCTGCAGTATGTGGTCTGGACGCATCGCAAGCGCGGGAAGTCTCTGCATCGTCACACGAATCCGGGGCTGGAAATCACGCTCGTGTTGCGCGGGCGCATGACGATTCGGATCGAGGGCGAGGATGAATGCGCGTGGTATGGCGGCGGCTATTTCACCCTGCCGTGGGAAGTGCACGAGGGGAGCCGCGCCCTGCAGCCGCCGAACGAAGTGCTGACCCTCCTCCTGGCGCTGGACCGTCCGTACGCCGAACCGGCGGACGAGATCGGGTTTTCCCGCGGGTTCGGGTTCGACGCGCGGGAAACGAAGGCCTTTTCGAGGGCGATTCTCGGCGCGAAACGCCACACGTTCCGGGCGGGCCCGGGCTTCGCGACGCTCATGCATCTGCTCTTCGAAGAACTGCGCGAATCGAGGCCGCACCGCGATTCGCTCGTGAAGGAGCTCGCGGCCGCCTGCCTCGCCGCGTTTGTGCGCAGTCTGGAAAGCACGCCGGCGCGCTCCGCCGCCACGCAAGACGGATACAGCTCCTTTCGCGTCAAGCGGCTCATCGAGGAGCTGAATGCCGGCTATCTGGAGGACTGGAACCTCGAACGTATGCTGGCGAATACCGGCCTGAAACGAAGCCGCCTGCTCCGCACGTTCAGGGAGATCACGGGTGACTCGCCCACCGTCTATCTGAACCGGCTGCGTGTGGACCACGCGAAAGGCCTGCTCAGCACCAGCGACCGTTCCGTGACGGACATCGCACTGGCCAGCGGGTTCTCCTCGAGCCAGTACTTCGCCGGCGTCTTCAAGGCGTTCACGGGGACGACCGCGAAAGGCTGGCGGCGCCGGTGAGCGCGCGCCGCGCGCGAAACGGCAGGCCGAGCGCGTCGGTGATGTCCTATTGATACACCCTTATCGGCATGGTACGCTAACCCTGTCAACGAAAACAGCAAAGTTCTATCGCTTCGTCGTGTCAGGGCGGGGTGTTTCCAATATGTCATATGAGGGAAATCGGGAAGGCGAGGGAGCGGAGGCTCGGGACATGGCGGCCTGGCTGGACGAGTTGCTGGGCGCGTATCACTTCGAGATGGAGTATTGCTACGACGCGCCGGCGCCTTGGCGCTGGCGCGTGCGCGACCGAACGCTCGATCGCTTCCACATGGTCACGGCGCGGTCGGGACGGGGCACGTACGTGATAGGGGAGCGGACCGAGCCGTTCCACCAGGGCCGAATCATCTTCGTGAGCCCGGGCGTTCGGCACAGCGGCTATGCGGACCCGAGGCGGCTGCCGCATCTGCAGACGTGCCGGTTCTGGTTGTGCCGCAACGACACGGGGCAACGCGTCGATCGAGCGCCGGTGCCGTTCTCCGGAGCCTGCGAGGTGCGGGACATCGACACGTACATGCGGCTGTGGGAGCGGATGCACCGGCACTACACCTCGGGTTCGAACCGGATTCGAGCATCGCTGTGCAGCGCGCTGCTTACGCAGATTGTCGGCGAGTTGGCGCTGGATACGAGCCGGACCACCCCGGCGCGCAGCCGGCCGATCGAGGATGTGCGCCGCTTCCTGTGGCGTCACCCGGCCAAGCGCCTGTCGGTGGCCGAGATGGCGCGGATGGCCGGGCTGTCGCGGAAGACCTTCACGGCGCGGTTCAAGGAGATCCTCGGCACGTCGCCCACCGACTATCAGATCCGGGTCCGCATCGAGCGCGCGCGTTACCTTCTCGCCGAGACGCCGCAGAGCGTCAAGCAAATCGCCTATCGGCTCGGCTATGCCGATCCCTATGTGTTCTCGAAGCAGTTCAAGCGCTTCACGGGCTGCTCACCCCGCCCGTTCCGGGCGGGGTAGCGGGAAGCCGATCCGCGGTGTTCTTGGGTTCGCGGCATGCCGGCAGCCAAGTGTGGACCTCCCACAGCGACTACAACCGCGCTGACGTGGAGGCCGATGCGCGAGGCCGTGCGGGGCACGGCCAGCGTCCCGGCCTGTCAATGAATCCGACTCGCGCGAAAGAGATTGCCTGACAGAGCGATCTTTTCGCCCCGATAGCCCTTATATGACATGTTTGGACCTGTTTCCTGACATGATGCGTCGGTTGACCTCCACATTTCCAGATGATAAGCTTCAGACAGCACGGCGGCGATCATGAGTCGATAGGACATCGCCGGAGCGGAGGGTGCGTCAATGGGAAGGAACAAGAATGTCTTGAAGGCTGTCGGCGCGGCTCTTGTGTTCACCGTCTGGTTTGGGGCCGGCAGCCGGGCGGAGATCCGCAAGTTCCGGGCGGCCGGCAGGAATTTCGGGGTCTGGCGCCTGACGCACGACCCGGCGATCCGTGACGAAGCGGACTATCACAATATCCAATGCTGGAGTTCGAATGGGCGCTACACCTGCTACACGCACTGGGGCGGCGACGAAGGGCCGGGCGGCAAGGACTCGGCGGAGGTGCACGTAGTCGATCTGGCCACGGGCGAGGATCGGCTCGTTGACGAGGGGATCAACCCCCGGTGGGCGAAGCACAGCCATCGTCTTTTCTACTGCCATTTCACGCACAACGGCAAACCGTGGCACGAGACGGGCACGCAGCTCATTCGGTACGACGCGGACACGGGCGAGAAGGTGGTGATCACGCACGGCATGTTGACGCCCAGCGGCCTGGATCCTGACGACAAGTGGGTCTACGGCACGCAACGGTTCAAGAATCGGACGCCGCAGTACAACACGGTCCGCGCGCGGAACATGCCGGGCAGCGCGCTGGAGGTGTTGAAGGATGCGCCGAGCCTGCATCATCGGCTGGTGATCAACCCGCGGCACCCGGCCATCGCGGTGCGCGACAAGCAGTCGTCGACCGGTACGGTCATGGATCTGGAAGGCAAGAATCATCGCGCGATCAATCACAAGACGTTCGAGAACGGGCACTGCGGCTGGCGCGGGGACGGCGAATACTGGGTGATCGGCGACGGGCCCGGCCGCGGGCGCAAATGGAACGAGACCTATCCGGGCGACCTCGAAGTCTTCACCTGGGGCCAGACCGGCGGCGACATCTCGCCCTGCGGCAATTCGGGCCGGTACGTCTGCTTCGAGTCGGGCATTCTCGACATACGCAGCGGCGATCACTGGTGGCTCGTACACCACGGTTCGGGGATCATCTGGCCGATGCCGGGCGATCTGTCGCATATTGTCGACATCAACTCCAAAGGCAGCCCGGACGGCACCAAGATCCATTTCAACACGACCTGCGACATTGAGAACCTGGTCATGACCGGCATCACGAAATGGGACGAGAAGGAGCCGGACGTCTTGCACGTGGAAAGCACGGCCGGCTTCCCGGCATCCGGCGACCTGGTGCTGGACGGCAAGACCAAGGAGGTCGTCGGCTACGAGCGGAAGACCGAGACGACCTTCGAGGGATTGACCCGCCGGAAGTACGATACGCGGCGCGCCGACGCCAAGACCCGCCTGGTCAGTCCGCTGTCCAGGTTCCTGCTCTCCCCGGCCGACAAGGCGCGTCTGGGCGGCAAACCGCCGCGGCACATGCGCGGCCTCTTCGTCCGGCACGGCCTGCCGGCGGACCATCCGTTGGTCTTCCAGCGCCAGAGCGACTGCTACGTCGCGGTGGCGCGCCTGCCGTTCCCGCCGCATCTCCGGGCGCGCGGCGGGGCGGTCGAGCTGATCCCCGGCGAGGCGCACTGGGAGACGCGCGGGTACCGGCTGCTGCGCGACGGCAAGCCGATCGGCGAGGAGCTGTCGAGCCCCGGCGCATCGTTCTCGATCGCCGCCGCCGGCGTCTACACCGCCGTCGCCGTCGAATGGAGCGGGCTCGAGAGCCCGCCCAGCCTGCCGCTGAGCGTCCGCCAGCCGAGCGCGGGCCGCGTCTTGCGCGAGAAGCCGGCCGACTTCGAATGGGCGCGGGACGTCTGGAAGGTCGCCGGCAAGACCGTTTCGGAGCCTGAAGCCGGGCGCGCGGCGCAAGCCGTCCGCGAAACGGTGCACCTGCACGACGGTCTGATTGCGCGCGAAGTGTGGGAGCGCGGCGCCAAGGCGCGGCACATCGATTTCAACGAACAAGGCAAACCGATCCGGCATCTCGATTACGAGGACGGGGTGCTCAGGAAGCGCTATTTCAAGAACCCCGGCGGCGAACTCGGCATCGTCGAATGGTTCGGCCGCGACGGGTTCAAGACCGAGTATGTCATGTACGACGTCGTGAACCCGGCGAACAAAGGCGGGGAGAAGGACCACACGTGGTACGATCACGGGCACGTGACCCGGTGCGTGCGGGCCGGCAAGCTCGTGTTCGACGCGAAGGAGAAGCCGCTGCCCTCACGCGAAGAGGCCCTGGCGCGCAAGAAGGCGCTCAAGGACGAGCATCGGGCCTGGACGCCCGCCGACGAACGCTGATGCCGTTCCGATTCGCGCGCATCCGTATCGAGCTCGGCGCCCGCGCGGCAGCGCCGAACGAACGAGGAGCCCGTCACGTTGCCCGCCCCGACGCACGCGAATGTGCCGTACGGGCCGCATGCACGGAACGTGTTCGACCTGTGGCTCGCCGAATCCGAGAAGCCGACGCCGCTGGTGCTGTTCATTCACGGCGGCGGATTCCGGCAGGGCGACAAGAGCAAGCTGGGCCGGACAAGCCTCGCACGGCACCTTGGGGCAGGCTATTCGGTGGCGGCGGTCAACTACCGGCTCACGAACGTGGCGCCGGCCCCGGCCGCCTACCTCGATTGCGCCCGGGCCCTGCAGTTCCTGCGATACAACGCCAAGAAGTGGAACCTGGACAAGACCCGCGTAGCTTCGACCGGCGGTTCGGCCGGGGCCGGGACTTCGATGTGGTTGGCGTTTCACGATGACCTCGCGGATCCGGGCAGCAGCGACCCCGTCGCGCGCGAATCGACGCGGTTGACCTGCATTTCGGTAAACAACGGTCAGTGCTCATACGATCCCCGGTTCGTGGCCGAACTCGGGTTCCCGCGGCCGAACCTCGAGCGTCACAAGCTCTTCTTCCCATTCTACGGCATCGCGCGCGACGAGGTCGATACCCCGAAGGCCTACAAGCTGTACGAACAGGCAGCCGCGATCACGTACCTGACCCCGGACGATCCGCCGGCGCTTCTGACCTACGGGTATCCGGACAAGGATGCGGATCCGGCGTCGAATCTGGGGGCGGTGGTGCATCATCCGCGGTTCGGCATTGCGCTCAAGCGTGGTCGGGGTGGAACCCGACCCTCAACACAAGGCCGAAATGGGCCGATTTGGACAATGGAGGGACGGCTTTCACGCCGTCCTCTCTCGAATGGCAGGTCACCATGCGAACGGCCGGCTTACCGCCTTTCCCCTTGACCAGGCGGCGTACCGAAAAGTAGACTGACGGCGTGAAAACGGGCGATAAGACACAATCTCGTGCCACAAGGCTGGAGGATGTGCGTGGCCTGTTCCGGATCTATGCTGAGAGGGTACGCGAGCATTTCGGAGATCGAGTAGACCGCATTTGGCTCTACGGATCGGCTGCCCGCGGTGATTGGACCGCGCAGTCCGACATCGACGTGCTGGTGATTCTTGATGAAGAGCAACCCGGCGATCTGGAATGGCTCGTCCGTGTTGCCTATCGGGTCGGGCTGGCCGAGCGACATCTCTTGCTCCAGCCCATCCTGCTGACGACCGACGCTTTCGAGCAGCTCGTGGCGAAGGAACGCCGGTTCGCCCTGGATGTTCTTCGGGAAGGTATTGCCGCATGACGGACGAGAACTGCAAGGCGAACGCCCTCGACGAGACGCGGGCAGGGAACGATTGTCTTGCGGAGGCCGACTACCTGTACGCCGGCGGGTTCTTCAATGCCGCGGTTTCTCGTGCATACTTTGCCGCTTTGCATTGGGCCCGCGCCCTGCTCGTGCTCAAGGCCCTTGAGCCGAAAACGCATCGCGGGGTCATCCAGCTCCTGCACCTTCACTATGTCGAGCACGGGACGATGGACCCAGCCGCGGCCGCGGAACTCGGACAACTCGAAACGTACCGGGAACTCAGCGATTACAGCGCGGGCGTCTCGCTTGACGGCAGTCGAGCCGCTCAGGAGATTGCCCGGGCCCGTGCGTTCATCGACGCGTGCCGCCCGTTCATGCCTGCCCCGTGAGACGGTGTGCAGGCCGTGGGTATGTGGCAGGCGGAACCGTTACCGCCGCCAAGTGGGTCGCCTTCCAGTTCGAGGGACTGGACGAGCACTGGCTCACGCCCGGCTCGCACGCGCCGCCGCAGCCCATAGGCGCGCTCACTCCCTTCACACTCAACGACGGGGCCGAGTACGGAACTGGGGCAAACCGGGTCAACCCACACAACGCCGTGGCATCAAATGCCGGACGAGGCTATTGACGATCCTCTCCCCACAGCACTACGCTTAGAACATTTCAACTTTGAAAGGTTCTAACATTGACGAAAGTCACGCTGCAACATGTTGCGGAGGCGGCCGGGGTGTCGATCGGCACGGTGAGCAATGTCCTGAATGGCCGGTCGAAAGAGAACTATCCCAAGGTTGCCAAGCGGGCGAAGCGGATCCGGGCTCTGGCGGAGAAGATGGGGTATCGCCCGAACTCGGCGGCGAAAGTCATGCGATCGGGCCGTTTCGGGAATGCCGCCTACGTGTGGCAGGGCGACTGGCTCTATGCGCCGAAAACGCTGCTCAGAGGTCTCTCGCGTCGGCTTGCGGATCTCGACATGCATCTATCCATGGCGGAACTCCCGCGGCCGACCGATGAGGACCAGCGTGTTCCGAAGCTGATGCGGGAACTGGCTACGGACGGGCTGCTCGTCGACCGGACGATCACGTTCACGGATGAACAGATGGCCATGATCGAGAGGTGCCGGGTTCCCGTGGTCTGGTTGAACGCGGACGCGGAGATGGACTGCAGCTATCCGGATGACCATGGCGCGGCGGTCGCCGCGGTTGAGCTGCTGCGCGGCCTGGGTCATCGCCGGATCGCGTATTTCCAGATGATGCGCGGCCGCCATTACAGTTATCGCGTTCGGGAACGAGGCTACCTCGACGCGATGGCGGCGTCCGGGTTCGCGCCGCGTTCATTGGCGGTACGCAAGAGGGGCGCCAGGTGGGACGACGAGCACATCATCGACGATCTGCATGCGCTGATCCGGGAATTCAAGCCGACGGCCATGCTTTGTTTCGGGGAACTGGGCGCCAACGCAGCGATGGTTGCGGCGGCGCGGCAGGGACTTCGCGTTCCGGAGGATCTGTCGATCGTGGTTCATCATCCGGGCCCCGCCCGGGCCGGCGGTCTTGCGGCGACGACGATGATCAGCGATTTCATGGAAGTCGGTGTGCAGGCCGTGAATATGCTGCAGGCGAAACTCGAGCACGGGCAGCCGATGCCTTCGTGCGCGGTGCCGCACAGAGTCGTCGAGGGGCAGACAGTCGCCCCCCGCGGACGGTCGCGGGGGCCCGCATCGGAGGGGACACGATGATCATGAAGAACGAGGACCGCCTGGCGGTGGGGCTCCTGGCGCTGGCCATCGCCGCCGGGTCCGCCGCCGCGGGCTCCGACCTCGCGTGGCGGGGCTGGGACGATGCGCGGCCATCCGGCAACACCAACGCCCTGCGCGCCATTCCCACCTACGAATCGCTCGGCCTCTACCTCGATGCCGGAGCCGGCGAAGCTCGAGTCCGGTACTGTCGGCAAGGGGCTGGCGCCTGGCGAGCGGGACTCGACTTGTGGGACGATACTGGCCGCAGTAGTTTCACCAACGTGACCAGCAACAGCAACCACAGCCGCCACCGCGGCAGCCTGGTCCACCTCACTCCCGACACCAGCTACGAAGTGCAGGTGCTCCACGGCAACCTCCTCTACCGCGGCGCCTTCCGCACCCTCGACGACAACTTCCCAGTGGCGAAGACGATTCAGATCGGCCATCGCACCACACCGCTCGCGATCACCGAAGGTGGCGGCCCGAACGGCTACGTGGTGTACGAGGGTGGCTCCATTACGCTGCCGATGAGTGCCGACCGAGGCCTCGTCGTCGATGCCGACTACGTGATTATCCGCAACACCAGGATATCCGGCCCAACCCTCGGCATCGCCATGGCCGGCAACCGCCACGACATCGTGATTGAAAGGAGCGAAATCACCGATTGGGGACGCTTCATCATGGAATCGGACCGCGCCCGCTACGGGGCGGCGAGCCAGTACCTTGGCGGCTCCGACGAGGCCATCCTCATCCCGCCATCCGTCAGCCGCGTTACCATCCAGTACAACAACATCCATACGCCGCGAACCGACAGCAATACCTGGAAGGAGATGATCGAGACGCAGTGGAAAGCCGTTTCCAAGAAATCCAAACGCTGTCACCCCTGGGGCCCGCGGGCGATCGGCTGGCGGGGCGGCGCCCAGCGCATCATTCGTTATAACACCTTGGCCGGCGCCCGGACACACAAGCTGGAGGACGTCATTGAAGGGGCCAGCAACGACAGCGACGTCTATGGCAACCTCATCACCGGCTTCGCCGACGACGCCATGGAAATCGACGGCACCTCCCGCAATGTCCGGGTCTGGAACAACCGGATTCACGTGATCGCATCGGATGGCGAGCACAACCTGCCGTGGAAACAACCGGCCCTGTACAGCGTTTCGCCGATCACGGTCGGCCCGGTATACATCTGGCGCAATCTCGCGACCGGTGAAGCCGGGACCCGTGTGATACAAGGGGTGAAGAAGCAATCGCGAACCGACACGTGGACTCCAAGCGGCAAGCCGCCGCCGCCCAATGAAGTACGACGAGGCCGTCTCTACTACTTCCATAACACGAGTTACAGCGGGCAAGTGATGGGGTCCGGCTTCAAGATCGTGAATGCCTATGCGTACAACAACGTTCAGCCGGACGGGTTCACGTCTTGGAAGGATTCCGCCAGCACGGATTTCACGAACAACCTCACCGGCGCCGCCGCGCTCGGGCAACTCGACGGCCACTTCATCGTCAAACCCGGTACGGCCGGACATGACACGGGCATTCTCATCCCCAACTTCAACGACGGCTACGCCGGCTCCGCTCCCGACATGGGCTACCAGGAAGCGGGGGGTGCGCCCTTGCGGGTTGGCCACGCCGGCAGCTCCGCCGTCGTCACCGGGGCAGAAGCGGCGACGGCGCCGAGCGAGCGAGAACGGCGTTCGGCGGATCCCCATGACGGGCCGGGTCGACGATGACGGGAGAGATTCACCCGCGACATGCAGCGATGTCGGTGCTACTCTCTCCTCGAGAAAGGCATGATGGACTCAAAACACTTTCCCGTTTGCCTGTGCGTCTGGCTGGTTGGCTGCGTGGCGGTGCCGCCCCACACGGCACGAGCGGCGGAAGACGTGCACGTCCCCGCGGGGGACATGCGGAATCGCAACGAGAACATCGTGTACCCGGCCGAGATGTTCCTGGAGCACGGTGGCCGGCTCTACAATGTCAAGGCCCCGCCGCCGGGCCGCGTGCCGGCCAGAGGCGACGGCCGCACGGACGACACGCGCGCCTTCAACGACGCTATGGCCTTCGTGCAAGCCAGGTTTCAGGCCGGCGGCCTCAAGCCGGAGGATCCCAACCACATTCACGACAAGGTCAGTCTTTGCCATCCCATCTACATCCCCAACGGCACGTACAGAGTGAGCGGCCGCATCATGTTCGCGCTGAACAAGGGCAACCCCTGGGTCAGCAACGTGCAGTTCATCGGGCAGAGCCGGCTCGGCGCGGTGATACGACTGACCGATCGGTGTCCGGGCTTCACCGATCCGGACGCGCCGCAACCGCTGATTGCCTTCAACCGCGACGATCGCAACTTCAACCACTGGCAAGGCTTGTGCACGCTGCGGAATCTGACGATCAACACCGGCAGTGAGAATCGCGGCTGTATCGCCGCACGCGTCCACGGGGCAAACGGTTTCAGTTTGCGGGACCTCACGATCCGATCCGAAGACGGCAACGGGCACACGGCCATCCTCCTGCAGATCGGCAGCCAGCACGGGTACCACTGCGACCTGACCGTGGAAGGGTTCCGCCACGGCATCCGGACCGTTGCGGGGGTGGACACCTACAATGCTTTCGAGTACGCGACGATCAGGGGCCAGACCGAATGCGGGATCGTCCATGGCGGCGGCGGCCTGTACCTGCGCCGATGCCGCGTGGAGCAGAGCGCCCCGGACGTGCCGGGCATCCGGCTGGCCGGGCCCGACAACGGCCCGCAACTCGGCATCTACGAGAGCGTTCTCATCAACGTTTCGAATTCGCTGTTGGCGGCCATCGAACTGACGCGAACCGACAACCAGCAGGTCACCGCGCGTCGCGTGCGCTGCCCGGGCTACCGGAAAGCGCTGACGGTGGCCGGGCGCTCCGCGACCGCGGGACCTCGCATCGACTTCCATGTGACAGGCCCCCCCATTGCGCTCGGCACAGCGTCAACGATTCGGCATCTCGATCTTCCCGTCCGTGACACGCCGTTCGTTCCCTGGGAAGACGACTTGTCCAAGTGGCACAACGTTCATGACAGCGGCGCGGTGGGCGACGGGCGCACGGACGACACCGCCGCAATTCAGCGCGCGCTCGATGCAGCGGCGGCCGCGGGCAAGACCGTCGTCTTCTTCCCGAAGCTTTTCTACAGGACGTCCCGGACATGGATCAGGGTTCCGGCGGGCATCCGGCAAATCGTCGGGCTGAACACACGCCTGAGGGGCAATTGGTACGGCGGGTTGGAGATCACCGCCACCTGCGCCGATCCGCTTCAGGTGCAGGGCATGTACGATGCGAACCTTCGCGTGACGGCCAAACGTCCCGTCATCTACAAGCAGTCGCGCGGCAAGCTCTGGATCGCCGGCGATTTGCCCGCTCCGGTCGAGATCTACCTCGAAAACGGCGCCTTCACGCGCAGTCCATCGGACGGCCGAACGGAGAGCAACGGGAGCGTGACAATCGCCGAGCTGCCGATCGACCATTTCTGCCCGCCCAACACCCTCATGTTCCAGCGGGGTGGGAACCCGGAACACGCCGCCGGACAGTCCCGCGCCATGACGGAAGTCAACGGCGGCACATTGTGGATCTTCGGGTTCAAGACCGAATGGCACGGTGAGACGCAGAAGACGGTCTTCCGCGTGCGCAACGGCGGGAAACTCGAGGTCTTGGGCGCGGAGCTCTACTGCGTGGCACGAAAGGAACCCGTACCGCGAGACATGCCGTTGATCCTGGTCGAGGACTCCCAGGCTTCACTTACGCTGCTGACGGGGTTGGCCGGCAAACAATTCGACCTCATCGCCAGGCAAGCCCGCAACGGGTCCGCGTACCTGCACAGACGCAAGGACGGTCTGCTGCCCCGCCGGTACACGACGGACCGGGGGCACGTCGTGACCGGTAACTTCTTCCTGCCGATTTGCGCGTGCCCATAAGAGTGAACGTGGCAGGTCGCAGGTGCAAGTAGTAAGGAGACTTCCTTATGATCTTCACCTTCGACCTGAGACCTGCACGGCGGCCGGGGGGGGCAGGCCTGTTCGTTCCTTTGGTTGTGGTCCCAGGCCGCCTTGTTTAAGGAAGGGGAGATGCCAGCGCCCTGGGCCGCGACGGGTTTCCGACAGGGCTCAAGGCCCATGCGCCGCCAGTGCGACGCTGAAAGACCGCGCGTCGATGCAGGGAAACTCGATGGTGGTTGCCTGCGCATCGCCGGTCACAACACGACCTGCACCGCTCCGCACGCGCCAGCCGCCCTCGAGTGTGGCGCGCACGGGTGTGAACCGGCTGGGCGCATGCCAACCGGCAATGCTGCGCGGCTCGTAGATGTAGGAGGGGTAGCGCTCGCCCGCCGGCATCTCGAAGTTCAGATCCGGATTCGTTAGCGACACCCGCATGCCGCCGTCGCACGGCTCGACCATCACGAGACACGGTTGGTCCACCTCGACAATCGGTCCCACCCCCACCTTGCCGGCCTTGAACAGACTGTACCCGGTCCACACGCCGGGGAATTCGACGATGTGCGCGTGTTCGTCGTGCCGCAGGAGTTTGTAGCTCGAACGTTGTCCACCGCCACGCGGCTGCACAAGCACGGCGTAATGATACGAGGCGTCACGCGGCTGCTTCCCGTGATCGAGCCAGGCAACGATCGTGTTGCCCTCCGATTTGCGGTACGGGCGGTCGCTCGAATGCGCCGAAATCTGGTAACTGCGCCGCAGCGTTGCGGATTGGCCGGCGGGCAGAAGATAGCGATTCCCGACCGCATCGCTCAGACTCGCCGGCCCGCGCACCTGTTCCAGGCAGGGAAACCGCGTGAGGGACTCGCCGTTCAACGTGGTGGGCTGATCCGCCGCCTTCATCCGCGTCTGGAACAGCGTGGTGACGACCGGATACTCGGCCTTGCCCGTGATGGCAGAGCCCAGAAACACCAAGACGTTGTCTTTCATGAACACACTCTTGCGGGCGCGAAGCGTGAACCCCTCGCGGTGGCCGCTGCGCAGGTCCAGTCCGAACACCCCGTCGCGTCCGTTGCTCACGCCCGCGGCGAACGTGCTCCCGTTCAACAGGCACGAACGCTTCTTCTGACGCAACGCGTCGAGTGGACTCATGGGATTGGTGGCGCCCGGCAGCAGGCTCCAGTCCAACCCGCCGCGGGGGTCGTAGCCCGAGCCGACCGCCGAGACGACCGGTTCCCCGGCGCAGTACAGGAACACCGTCCCATAACTCAAGTACTGGCCGAACACATTCTCGCCGTTTCGCCAATAGATCTCCGCGTCCCAGACATAACGATTGTAACCCTTGGCCAGGGCCATCCAACGATCGCGGCGTTGCACCATCACGGCGCCGTAGGGCAGGTTCCAGTTGCCCTGCGGCGGAAGGGCGGCCGGCGGCACGGAACTATCGAGCAGGCCGACCAACAGCTCCACGAAGCCGGGCGGCCGGGAAATCCAGCCGTCGCCCCCCACGCGGCAGGCGCTCTCCCGCTTCCCCATCGGCATCGCCTGCCAGAACCGTTTCAGCCGGCGCGTCACATCACGATCCTTCATCGCCGCCGCCAAGTACGCCATCGGCTCGTACATCCCGAGCGCGTTGTGGCTGAAGGGGAAGCGACCCGCAATCGACGGCGGGATCTCGTAGAGATTCGCCGTGATTTCGCGGACGAAGACGGACTGCTTCAGATTGCACAAGCTCGTCGCGTCGAGCGCGTAGCGCGTGCCGCGTTGCAGGTAGGCGGCCGCCGCGCCCAGCTTGACGCCGCTCGGCGCGTAGGCACTCGCATAGAACCCGCCGTGGTGGAAGCCGGTGAAGTCCGGCTTGATCGTGTCTGCCCAGCCGGTGGCCACCCGGCATGCGTTGTTCTGCCAGCGTGCAAGACACCGCATATCGCGCGCCTTCTCCGGCGTATCGTCCAGCACCAGAACAGCAAGCAGTCTGGTCAGGATCTCCGTCCGCATCACGTCGGCATTGGCCCCGGGCCATTCGGGCTCGCGGTAGCAACCGTTGAAATAGGAATGCCACCGCATCGTCGCGAATTCGCGCTCGAAGATGCCGGCCCGCCGCAGCACCTGCCGCATGAGAAACACGCTGTAGAAATAGCCGCCGGTTCCCAGGCTGTTGTAGGCCATCGTCTCCATGCCGCTCCCTTCAGCCCAGCCCTGGTCATGACAGAAATTCAAGAATGTCACGTAGTCACGCGCGCTCTGCGCGTTGCCGTTGAGCCGATAGTCGTAGGCCAGTGCCAGAGGCGCCTTGGAAAACGCTTCCGTAATGCGCGGTTGGAATTCGGACCGGTGCGCGAACAGTCCAGTGCCCGTATAGACGCCGTTCTCGCAACGGATCGCCAGCTCTTGGAAGCTCTTGCGGGCCGCCTCGATCTGCTTCCGGATGTGCGCGTAGGCAGTTTTCACGTACGAATGCTCGCGCGGAATGCGGGCCGAACCCAACAACCATTCGTCGCACCGCCGCGTGATGGTCGCCAACTCCACGCGTTCGGCCTCGGACAAGCCCGGCTCGGCCGGCGGCGGCTCGATACAGCTGAGTTCGTACGCCGCATGCCAGTGGCTCCGCTCGTTGCCTTTCACGAACGGGGTCTGATAGTCGCGAGTCCGTGAACCGGGCACGTAGTCGGTAAGGTCCAGCATGTCGAAATAGATCCGACCCGCGCCGACCGACGGGCCGGCGACGGTCAGCACCACCGGCGCCGCGGCGTTGGCCGGCGGATCGGCAAGCGGCTCCGCGTCAGGGCGCAATCGCACCCATGCCGCGCGCCAGCCCGTAAACGCCAGCCCGGCTTGGAACCGGTACAGGTCGGCGCCGGCGGCGCTCACGGTAAAGGTCAACTTCTCCCGTGTCGGATCCTCGTTGTAGTACCAGAACTTGACGCCGCCCTCCTTTGCGAGCAGCCCGGCCGCATTCGGGCCACTCACGCGCAGGCGGGCTCCGGCACGCCATTGCCATTCGAGCGATCGGCGCCCGGCCTTGTACCGGCGCGAACTGAGCCGAATGACGGACTGTTCAGCACGAAGAACCTGAAGGTCCGCCTCATCCTCGAAGTTCAACCCATAGTCCGGTTCGGCGGCTGACGCAGCCACGCTGAGTCTAACGAGGATGGCAACAACGGCTCTGACAATGTGCTTCACATCTCGTCCTTTCCACGCCGTTTCAAAAGCAATCCTCCTATTCCCGTGGCGGGGCCGTCGATTCCCGCACAATCAGACTCTCCGGCAAAACGATCGTCCTCGGTTCGACCGGCGCCTCGGCCTCGATACACTCCAGCAGCGCGTCGGCCGCGGCACGGCCCATGGGCGCGGACGGCACCTCCATCACCGTGAGCGCGGGCAGCAGCTCGGCCGTAGGGTACACGTCGTTGAACGAGAGCAAGCTCACATCGCGCGGTACGCCAACGCCCGCCTGCGCCAATGTCCGCAGTAGTGGGATCGCCTCCCGGTGCGACCAGGTCAGAACCGCGGTCACCGGCTCCCGCTCGGCCCGGATCGCGTCCAACAACAGGCTGACCTCGCCCTTGATCGCCCGAACGCGTGCGCCGAGCCCCGCCTCGCGCATGGCGGCCGTGTACCCCGCCTCGCGCAGCGGTTGGCTGTAATGGGCCTCCTCCTCCCGCTTGCAGTAGTACACAATTGCCCGATGCCCCAGATTCAGCAGATGCCGGGTCGCCTGGACCGCGCCGTCCCGGTCGTCGGCCAGCACGTGCACGAACGGCAGATCCGTCTTGAGGTTGAGGAACACGACAGGCAGCCGCACCGCTTTCAACAGGTCGTACACCTGCGGCGAGAGATGATCGACCACCACGCATCCGTCGAATCGCTGGTCGAGCAGCACGTGGTGCCAGGTCTTGTCCCATGGGGTGACTGCCACGATCATGAGTTGATACCGCTTCTTCCACAAGCGCCACGCAAGCGCTTTCGACATCGCGCCCGCGACGCCGCAGGTCAACGGAATCGCACCGGCGGCGACCCAGCCGACGATGTGCGTGCGCCGGTTGCGTAGCGCCTGCCCCAACCAACTGCGCTGATAGCCCAGCTCATGCGCCGCCCGCAGGACCCGCTCGCGCGTGTGCGCCGCAACCGGGTTGTGTTCCGATGGCCGATGCAGGGCCAGGCTCACCGTCGCACGCGACACGCCACAGCGATCGGCGATATCCTGCAGGATCACCCGGCGGGTTGTCGCCTGTTCCTTCATGTTTCACCAACGGCGGAACATCAATTCTCCGGGTCCGACAACCCACACTGCGCCAGATCAGCCTGCGCCACGCGTTCCATCGTCCGCCAAGGCCAATTCGGGAGACAAACCGATCTAAATCGATTTAGGTTATACTGGCGAACGAGAAGGAGGTCGTCAATGCAGAAAATCGGCGGCGGACTGGCCGCCAAGCCTAACGCCCGCATGGGCGTGCCCGGATAGAGGCTGTTCTGCGGGCCCAGCACCTTCTCTGCAATCGACGCGCGGTGTCTTGATGCCGATGTCGAACCCTTCGATCGTCAGGCGGCGCAACATGCCAGGGCCTCCCCAGGCCTGCCGCGACCTCCCCCGGCGCGACGGCGCCGAAACCGCCCCGCCTGAACTTGACAAACCCCAGACAAGATCACGAAGGATCTCGCGCTCCCTTCGGCGTTTCGCCAAAGGCGCCTATTGACACTCCCCTCCCCAGAGAACTAGGATTGGGATATCAAACTTTGAAAGGTTTTAATATTGACGAAGGGCAGACTGCAACATGTTGCGGTTGCGCGGCAGGGACGTCGCGTTCCGGAGGATCTGTCGATCAGGGTTCATCCCCCGCAAGAAGGAGCATGGATATGAAGCGGCCGATTATCGCCGTACTGGCGCTGGCATGCGGCCTGCCGGCAACAATCACGAACGGCGCGCGGGCCGCGAAGCCGGCCGGCAACCTTCTCCCGAACGCGAGTTTCGAACACGGTTCAGCCCCCAGGCCGATCTGCACGCCCATCGGCGCGGACCACGAGAACGGGGCGCCCAGGCGTCGGTTCGCGGCCGACGCGGCGCACGGGAACCGATGTCTGGCCCTGGAGGACAACACACCGTACTTCTGGGAAGTGCAGGCGTTCCGCGCCGCGCCGATCGTCTTCTCGATCTACCTCAAAGGCGAGCCCGGGCAGAGGGCCTTGCTCGGTCTGGAACCCGTGTTCTTCGGCCCGCACGGTGGGGCCAGGCCTGCGGGAACGCAGGCGAAGACGATCGCGCTCTCCGGCGCATGGACGCGGTACGAACTGGCGGCCGCCCCGGAAGTGAAGAAGGGGGTCGACATGTCGCTCTACCGCGCCTGGGTTCAAACGCCCGAGGGTCGCACGCTCTTCGTCGACGCCGCCCAGCTCGAGACCGGGACCGACAAGGCGACCGCATTCGCCGACAACCGCCCGGGCGACCCCGATGGCCCCGTCTACAACCGCGGCGATCTCAGGCAGGTCGTGGAGAACGACTTCGTCAAGCGCGAGACGGAGATCGCCGACTGGTCGAAGAAGCAGTCGAAGACGGGCTCGGTTCCCATTGCCGTCCGCAACCTGACCGAGCCCGGCACGCCCGCCTGGATCGGCGTACCGTTCCCTCGAGGCGAACTCTACCACCTGGATGACGTCTCGGTCGTCGACGCCGCCGGCAAGCCGGTGCTGTTCCAGGTCGAGGCGTTGGCCCGTCGCCCCATCGACGGCAGCATCACCTCGCTCCTGGTCGACCTCCAGCCGACCGCCGACCGGTATGTGCTGAAGTACGGCCCGGGCGTCGGCCCGAAGCCCGCGGCGTCGAACCTCATCCAACCGGCGAACCAGGACCTGCTTCTCCACACCGGCCCGCTTTCAGCCACGGTTTCGCCGACGCGGCTGATCACGGACCTGCGCGGCGGCAAGGGCGCCATTGCCGCGCCGATCGAGAGCCTGACCCAGGATATTGCCGGAACCGTCTTCACGTCGCGGAACCGGGCGCCCACGCACTTCAGGGTCGAGCGCAACGGGCCGCTGCGCGCGACCGTCTACGCCTACGGCCGGCACGCGGCGGGCAACGCCGCACTGCTCAACTACGAGCTGCGCATCCATGCATTCCGCGGCAAGGACTACCTGATGATCGAGTACGGGTTCGAGAATCAGGAACCGCACCTGAACACGCCGGTCGCCGGCGTGAGCCTGCGGCTGCCGACGGCGGAGAACGGGACCGTTCGGTTCGAGACGCCTCAAGGCGCGCTGAACGCGGCGGCGCCGGCCGCCCTCACGCAGCTCCGGCAGCGTTACGGGGCCGGGACCTGCACGATCTGCCTGGACGAACCGTCCGGAAGCCGGCGTCTGCCGAACCGTTGCGCGACGGGCGTGGTACGCACGGACGGCGCCGCGGTCGCGGTCCGCGACTTCCCGAATCTGGACCCCAAGGCGATCCGCGTGGGCAAGCGCCACATCGACGTCGAGCTGTGGCCGACGCAGCACGCGCACGTCATCGACCTCACGTTCGGACTGGCGAGCCAGATATGCATGGTGTACGGGCCCTGGGGGTTGGCCGACGATGGCCTCGCGCTGGCGCAGGCTCGGCCGATCCCGCAGCCGGACCCGGAATGGGTCGCGCAAAGCGGCGTATTCAGCCGCTACCTGACCGCGGCCGAGACCCGGCCGTACGCGCCGCGTTTCGAGCAGCAGGTGTCCGACACCTTCGAGAACATGCGCGGCCAGCGTGACATCGCCGGCATCACGGGCATGTTCAACCGCGGTTCGGGCGGCTCGCCGACGTGGTGGATGAACAACGAGACCGAACTCGTCCGCGCCGTGTGGCTGCAGTACTTGCGGACCTACGATCCCTATTGGTTTGTCCAGGCCGAACAGCACGCGCTGCACCTGCGCGATATCGACGTGCTCCACGGGCGGAAGGCCGACATCGGCGGGCGCTCGATGCACGTACACGGCGGGGGCACGCACACCACCTTCAGCCTGCACACCGGCCACTACTGGATTACCGGGCTCATCTGGCACTACCTCCTCACCGGCGACAAGCGGACGCTGGAGGTCGTGACCGACCTCAGCTCGGTCCTCATGCTCAAGCACACCATGAGCAAGTATAAAGGGCGCGAACGCGCCCGGCTCCTGCTGCACCTGGCCGATCTCTACGAATTGACGGGCATCCGCGGCTTCCGCGAAGCCTACACCCGCCACTTCGACTACGGGCAACCGACCTCGACCAGCGGCTACTATGCGGGCATCGGCCTGGAATGCGTCCGGCGCTGGTACGAGATGACCGGCGAGCAGCGATTCCTCGATCGCTTTCGCGCGGATGCGGAAGAGATCTTCGCCCGGCGCGCCGCGAAGTTCGCCGCGCTCGCGAGCCCGCTCGAAAACCCGATCCAGCCGGGCCAGGGCAGGACCTGGACCGTCTTCTCGGCCGCGGCCGGGGCGAGCGCGCTGTTGAACGACCGCAAGCACCTGGAAGCGATCCGGGGCTACATGCCCTGGATGTGCACCCATGCGTCGGCCGTGGACTTCAACCTGACCCGCGGCGCCGAGTTCTTCCACGCCGCGCGGATGTTCGGCGTGAAGGAGTGCGAGAACATGCCGCGGCATCTGCTCGGGCTCTATCCGTTCAGCGGGACGGTCACGGGCGGCTGCCTCAAGCTCCCCGACGGCGTGAATCGGCGGACGGCGCGGATCGGGTCCGACGGCGCCGCGCCGTTGACCGTGGACATCTACCGGCTGAGCCAGTTCCGGCACAAGGGCGAGACGCCCGAGCTGGACTTCACGCTTACCGCACCCGACGGCGCCGTGGTGGCGCGTGAGACCGTCGCGGGCGCGCTCCACGGCCAGCTTCGCCGGCTGCGGATCGGCGCGCCGCAAGAAGGCTTCTACCTGCTCGACGTCGCCATGCGCCGGAACTGCTGGGCGGCGGTGTCGACCTCCACGCCCGGGGCGCAACTCAGCGCGGAACCGGCCTACTGCTTCCGCACGAGCGGTGGCGGGCTCAATGCGTCCCGCTTCTCCGCGCGCGCGCCGGCGAGCGGCAAGCTGCGCGCGAAGTTGATGTGGCGTACTGCCGGCGGCCGGGGCGGGCAGACGGTCGGCATACGCGTGAGCGCGCCGAACGGCGAACTGATCGGCCAGCGGCGCTGGGCCGTCCCCATGGGAACCGTCTGGGATCGGGACACGCTGAGCCTCCAACCCATCGCCGACAGCTTCGCATTCGACATCCCCGCCCGATACCGGGGCAAGACCATCCATCTGACCGTTACCGCCGCCAAATGGGTCGCCTTCCAGTTCGAGGGGCTGGACGAACCCTGGCTCACACCCGGCCACGTCACCGAATAGAGAAGCCGTCCCATGGATCGCCGAATATGGAGACCACCAGATCCAGAATGGCCCGCGGGCGCCGCATGGCGGCACCGAGCTTGACTTTGCCGATTTGCCGGGACTTCATGGCCGGGTTTCCATCAGGCGAGCCGCCTGGACTTCCGGTTCGTGTATCCAGATTGCGTCCTCGTCAAACAGCTCATGACGCCACCCGCCGGGATCCTTGATGAGGCGAGCGGGCCGAGCCCGCGACCAGGGATTCTCCCAGCCGGGTGCGCTGCGCACGACGATCTCCACAGGTAATCGTTTTCAGGGGCGCATCGGCACAGTCCGTTGCGAGCCGCGAATTCCTGATGGCGTCACGGTCCGCCGGCGCGGTTGTCCCGGATCACGGCGTTCTTGCCCTTGATGCGGTCCACGACCGTCGCGGTGTTTCCCGTCACGGTGTAGTCTTCCAGGGTACCCCCGCCGGCGCGGTCGAGCAGGATGCCGGCGGTGGTGGCGCTGCCGGCGGTGACGTTCCGGATGTCGAGCCGGCGGCAGGTTGCCCCTGAGGAGACGGTGTAGAGGATGCCGGTCCGCGGCGGGTCCGGGTTGCCGCGGATCGTGATGCCGTCGAGCAGCGCCTTGCTGCAGTCGCCCACCAGGACGGCCGGGCCCCGGCTGCCGGCCAGGTCCAGTTGGACGTTTCTGATGGTGACGCCGGTGCCGCTCCGGACACGGATGGCGGTCGGCTTGCCGAGGTCGCGGATCCGCACGTTCTCGATCGTGACGTCATCGGTGTAGGAGACGGTGATGGGATAGTGCGGCCACTTTCCGTCCGGGCGCCACCGGCCTTCGCCGACGACGTTGCGGATGACCAGCCCGCAATGCCCCTTGGGGGTGTTGCCGGCCTTGACCGCGTAAGCGCAGTTCTTGACGGAGACGTCCATGACCGTGATCCGTCGATTCGCCTGCTTCGGCTGGTTGTGATCGCTGACGTCCACGCCGTACACGCTCGATTCGGCGTAGACGTTGCTGACGAGGATGTCCTCGCAGCCGTCGGCCACTTCCACCGTGCCGCGGCTTGGCGAGTTGTAGCCGCGGATGTTCTCGACGCGGACATCCCGGACCGCGCGCCCCCTCTCGCCGGCGCCCTCGATCGAGACGACGTCGCGGTCGATCCGGTAGCCGGCGATGTTGCGCACGACCCCGTTGCGGCAGTCGCGGCCGCGCCGTGCCGCGGTGACCAGGACGCCGTGCCGCGCGCTGTTGCTGACCGAGCCGTTTTCGATCACGAAGTCGTCGGCGAGCACGGAGATGAGCGAAGCGCGTCCCTGCTTCGAGACGGACCCGAGATTCCCGACCAGCGTGAAGTCGCTGACCGTGACGCCGTTTGCGCAGACCAGCAACAGGGGCGTCTGGTCCGCGCCCTCGGCGAGCCGGGCTTTCAGGCCTTTGAGCGTGAGGGGTTTGTCGATGGCGAGCGAGGCGCCGAGCGTAACGGATTCGGCCCTGTCGACCACGACGGTGCCGTGTGGCGGCGCCGCGTCGATGATCGCCTGGATGTCGCGTTGGCCCACATACATCAACGGAGAGATGTCGGTTATGGCTTCCGCCTGGCTCGCCGCGGCGCGTAAGACCGTATCGGCCGGCGGCGCCGTGGCCTTGCGTGCAGCGGGCGGCTCACTCGTGAAATCCGAGATATCGAGTTCGTAGTTTCCGCCCGCCACGCCGCAGATCTGGATGGTGGCCCGGGTGACCGGCGCGCCGGGCGTCTTCACCGCGGACTCGAAGGTGGAGGCCTCGCCCTTCTTGCCGTAGGGGAAGGCGAGGGTCCGCCATTTCGCGCCGGCCACATGGAAGTAGACATGATGCGAGACGCGGCGGTTCTTGTCATCCGTGAAGCTGCAACGCAGGTAGGGCAGGTCGGGCGACTTCGGACGAACCTGCAGATAGAACGTCTTGCCCGTCGGCGCCTGGGCTGGAAACGTCCACGACACGTTCACGCCGGCATTCTGGCCCGTGCTCATGAATTTCACGTTCAGCACCGGCCGGCCGGTTGGCCCGACTTCCGGCAGGCGGGTGGCGCGGATTTTCGCGCCGCCATAGTACGCTTTGACCTGGTAGGCGGTCTCATCGGTGAAATCCTGGTCCGGCGTCGTGGCCGCCAACGCCGGAACGGCCGACAGCACCAACGCCGCCGCACAACTCGCCACATGCCTCGCGACCTTCCGATTCATCGTGAATCCTCCCTCGCTGCGTTGCTCGTGAATATCGTGACGTATCCCGCGGACGCGGCTCGCGAGACGCTCGCCCTCCATTCCGGATGGCCGACGTCCGGTCCTGTTCCGGAGGGCGAGCGTCCTCGCGAGCCGCCCGACGTCGAAGACGAGCCGCGAGGGCAGGCCGGCCACGAGCGCGACGGGCGCCAGCAGTCCGTTGCCGAACCCGATCGACCGGGCGCAGGGCTTGGCGGAGATGCCGGTGAACACACCGACCCCGGCCTGCGCGCCGAAGCCGCCGTCCGGCTCCTGGGTCGCGAGCAGGCGCGTCGCGGTCTGGCGGGCGAAGTCGAGCGCGTCCCCGGCCGCGCCTCGGAGCAGGAGCCGGTCGCCTCCGACGGGTCCGGCCGGAACATCGCGCAGGCCGCGTGCCAGGATCGCGGGGAACGCGGGGATCGGCTTGGGGAAGTTGTGGAAATACGCGTGCGGTTCGAACAGCGGGACGGCCTGCGACGGCGCGCCCGCGGCGGCCGGTCTGTCGTCGCGCTGCGCCGGCCACGGAATCGAGGTCAAGGCCAGGCGCGCGCCGGCCCATTGCCGGGGCAGATCGATCGTCGTCATCCTCATGTCGATGTACTCCTCCGCGCTGTGCGCGGCAACAGCCCGTGCAGCCGGGGACACCGCCGGTCACGTCGTCTCCGTCAATTCCGCAATCGTCACCACCCGGCCGCCCTCCGCAATGGACAGCTGGCCGGCAAAAGCCGGGTACAGGCTTTCGATTCCGACCTGGCCATCGCAGAATGCCGGGCGCTCCTCCCGCACGCAGCGGCAGAACTCGACATGCTGGTCGAACCCGCCGCTGTGGCCGATCTGGCCGAACCCGTGAATGGCGGACTGCCGGTCGATGACCGCGGTCTCGTGCGCGCCGCGCGCGTAATCGTAGCGCATCCATTCGAGGCGGCCGTCAACCAACCGCGTCGTGAGCCGCCCTTCGCTGCCGAGCACCCCGAACGGCAGGCCGAAGTCCGGGGCGAAGAAGCAGAGCCCAAGGTTGGCCTTCGTTCCGTTCTCGTACTCGACGTTGACCCACGCATGGTCGTAAATCCCCGAACGCGCCACGAGGTCTGCCGGGTACGGCTCGCGAATAACGCCGGTCTCGACCAGGCCCAGGCCGGCGCCTTTCACCGCCAATTGCCCGCCCATCGCCTGCACGCGCACGGGCTTTGCGCCCAGCATCCAGTTAAACAGATCGAAATGATGACAGTCCTTTTCGACCAGAGCCCCGCCGCTGCGGGCCGCGTCGTAACGCCACTCGCGCGTGCGGCCGACCGGGAACGGCTGGCGGAACTCGTGGCACCAGGCCATCAGCGGCACCCCGATCTTGCCCGCGCGGATCATCTCCGCCATGGTCCGGAACAACGGCGAGTAGCGGTAGACCAGCCCGATCTGCAGAATTCGCCCGCTCGCCCGCCACGCGTCGACCAGTTGCCGGCTGCGCGCCAGGGAGACTTCCAGCGGTTTCTCGCACAGCACGTGCTTGCCGGCGGCAAAAGCATCCCGCACGATCTCGAGGTGGCGGTCGTTCGGCGTCGAGACGACGACCGCTTCGATCTCGTCCATGTCCAACAACGCCCGGTAGTCCGTGACCACGCGCACGGCGGCGGGATCGGGCAGATGCTTGAGCAGGGCCCGGATGTTCGCCTCGTTGATGTCGCAGACGGCGACGGTCTCGACCAGGCCCGACTGCTGCACGTAGTTCATGGCGTGCACCTGGCCCATGTCGCCGCAGCCGATCAGCCCGTAACGCACCGGCCGCGGCGGGGCGCTGTCCTGTCTCTCAGCGGCTTGCATCGTCTCTATCTCACCCCGTCCGATTCGTTCCTTCGCCGCAGCATCAGCACGGGCTCCACATCGATCTCTTCGGTGACTTCCCGTTTGTTCTTATTGAAGAGGAACGGCTGCTTCCAGGGCACTTTACTGAAATTTCCGGCCACCCGCACGAAGCCCTCGTCCGTTTTGGAGATGGTGACATCGAGCTTCTCGCGGTGCGGCTGGGAGGGGAGAATCTCCAGGTCGTCCTTGATCGGCAAGGTGATGTCGAAATCGCCTTGCTTCAGGATGGCCATCACGCCTTTGCTGCTGAAGGGCGAGAACCCGTCATAACGGATCCCGTTCTCCTGGAGCCAGAAGCGCTTCTCCTCCGGGTCCGTCCAGAGCACGGCCCCGTTCTCGAATGTGATGGTGTAGGCGGTGCCCTCCTGATCGATGTCGACGATCTTGTGATCCGCGATCCGGGCCCAGAACGCATGGCAGTTGAAGAAGGTCCGGGCCGCTTTCTCATAGATGTACTTCGGATAGGCGACACTCGACCAGTCCCAGTGTTTTCCGCAGACGGCCATCAGGGCCGCCCAGTTCGGCGTTTTCTTGCGAAGCTCGTACCAGCTTACCCCGCAGTAGGTGCTGCCGTGATAGATCACCGTCGTGAGCGGAACGGATTGCCTGGGCAGTTTCGACTTCCAGAACTTCCACCTGTCCAGTCCCTTGTAGGTCACCGACCCGAAATCGACCACGTCCTGCGTGCCTTCGGTAATGGCCTCGGCGCCGACGGTGATGCCGTGCTCGTACTTGAGCCAGCGCGCGATCTCGTGCTTGGCCTCGGTCTCGTTCTGAGGGGTCGCGGGGTAGTCCGGATGATAGCCCGGCCGCGCATAGGCGGCGAACGTATCGAGTTGCACGGAATCCCCCTTCTCCAGACGCACGACGTCGATGATCGTCTCGTAATGCTCCTTCAACTTGCCGGTCGCCAGGCCGCGGATGTTGTCTTTGTAGTAGAGCTGCTTGCCCCGCGAAACGTAGTACTTGTGCCAGTTTCCGTCCGGGTCCGTCTTGATCAGCTCCGGCGGCCAGTTCCCGTCTTTGGCGTCGATATAGTCGTGCCCATAGTAGATGCCGACCCTCGAGCCCGTCGCCCGGATCCGAGCGGCATAGGGGGCCTTGTCGCCGACCGGCCCGCGCTCGACCTTGTAGGGATGACGCTCGGACGCTTCGCGATCGCTGGTGACCATCGCGCCCTTGACCCACCAGTGGCCGGTCGCGAAATCCATTCGCTCGATGGTCCGCACGATCTTCTCATAGCTGTCGTTCTTCGTCGGGTGATAGAAGATGTATGAGTCGCGCAGGCTGGCGGACAGATCGCGGTTCGGCTTGATGTAGCGGTCGCGATACGCCAGCCCGCAGTCGACCCAGTCCACCTGAGCGTCCCCGTTCACATCGCCCGCCAGTTCGATGCGCCAGGCCAGTTCCCGGTGTACCAGCTTCGTCTTCGGGTCTCTGAAGTCGTTCGGGCGGAAGTAGAGGGTCGTTCCCATGTAGACGAGGTCCGTCTCGCCCGCGCGCTGAACCTTCAGATGCATGCTATGGGAATACGTGAGAGGATTGCAGAAGAAGACGCGATCGCCGATCCGCGCCGCCGTGAAATTGGGGACCGTGTTGTCGCTGTTGCCTCTGCGGTTGAACGCGTACGGCTTGTCCGGGGCCGGCCGGACCAGAAGCCCGGACGGCACGATGCCGTAGTCGTCCGGCCCAAGCTCAGTTCCAAACACCGTGCCGCCGCCGACACACTCGAGTCTCAAATCGGCTTCCTCAATAACCGATACCCGGCACTCCAGGGATTCGCTCTTCGCCGTGTAGGTCAGTTCCAGAGTCGTGCCGGAGCAGGAGTATCGAACGGCTGCACGGCCGGCATCGAGCTTTCTTGCCTCGGTCTGCCATCTCCCGTCGCGGCACGGCAGCGTGACCCTCTTGCCGCCGGAGTCGACGAACGTGAAGACAGGGTAACTGGCCGTCACATCGGGATGAAGCCACTGACCCGAAACCAAGGCGCCGGAAAATGAGTGCCCGCCCTTCTCCTCCAGCCACAGCGCCGTATCCCCGCTGGAAATGAACGGTTCGCGCTCCGGCTTGCCCGCCGTGCGTAGCTGTTGCGTGCCGGAACTTCCGACCAGGCAGAAATCGGAAACACTCACCCGCGCGCTCCCGCCGGCGTCTCCGCCCAGCTCCAGCGAGATCTCGCCCACCTTCTGCCCGGCGCTGAATCCGCCTTTCGGGTCAAAGAAGTTCGCGGCGCCCTTTTCGCCCACGGCAAAGGTGAATGGCTGCCAGTTGGCGGATGTCGCCCCGAAATAAGTGTGGCGGCAGACCTGTTTGCCGTTGGGGGCCAGGAATCGCACGGTCAGGTAGGGCAGGCGTTCGCCGTGTGTCTCGAGATAGACTTGAAACACCTGACCGTCCAGGACCGCGGGCGCACATCGCCATCTCAGCAAGGCTCCCGCATTCTCCCTCGGACTGTCGAAACTCAGAGTCAGCGCCGGTTTGCCCGTCGGGCCCGGTTTTTCCTCGAAATGCCTGTTCAGCTTGACGGCGCCGTTGAGCACCTTGATGCGGAATGCCGCTTCGTCCGAGAAATCCTGCTCCGGCCCCGCGGACGGGACGCCGCCGGCGGCATAGGCCGTGGGCGGCCCATCCCCCCGCAGCGCAACGGCCAACACCAGTGCGGCTACGGTTCCGTTCGGCAGACCCAGGCTCAGCCTTCCTCTCGTCATTGTTCTCCCCCCCTGGCATTCTGAAGCTTTTGCGCTTTGACTACCAGCCCCGCTATCCGCTGATCAGCGCGCAGGACCTCGCGGAATCTCGGTTCGAGGGGGGGAGCGTGACCTTGATTCTTGACGAAAGCGTAGCCGCATCGCCACGCACCTGACAAGTAAAAATGTAGTTTTGACGTAGTTTTATGAGAGTTTATTCGTTGCGGGTGATATAGGCCTTGAATATGCAGGTTCGTCTGCGTCTTGAAGCGGGGGGCATGGGTGTTAAAACTACTGAAAAAGTACATTCGGCGTTGACATTTCTGGAAAATGAACGGGATAATCGGGGGGTAGGGGGATCGGAAAGGCCATGGGACTGCCAGTGAAGCCGTCAGCCGTCGAGAAGCTTGTCACGCGAGTGCTTGCCGACATCGCTGCCGGCACTTACGCGCCGGGGAGTCTTCTGCCGTCGTACAAGCAGTTGGCCAGGCGATACGGCACGAGCTACGGTACAATCGCCGCAGCCCTGCGCGATCTGTCGCGGCGAGGCATTGTGCGTTCTCAGCGGGGCAGGCGCGGGGGGACGATGGTCTTGGGACGGCCGAGCGGATCGGATGCGGATCCCGACGTGCGGCTCCGTTTCCGCGTGTCGGGTGCGCCGCAGAAGCAGGAAGCCGTCCAGGTTCTGAAACGCTGGCTCGAGTCGTTCGAGCGGGAGCACCGGGACGTGTCGTGTCGGTTCACTTCTTTTCCGGGCCCGACATACACGGGTCCGGCGGAGAGAGAGTACTTCTCGAACACCTTGTCGTCCGAGGCGGCCACGGTCGAGCGTGTGCCGGGCACACTCGTGAGAGACCTGGCGGCACATGGATTCATCGCTCCGATCGTAGAGGATGTCTTGGAAGTCGAGTGCGCACTGTCCCGGTTCCATCCGGCGCTGAGACCCTATCTGACGTTCGAGGGTCTTCTGTATGCGTGGCCCATGAATCTGTCGGTGTCATTGGTGATGCTGACTCACGCGGGTGCGGTCCCCGACGCCCGGTCGCCGGCGCCGGTTGGCGGCTTCCGGTGGCGCGAGGCGATCGAGGGATCGAGACGCGGGACGGCGGAGCGACCGCGGATTCTTCTGCCGACGCAGGATGACCTTGGCCTTCTGCTCGTCGCCTTTGTCGGGGAATTCACCGGCGACGATCTGTCCGCTCTGGACACCAGGAGCTGGGGGGCGCTCCTCATGAGTGATGCGTGCCTCGAGGCGCTGAGTGTTCTCGAGCAGATTCACGGGACTCTGGGGCTTCTGTTGCCCGATGAGGAGCATGCTTCCGCGTACAGGGTTCTGTCCGCCCTGCGCGGTGACGGCCCGTCAATGACGATCTGCTCCAGTGTTCTCGGGAGGGCCGTGCACCTGCTGGCCGCCGACGGCGATCCTCCGCACGCGACACTTGTTCCCGGCTTTCGAAAGGACGACGGTCTGGCGCCGTCCAACGCCATGGTGTGGGTCCTGACCGATCCGCGGTGCCGGGAGAGTGCGCTCCGGTTCTTTGCATGGGGAAGCGAGGTGCCGAACTGGCGATGGTATGTCCGGGAATCTTTCCGCATAGGGCGCCTGCATCACAGAAGTCCATTTGTGAACGACGCGGACTATATGGCGGACCTGGACTTCTTTTCCGGCTGCTGGAAGGAACTGTTCGCCCGGGCGAGCCGGCTTCTCCGCATGGAACCGTCCTGGCCGTTGGGCTTCAGGCATCAGGTCGGCACGGTACTGGCGGAGCAGTTGAAGGAGAAGGGGCTCAATGCCAAGCGCACGCAAAGAGCGCTCTGCGAGCTCTGGGAGCGATGGGTGCGCGACGAGCTCTATGCTTGACAATCGAGAGCGCGGGCCGCTACCCGATTACGGCAGAGGCGATGCCCGCCGAGGACGTGAGGGACACACATGAAAACGACGAACCGCCTTCGTGCCGCCGCGCTGGCGGCGTGCCTGCTCCACGGCACGGGGCTGCGCGCCGCGGAGAACGAATGGTCGGCGCCGCCCGCGCAGGATCTGCTCGAGCGCCTGCGGCACGGCCACCCCCGCCTCCTGGTGACGAACGAGGAGATGGCGCGCCTCAAACGCCGTGCCGCGAGCGATCGCGCGCTTGCGGATGCATTCGCGTTGATGCGCGGGGAAGCCGACCGGATCCGCGGCACGGAATCCAAGTACGGGGGGGTATTGCGGACCAGCCGCGAAGCCAAGATTCTGTTGTGGGCGTGGCGGATGACGCAGGAGCAGGAGTATGCCCGGCGGGTCTGGGAGATCCTGGCCGACGGCGGAAAGGCGGAGTGCGAGCGGCTCGATGCGTCCGGCGGGTTCAAGGGCAGGAGTTCGAGCTATCTCTACATCTCCGAACTGATCCAGGCGATGGCCCTGGCTTACGACTGGTGCTATGGGGCGTGGTCGCCCGAGCAACGCGAGTCGATTCGCAACGCGATCGTCAAGCTCGAACTCGAGCCCGCCCTGGCCATCATCAGGGGCGAAGGCCGAAAGCACCGCGGCACTCTCTGGTACGAGGATGACAAGACCGTGCAGGCCTTCTGGTATCGAGGGCCGAGCAACTGGAACGCCACGTGCAGCGCGGGAGTCGTGTTGGGCGCGCTGGCGATCGCCGATGAAATGCCCGAGCTGGCCGGCCGGATTCTCGAGGGTGCACTCAACGGCTTCCAGGCGTACGCGCGTTCCTTCGCGCCTGACGGCGGCTCGTCCGAAGGGCCGGGTTACCTGGGCGGCGGAATGTCGGACGCCGTGTGGCTGCTCGCGTCGCTCGAAACGGGGCTGGGCACCGATTTCGGGCTGTCGTCATTCCCCGGCTTCGGGTCGACCGGCGAGTTCCTGCTGCATATCACCAGTCCTACGGGGCTGTACTTCGCCTTTGGCGACACGCCCGTCGAGGTGCGGCGCTGGCCGTATCTGTTCTGGCTGGCGCGCCGGTTCGACCGGCCCGACTACGCATGGTACGCACGGGAAGGCGAGGGATTGTCGCCCCGGTTCGGCTGGTTCGACGGCGACCGGCGTATCTGGGACGCGCTCTGGTACGGGAAGCCCGTGGACGCCGGGATGATTGCCGCTTTCCCGCGCGACCGCTATTTCCGCAATGCAGCCGTGAGGCCGGTGCCGCCCGATCTGGCGCATTTCCGGCGCGGGCCCGAACTTGTGGCCTTGCGCGGGTCCTGGACCGATCCGCGCGCCGCCTACGTGGGACTGAAGGCGAGCGGCGGCCTGATCGGCCACGATCAGTGCGACGCGGGGACCTTCGTCCTCGACGCGCTCGGTCAGGCCTGGGCCGAGGAGCAGGGGAACCCGGGCTATGCGACGCGGCGTCCGAAGCCCAGACGCGGATACGAGTATTATGGGAAGAAGGAGGACCAACCGCTGTACCGGACCGAAGGCCAGAACGCGCTGCTCTTCAATCCCGATGCCTACGTCGGCCAGGAACGCAACGCGCGCTGCCCGATTCTCAGCTTCCGTTCCGTCCCGGAGCGCGCCCACGCGGTGGCGGACCTCACGGCCGCCTACACCCGCGACGCGCGCCGCGTCCTGCGCGGCGTCGCGCTTCTCGATCGGAAACGTGTTCTCGTGCAGGACGAGTTCGAGGCCGCCAAACCCTCACGCGTGCTGTGGACGATGCATACCCGGGCCGGAATCGAACTCGTGAACGGTGGCGCAGCGGCCGTCCTGTCCAAAGGAGACCAGCGCCTGCACACACGGATCCTCGCGCCAGAAGGTGCGACGTTCGAGGTGCTCGGGCCCGGCCCCTTGCCGAGCTCGCCGCCTACCGATGAAGGGACCCGCATCCGCGAAGACATGCGGAAACTGACCATCCCCCTGCGGAATGCCGAACGCGGACGCATCGCGGTACTGTTCCTCCCGCTCGAGGCCGGACAGGAGGCCGCGCCCGGCAGCCAACCGCCGCTCACTCCGCTCGAAGCGTGGTAGCCGCCCGGGCCCTGCGCGGGCGCGGCGAGCCAATGACGCGCAGCGAATGACGGCCCGCACTGTTCGCCGTGAAGGGCGAAGGCGGGGCCGGGAGTTCCGAAATCCGGAGGTGAGCCCCCCCTTGGCCGGGCCTTCGGCCCGGGGAAAGCGGCGAGCCGCCTTCGCCCAGCGGCTACGGCGCGCCAGGTACGCCGCTTCTACTTTCAGGCAGGCTCAGAGCAGCGTGCGTCGCTCGCGGGGAGGCCCGCTGACCGCTGACCTCCGACCCCTGACCTCCGGGCTACGGGCGAAGCCCGCATCAGGGGATCCGGATTGATGACGGATTGGCTCTGGAGGGCGCTGTGCGGGCTGGGGGGAGGGATGGATCCGTGACAGGCGCCGCGGGGGGCAGGCGGAGTGCCTGCCGATCGCCGCTCAGTCCATCAGCCGCGCGTTGTACTGCCGCGGGCCGGCCTTGAAGGTGTCTGCCGCGGCATTTGCGTCTGAAGCGCGCGTGAAGATGTACACGGCCGCGTCCCACGGGTTGTAGACCACGAGATCCTCGCCGGGCCCGCCGTGGATTCGGGCCGGGATGCAATGGTGCCAGCCCTGTCGCGGATTGCCTTTCGGCTCGGGCAGGCCGGGTAGCTCGGCGTACAGTTCGCCTCGACCGGTCCACAGCACGCCGCCGTTGAAGAGCAGCGCCGGCGCATCGGGCCCGTGCCAGTAGACCGCTTCCATGCCCGTATTGTTCGGCGATTCGTTCAGCGTGAAGCGGCTCAAGACCTCGCCGCTTCGGCCGGCCACCAGCACGTGCGGCGTGTGGCCGCGGTATCGGATCGCCATCTGCGGGCCCGGCACGGACGGGTCGAAGTGTGCCACGCGCAGCTCCTGGCCGTGCGGCACAAGTTCTTCGCCGAGCTTGAGGATGACGTGGCCCGCGTGATCCACGACATGGCCGAACCCGGAGCAGAAGGCGCGGAGCCGGCCGTCGTCCCACTCGGCGATCGCGACCGAATCCATGTGGTCGCCGAGCCGGCGCTCCCACAGCGGCGTCCCGTCATGATCGAGCAGGAAGTAACCGCCGTTGACTTCGTCCTTGCCGTCGGCGTCGATATCGCCGACGCACGGGATATAGGCGGGGCACCGGCCATATTCACGCCACGGGCTGCGATAGGTCCACAGGACCTCGATCCGTTCGTTCACGGCTACGACGGTGTCGCCCAGCTTCACGACGAAATCGCGCGGCGCGCCGCTGCCGCGCAGATCCGCGACGAGGATGCGTTGGTGGACCCAGTCCGACCCTTCGCCACGGCATGCGGCGATCTCCGGCGGCCGGGCCTCGTTCCGGACGGCGCCCGTTCGGCCGTCGAGGACCTGAACGAGCACGTCGCGCATTTCTCCGGAGGGCGACGGAACGCCGGGGTCCTGCCGGAAGCAGACGACCTCGGTTTCTCCGTCCCCGTCGATGTCGTGAATGGCGACCGGGCCCGGCCTCACGGGTTGCCTGCCGCCGGCGCCGCTCTGCCACAGCACCTGCCCGTCGATGTCGAACGCGCCGAGAAAGCACGGTTTCGTGCCGTGCCGCGTGCGGTAGACCAGGAAATCGGGGCGGCCGTCGCCGGTCAGATCGCCGAGCCGGATGTCGCCGCCGTACGCGCCGGCCGGCCCGTCAATGAGGAATGCGGCTGGAATCGCGATCTTCCGATACAGGACAGGCAGCACGTCGTTCATATCCACAAATCCGCCGGGACACGAGAACCTGTCGGTCAGACCGCTGCAGAAGCAGGTCCAGATACCGGAGACCTTGCGCGTTGATGCCGAGCGCCGGCAGGGCGTAAGGCTTGCTGCTTTCGCGACCGCGCGCCGGAACATGGTAACCCTTGTCAAGCGGTTACCATGCAAGAGCTTCCCTTTTTCCGGATAGTACGGTCATTGGCGCCTGGAGTCCGGCCCGGTTCCTCGCCGGCCGTTCGGGCGGACCTGGGGTTGATGAGCGTAACGCCGCATTCTACCGGGCCCATTCCGGCTCCGCCATGGCAGGAATGGGCTGCGGAAGCGCGTTTGCCGCGTTGGGCTCTTCCGCGGGGGTGCGACTCTCAATCACCAGGTTGTCGATCTGCCCGTCGAATCCGTACGCGTTCCTGGAGACGATTCGCGGTGGCGTCCCCACCAGCATCACCGCGTATTCCGTCTTGCGCAGGGTCACGCCGGCGCTCTTGAGCGTGTCGCCCAGCCCCAGCCATACGCGCCCCGCCTGCCGATCCCAGCCGAGGCACCAGGACCAAGAGCCACGTTCTCTTTTCGTCCGCCCATGTGCGCCGCCCGCTCCAGCGTATGTCCAACCCGACGGTCCCCATGTTCGCGGGCACATTCCCGCCATGGACGATCAGCGCGGATTTCTCGTCGCGGCCCTTGTCATCCTGGCCGCCAAACTCGAGCACGCCCCGTCGCCCGTTTCCCGCCTGGACAATCTTCACATTTCCCGCCGCCACAAAGGGCTTCGCCGCGCCTTCCGCGGCGTGGAGCCCTTCGTCAAAGGCGCAGATCAAGCGCAGATGTTCGAGTCCGTCGCGAAAGGCCGCGGCCGGCACGGAGGCCGGCCCTCCGTTAGGCGGAGGCTCCACAGTCCGTGGTCCTGGCGGGCGCGGCTCCGTCCGCGCCGCGGCGTTTGGACGGAATCGACTGTCGGAGGGTCCCTCATCCCCGTCAGTCGGATTCGCTCCGGCGACGAGCAGTCCGGCAGCGAGGAAGGCCGTGGCCGTATGGCGAATGTGATTGTCGAGGCGTCTGGATTTCATGGCTTTTGATCCTTTCATGTTCCCGACACGCCGTGCCGGACGCGCAGGGATTTCAGGTAGCCTTCGAACCAGCCGGGCCTGCCGATGAAGGCCTGTTCATTCTCGCCTTTTCCGAACCCGCCGAACACGCCGGGCGTGATGTGGAGGCCGGGACCGGGGCAGGGCATGGGCGCGCTGCGTTTGCCGTTGACGACGAAGACGATGTCTTTCAGGTCATAGATGATTTCGACGCGGTTCCACTGCCCGAGCTGGACAGGCAGCCCGGCATTCAGCTTGTGACCCCCGATGTACCGGTCGGTGAAGCGGCCCGAAAGCTTGCCGTCGTCCAGCCGCACCACGAGCGAGCCGATGTAGTGGCCATAGTGCGCGAGCAGGATCTGCGGTTTGCGCGACAGCGGCTTGATGTCGAAGGAGAGCGTGTAACTCCCGCGGCGTGGGACGACCTCCTGCGGGAACAGGATGAAATTGCCGACGCCGTCGAATTTGAGGCACGCCACGCCGTCTTCCCGGACCCAGACCGGCGCGGAGGCCCGGACGTTCTCGGGATAGTTTCGCCCTGCCAGGAATCGGAACGGGTGCCCGCCCATCCTCGATTCGCCGCCGCCCCGGCCGGTGCAGGTGGTCTGGTAGGCGCCCAGCGACGCGTAGAACGGCCGGCCCGCCGGCGTGGTCAGCACCGAACCGCATGCGGGATCGAACCGATAGACGATGTCCGGCGTCCTTGCCTTGTCCACCCGCACGGTCGCGGTTGCCTGCCGGGCATCGGAGTAGACGTTCACCGCGCGTTCCGTCCCGGTCCTCCAGCGAACCGGCATCAACGGCGCGCTGCGGTACGTCTTGCCGGACTTGGTGATGACGCGCATGTGAAACACGGACGTGCTCAGCTCGGGCCGAACCTGTGCCGTGACGTGCACGGCGTTCGTGTTCAAATGGAGCGGGTGCTTTGGCGGCGTCGCCGGGCGGCTGACCGTTACGGTCAGCCCGTCGTCGAAGGTCCGGCCGCAGATCCCGTGCTCGAGCACTGCTCGCACCGGAATGCTTGCCTTGATCGGCGGCGCGTCGAAGTCCAGGACGGCGCGTCCCGCATCGGCCGCCGGGATGGCCACCGACAGGGACGAGCCCCACCAACTCGGCTCGCAGGCGAAAATTCGCGTGTTCCCGTTCAACCGGTCGCTGTACCGGGCGGGCCATTTCGGCGTCGCATGCTGCACCGTCATACCCCCCTTGATCGCCGTCTTCTTCAGCGCCCGGAACTCGACCGAGAGCGGGATGTCGCCGGCCTCGTAGTCGGGGGCGTCAGGCGCGGGGTCCACCGCATGCACTTCGAAGTCGTTCTCCAGGACCTCGACGCTCGCGATCGGCTCGCCGCACACGAATGCCCCGGCAAAGGTCAGGCTCGCGCCCGGGCCGGGTTTGGCGGCGAACGACGCCGTTCGCGGGATGCACAGGTCGCGCAAGGGCTGCTTCACCCACTTGCAGTCCCAGTTCCACGTCGCGCGCAACCGAATGTGGTGCAGGCCCTGCTCGAACGTCAACTCCCGGCCGGCCGGCGTCGTTACGGTCAGAGCCGGGATCAGCACGGGATGCGACGCCAGTTCCTCGGTCGGCACGGTCAGCGTCCGGTCCCGCAACTCGCCGGCATGCAGCGTGACCGGATCCAGTCTCTTCACCACCCGGGCGTTAAGGTCCTTCAGCGCGAGAGCGGCGGTGTACGTCGCTTCCGTCTCGGAGTCCGGGATATTCAACAGCTCGATCTCCAGCGCCTCGCCCACGACCAGCATCTTTCGATAGCTGACGACCAGGTTCGGGATGGACGTATCGTCCCCCGGATTCGGCGCCAGGGGCTCGTTCTTGAGGCGATGCATGTAGTACTTGACGATACGCTGGGTGGAGAACGAGTTGAAGACCGTCGGCCGAACGGACGTGTTCTCGTTCGCCTCGTCCCACTCCGGCAGAATGATGACGTCCGGCTTGCCGCCCATCGCGATCTCGAAACTGCGGCGCAGGGTCTTGGTGCCGTCCTCGTCCTGCGTGGAGCCGGTGTAGTAAAAATACCCGACGCACGCGCTCAGCCCGAGATATTTCTTGCGGTACGCCGGCTCGGCGAAAAGGCCGCGGTAGACCGGCGTGATGATTTCCTCGTAGAAGCGCGCGTGGAACTTGCGGTCGCGAGTCCGCAGCATATGAACGGCGGAAAAATGAAGGCCGTCGGCCACATCCAGATACGGGCGCAGATGGGCCTTGATCTGCTCGATGTCCGCCTCGGACAACGCGCCCTCTTGATCGAACTTCTTGAGCCACGTGCCGGTCCAGAACGCGCTGATGTCCGGAAGGAAGACGAAAGAGTCGCCGTGCTTCGCGCGCAGCTCCGCCAGGAAGCTCGCCAACTTGGCCGGCTCCCAGCGCCCGAAGTGGTAGGAGGTCACGAGCAGCTTGCCGTCGACGCGGCAGGCGCTCCTGGAAGCCAGCGCGGCCTGCAGGCATTGGCTCTTGAGCGACACGTCCCCGCCGCCGCCCCAGTCGATCTCGACGCGGAACCCGGGCGGCGCGACGCTGTCGGCGGCCTCGAGGACCGGCAGCCGGGACGTCGGCATGTCCCCGAAGATGCCGAGCCCGTCCATGCCGTACCGCATGGCGATCTCGCTGATCCTGGCGAAACTCTTGACGGACGGAAGTGCGCGCTTCCCGTCGTCCGGCGCCGTCGACGGGTCGTGCAGCAGCGGCCGGTCGAGGAACCTGTGCCGGTAGTCCGAGTCAAGCTCGTACTTCACCTGCGCTCGGGAGAAGACCAGGGTCCGGTCCACCAGCGGCCGGGTCCGCTCGGGTCGCGCCGCCGGCGAAGCGGCCGCCTCCCGTGCCGAGGCCTGCCCGTTCGCTGTCGCCCAAAGCAGGACCGCAGACAGAATCAGGCTCTCGATACGAATGGACGTCTTCATCCCGTTTCCCTTCCTCGTGGGACCGCTCGCGGAGTTCACGGTTGACTCTGAGGAGCGACCGAATGCGTGATCTTCAAGCGCCGGATCTTGCCCCGGAACCAATCCTTGTCCCAGCCGCCGATGGCGGTTACCGTGTCGTACAGCCCGGGTCCGCGGCACTTGAACTTCTCGGATTGGCGGCCGTTGACCTCAAAGCTGATGAACGCCTGGTCGTAGCGGATTCTGACCGACGACCACTTGCCCGCGGGAATCGTCATGCCGCTGTCGGCTTTGGCCCAGACGTATTCGGCCTTCACAACCCCGCCGTCCAGAAACACTCCGGAAAGCGCGCCGGGGTAGAAGGTCCTGTTGCCCAGGATCATCTGTCTGCCCGTCACGTCGTCGGGCATGATCTGCAGTTCCAGCTCGAACCCGGCACGCCGCGGGATCGCGCCCTGCGGCAAGACCGCGAATGCGCCCGAGCCCTGGAACTCGAGCGCATCGGTGTCACCCGCCCGGACCCAGCGGGGCGGGCCGTTCGCGTTCTCCTTGGGATAGCCGCGCCCGCCGTAGTATGGCGTGCCCGCGCCGCTCTCCGCGCCGTTCCGCATCGTGACGCGCGGGCCGTATCCGCCGACGATGCCCCACAGGGCGCGCCCCTCGTCGCACAACAGGGCGGCGCCGTGCTCCGGGGCGAAGCGGTAGTCCAGGACCGGTATACGCTCCGCGTCCAGCTTGACGCGTACCGGTTCCTCACGCGTATCGCTGAACACCACGATCTCAGCGGCTCGCGCGGAGGGCTTGCGCGGGTACATCAGGATCGGCTTGCTCCGGTACGTCTTCCCGCTCTTCGCGATCGCCTGCATATGAATGACCGAGGTCTTCAGGTCGGGGATCAAGTCGACGTCGAACGCGATACGCTTGCGGTTCAAATGGCTCGGATGATTCGATTGCCGGATGAACCGGTTGATCGACATGCACAGCCCCCGCGGGCCCGCCGCCGCCCAGGTCTGATCGTCTAGAATCTTTCGCAGAGGAATCTTGCCCGTGTAGAGGTCGGGCAGGTCGATCTCCAGGACGGCTCTGTCCACATCGCGCGCGGCGATCACCAGCCGGTGCCCGCGGCCCCAGGTCCCGACCCGGGTGCCGCTGTGGACTTGCTCCCCGTTCTCCCAATTGCACGGCGCGCCGGTCACCCGCAGCCTGCCCGTGACGACGGCGGCCGCCGCGTTGGGCGCCTGGAATCCGATTTCGAAGATCTTCTTCTCCCGGCTTTCGCGCCGCTCCGCGTTGAAAGGCGCCCCATCGGCCTCCGCGACGAAGACCACGTCATCGTTGTCCAGCACCTCGACGTAGGCCAGTTCTTCGGGCGCGGCGATCTCGCCGGCGAAGGATCTGAGTAACCTGTCCGGGCTCTCCACCTGTTCGAATCGGGCCTTGGCAGGGATCAACAAGTCGCGCAGCGGCTGCTTGACGCACTTGTAGTCCCAATTCCAAGTCGGCCTGAGCTGGATGTAGTGCAACCCGTCCTCGAACTCCAGGTGCCGGCCCTGGTATTCGATGTCCAGGCGCGGAATCAGAACCTGGTGCTCGGCCAGTGCCTCCGATGCGGCAACCAGCGTGACGGCCTTCATCTGGGCGGCGTTCAGCGCCTGTGCGGGGAACGCCTTGGCGACGGTGCCGTCGACCGCCTTGAGCGACAGCCGCACGGTGTACTCGAACGATTCCTGCGAATCCGGAACGTTGAGCAACTCGACCTCGATCTTCTCGCCCAGGCACAGCAGTTTGCGGTAGCTGACGGTCAGGTCCGGGATCGAGAGGTTGTCGCCCGGCATCGGTCGCAGGGGTTCCTTCTTCAGCCTGGCCATGTAGAAGCGCATGATTCGCATCGACGACAGGCCGTTGTAGACGGTCGGCCGCAGGGAGGTGTTCTCGTTCTGTTCGTCCCATTCCGGAATGTGGATAATGTCCGGGTTTCCGGCCATCGCCGCTTCCATCGTGTTACGCAGCGTCTTCGTGCCGTCGTGACTGATGCTCGTGCCGACAGTCGAGGCGTTCTCGTGCCCGACGAGGGCGGACAGCGCGAAGAACTTGTTCGTGAATTCCGGCTCGGCCAGCACGCTGCGGCAGACCGGGATCGCGAATTCACGATAGAACTCGGCCGCGAATCCGCCTTTCCCATTGTGCCACGTGCACAAGCTTGCCGGCTGAATGCCGTCCGTGGCCCGGAGGTACGTGCGCAGGTATGCCTTGACGGCGGCCGCGTCGTCGCGCGTGAGCTGGCCGGCACGGTATCTTCTGCCCCAGCCGTCCCAACTGGTTCCCGCAGGCCGAATGATCGAAGAGATGAAGACGAGCCGGTCGCCATGCTCGCGGCGCATGGCGTTCATCAGCTCCTTCCAGTACTCGGGCTTGCGCTGGTCCGCGTTATAGGAAACGAGCACCAGCTTGCCGTCCAGAAGGAGGGAATTCGGGCAGGCCAGGGCGCGCCCCATCAGTGCGCTCAGATCGTCGCTTCGCCCGCCCCCGAGCTCGCTGAGCAGCAGGAAGTCGGGCACCGGGCTCTTCGGCGTGAGCGCGTAGTACTCCGCGCAGCGGCCGTTGCCCGGGAAGAAGGCAAACCCGTCGAGTTCGTACCGCTTCAGGATCTTCTGGATGGCCACGTAATCGTTGAACCAGAGGGGCGCCTGTGGCCGTTCCCGGTCCGCTTCCGGCCCCTTCGGGATGTCCGGGTCGATGAACAGCGGGCGATCGACCCACCGGCCGATGTAGGTGGGGCCGTTCGCCTCCTTCAGCCCGTACTTGAGCTGGCCCCGGCAGAAGACCAGCGTGCGGCCCGCTTTCGGCGTCCGGGGCGCGATCGTCAACTCCGCCCGCCAATCTTGCGAGGACGGCTTATCCGCCGCGCTCGCGGTCATGAAAACCGCACAAAGTATGCCGCCCGCCAGCCTGGCGCGTTTCTCGCTCATGAGCACCCCGCTTTCCGTTGCCGCAGGTTCGAAGGTGGCGAAACGCGGAAGGCGCAGGCTTGCCGTGCGTCTCGCTCCGTGGATGCATCGTCTGTTCGTGTCGGACTTAACGGCACGCAAGCGCTCAACCCGTATCCCGCGCGATGAACTCGGTGGGCAGAACGCGTTTGCCCCGGAATGGCTCTTTGCTCTCCATCGTCTGCACCAGCACGCGGACGGCCTCTCTTCCCAACTCCCTTCTCGGCACGCGTACGGTCGAAAGCCTCTTGGGCCCGAGCCTGTAGTTCGGATTGTCGTCGAAGCCGATGATCGCCATGTCCTCCGGCACCCGCACCCGCCGGTAGGCCAACTCCTGCAGGAGCCGCCAAGCCATCGCGTCATTCGCGCAGAACGCCGCCGTGAACGGCAACGGCCGCGGCAGGGCGTCGAGCCATGCCTGCAGCGCCGGCGCGTCGGCCAATTCCATCACCGCCTCTTCTCGGAAGCATCCTGCCTCGGCCAGCGTGTCGCGATAGGCCGCGAGCCTGGCCCCGAGGTTCGGGCTCGCGGCCGATCCCTCGGGCCCCACGAAGGCCACCCGCGTGTGGCCGGCCGCCAGGAGATGCTTCACGGCGTCGCTCACCCCTTTGCGCACGTCGCTCGATATCTCCGGGACATCCGTTTGCCTCAACACATGCGTGCTCAACACGGCAAAGGGCAAGCCCTTCTCCCGTACACGCGCTATGAGCCGGTCGTGCTGATAACCGCCCAGGAACAAAACCGCATCACAGAACGGATAGCCCACCCGTTCCATCATGTCAGCGGGCGCCGTCGGGTCGAAAAGCGGCTCCAGCTTGATGTCGTGATGCCAGTGCCGCGCTTCCTTCAGAATGCCTTCCATCATCTGCCACAGAAGCACCTGTGTCGCGCCCGAAAAATCCACGTAACGGGTGGGCTCGAATACCGAAAGGGGAAGCACGACCGTGATCGTATCCGTCCGCCCGCGCTTCAGCCGCCGAGCATTCAGGTTGGAGGCGAAGTTGAGCTTCCCGGCGATCCCCTGGATCTTGCGGACCGTCCGCCCGCTCAACAGGTCCGCTTTCATCGGGTCCAACGCGCGGGAAACCGTGCTGATGGAGACACCCGCCTGCCGCGCGATCTCGCGCAAGGACCGCGCCGGCTCCACATGCGCCTTTGCCTGCTTCCTGGCCACCGGCAGACTCCCTTTCGACTTCGCACCGTACGTCCGCGCAATTGACACCCTATAAAGCGAACGTTTGCATCAGTATGTGTGGATGCGTCGCGATATGTCAAGACTAAAGCTAATATATGATTCAATTCTGAAGCAAACAACGTTTGCACCAATAGTGCCAAACGTCGGACGCTTCCCGGGCGGGTGAGAAAGAGCGAGATCACCCATTAAGAGAGCGTCTCTGCCCTTGACGCCCGCATTCCGGATTGTCATAGTGGTATGATGTATGACGTCCTACCTCGAGTGATTGGCCGAGAGGCAACCGCAAAGGAACGCAGAGAAGAGCCGCAGGAGCCGCTGATCTTCGTCTCGGGTTTTCTTGCGCTCTTTGCGTTCTTTCGCGGCCAGCCAGACTTTTCGAGCTCGAACCGGGTGTGTTCGGACCGTACGCGGCGGCGCGCGCCGGTCAACGGCTGCGATAAGCGGGGGCGATTCTCGACGTGGCGGCCGCATGAACTGAGAACAGGTCGAACATGAGCGTTGATCCAATGCCTCGAAGGAACGTCAGCGACGTCGTGCTGGATCAGATCAAGAACAACATCCTTTCCGGCGAATGGATGCCCGGCACCCGAATCCCGCCCGAGGTGGAACTGGTGGAGATGCTGGGTGTGAGCCGGATTTCGGTTCGGGAGGCGATCCACCGTCTCGTGGGCATGGGGGTGCTGCGAGTCGATCATGGCAGAGGTACGTTTGTTTCCGACAACATGCCGCCGAGCCTGTTCAACGTACTGCTTCCCATGTTGCTGATCGAGCCCCCACAACTGCGTGAGGTGCTGGAGTTTCGGTCGATCGTTGAAATCGAAAGCGCGAGACTGGCGGCCATGCGGGCGGGCGAGGAGCACATCCGGCAGCTGGAGGAAACGCTTGTCCGAATGAAGGAGAAGGCGGGTGACGTCGAGGGGTTCGCGGCCGAGGACCTGAACTTTCACATGGTGATCGCCGCGGCGACCCGCAATCCAATCATCATCAAGGTCAACTCGATCCTTCACGACGTGCTGCGGAAAGGCATGCGGGACATTGTGAGCATCGTGAAGTTCGAGCCCGGCCTGCTCTACCACGCCCGGATTCTGGAAGCCATTCGCGCCAAGGACGGGGAAGAGGCCGCGCGTCTCATGAGCGAGCACCTGCATGAGGCCCGTTCGATTGCGGAAGCGCACTGGAAGGGAGCCGGCCAGGAACCCAAGGATGTCTGAACTATGATCATCGATACGCACGTCCACCTCGGTTACGACAACGTGTTCGACTACGAACTGACGGAAGACGACCTCGTGTCGTCCTGCCGCGCATACGGCATCACCGGCAGCATTGTGCAGCCTTTCATTCCCCGCCCGTATATCGCCGACACCGCGCAGATTCACGACCGGATCCATGCGTTTTGCCGGGCGCATCCGGGCGCATTCTGGGGGATGGCCTCCATCCACCCTCATTTTCGGCCTGAAGAATACGAGAAGGAGGCCACGCGCTGCGTGAAGGAACTCGGTTTTGTGGGCATCAAGCTCACGCCCATCGGTCATGCCACGCACCCGTCGTCGCAGGACGGCCTTTTCGTTTTCGAGGTCGCGCAGCGGCTCGGCGTGCCGGTAATGATCCATACCGGCGACGGCGGCTCGTTCGCGGACCCCGTGGCCGTCATCCCGGCCGTGAAGCGATTCCCGGCCGTGAAGACGATTCTTGCCCATGCCGGAACGGATCTGTGGGTGCGGCAGGCGATGTATCTGGCGGAAACGTTCGACAACGTGTATCTGGAACCGAGCTGGGTGAACGTGCTCAGTGTTCGGGAAATGGTGCGGACATTGGGGCCGCACAGGATCATGTTCTCATCGGACGATCCCTTGAACATCCCGGTGGAGCTGGCGAAGTACAGGGCGGCCATCACCGACGCGGGCCAGCTCGAGCAGGCGCTGGCGGGCACGGCCGTCGAGGTGTTCGGCCTGAAGGGACTGTTGAGAAACAGGCGCGTTTCCGGCGAAGGCGGTTGACCGGGACGTTCGCCCTCCATCTGACGCCCTAGTGCCGTGGCGATGGAGGGCGCGCGTCTCGCGAGCCGGCTTCTTCAATAGCCTGTCAAGGTGTGACGCCCCTCACGGGAGGAGTGTACAGACATGAACGCTGCTGTTTTCAAGGGGTCGCGGCAGATCGAGATCGAGGACATTCCGCGCCCCGTGCCGGGGGTGGGGGAAGCCCTGGTCAAGATGCGAGCCTGCGGGGTGTGCGGCGGGGACATCCCGTTCTACGACGGAATCCCGGACTACATCACGAAACACCCCTGGGTGCTCGGCCACGAGATGGCCGGTGTCATTGCCGAGATCGGCCCGGATACCGACACCACGCTCAAGCGCGGCGACGCCGTGGCGATCGAACCGCTGATCGGCTGCGGCAGGTGCCACGCCTGCCGTGTCGGCCGGTACAACTGCTGTGCCGACCTGAAGGTCATCGGCGGCCACACCTATGGCGGGTTCGCCGAGTTCTGCGCCGTGCCGGTGCCGGTGAACCGCTGCCACAAGGTGCCGGCCTCCATGCCGTTCGACGTGGCCGCGGTGTGCGAGCCGTATTCGATCGGCGCCAATGTCGTCAAGAGGGGGCAGATTACCCAGGACGACACCGTTGTCGTCAACGGGTGCGGGGCGGTCGGGGTGGCGGTGCTGGACTTTGCCAAGAACGTGCACGGGGCGCGCGTCCTGATTACGGACATGTTTCCTTCCCGCCTGGCGCGCGCCAGGCGCCTCGGCGCCGACGTGGTCGTGAACGCGAAGGAGGAGAACGTGCTCGAGCACGTCATGCGGTTCACGCACAACGAGGGCGCCAGCGTCGTGGTGGACGCTTCTGGAAATGCCCAGGCGATCGAGAGCATGCCCCGGCTGGTGGCCGCCGCGGGCCGCTGCGTCATTGTCGGGATCACGGAACACGACCTCAAGTTCAACGGGGTGGACATCATCCGCAAGGAAATGACCATCCTCGGCTCCCGCAACAGCAGCGACATCTATCCCGGCGTCATTGACGCCGTAACCCGCAACGCCGTGCATCCCGACACATTCATCACGCATCGGTTCCCGTTCGCCGGGATCAAGGAGGCGTTTGCCTTCGCGCTGGCGAACAGGCACGAGATCGGCAAGGTCGTCATCGAATTTCCCGAGTGACTCACCCCCAACAAAGGAGCGATACCCGATGATCAAGCTGACCCTGTTCATCACGACGCCCGACGTTCCACACCTGGAAGAGTGCGGCATGCCGCAAGGCGATCTGGAAGAAAGCGTCAAGTTCGCCAAGGCGCTGGGTTACGACGGCGTGGAAGTGCTGATGGGCGATCCGTTCGCGTTCGATGCCGCCGGTTTCCGCAAGATCCTCGACAGGCACGGCATGACGATCTCGGCCATCAACTCCGGCGGGATCAACTACATGTACAAGGAAAGCCTGGTTCACGCCGACGCGAAGAAGGCGGCCCGCGCCCTGGCCAAGCTGAAGAAGGACATCGAGCATTGCGCGGCGCTCGGGTGCCTGCAGCAGGCGGGCGTCTCGCGCGGGTTCGCGATCGAAGGCATGCCCATCCACCGCTTCTACGACACGCTCGCCGGCGTGCTGCGCAAAGCCGCCGATCATGCGAAGAAGCACGGCGTGAAGATGGCGGTGGAATACACGAACCGGTTCGAGATCAATACGCTGAACAACCTGGAGGAGGCGCTCGCCCTGATCAGGCGCATCCGGCGACCCAATGTCGGCCTGCTGCTCGACACGTATCATTCCTTCCTCGAGGACCCGGACGTGTACAAGGCTCTGGAGAAGGCCGGTCGGAGGCTGTGGTACGTCCACCTGCACGACAGCGATCGCGGGCCCGCGGCCGCCAGCAAAGGCGAACTGGATTTCGAGAAGATCGTCCGGGTCCTCAAGAAGATCGGCTACAAAGGCTGCCTGGCCGACGGGTTGGTCACCACCTGGCTGCCCGAGAAGCAGATCCGGAAATCCACGGCAGCCCTGAAGCGGCTGTTGAGGAAGCACGGGCTGTAGGGCGCGGCCACGCGCAGCGCGTATGGCCGGTTGTCTGACGACGCAATGGACAGCGGAGAAGAACGATGCCGAAAGAAGCACCCAAACGCATGCTGCAGACGGTCACCGGTCCCCTCGATCCCGATGCGCTGGGGATCACCCTGGTGCACGAGCACATTCTGAATGACGGCTCGGTGTTCTTCGAGGAGCCGGCAGCGGCGAGCGACCGCTACTGGGCGCATCAGCCTCTCAGCCTGCAGTCTCTTCATTGGGTACGGTACCATCCCTGCTCGAACCTCGACAACTGCGGGCTGAGGGACGAGGCTTTGATGCGGACGGAGGTGGACCGGTTCAAGGCGGCCGGCGGCGGCGTGCTGGTGGAGGTGAGCACCATCGGGCTCGGTCGCGACCCGCAGGGGGTCGCCCGCATCTCTCGCGCGACCGGCGTGCCGGTCGTCATGGGGACGGGCACCTACATCGACGCCTCGCTCCCCGATTGGGTACGCAGCCTCTCGGAGGATGCGCTGGCCGAGCTGTTCATCGGTGAAATCCGCGACGGAATCGCGGGCACCGGCGTGAAAGCGGGCATCATCGGCGAGATGGGCTGCTCGGCGCCGCTGACGGAAACGGAGATCAGAGCGCTGCGCGCCGCGGGGATGGCGCAGAGCGAGACCGGCGCCGCGATCGACATTCATCCTTCGCACGCGGGCGTCGATCCGGCTCTCGCACTGGAAAACGCGCGGCTCTGTCACGAGGGCGGCGCCGAATACGGCTCGATCGTCGTCGGGCACGTCGATTGCATGCGGTTCCCCGAGGCGATCATCCAGAAGCTGTTGGATACGGGGTGCGTGGTCGCCTACGACACGTTCGGCTGCTACGAGAGCTACTGGTCGCCCTACTTCGGAACGCCCCAGTATATGCCTTGCGATTACGAGCGGGCCACGGCCCTCAAGAACTGGTGCGACAAAGGATACGTCTCGCAGTTGCTCATTTCCAGTGATCATTCCTACAAGGTGCATCTGGCCGCCTTCGGCGGCTGCGGATACGATCATGTGATCCGAAACGTGATGCCGCTTCTGAAGACAGTGGGCGTGACGGACGCCCAGATTAACGCCATGCTCATAGACAACCCGCGGCGGCTACTGCCGGTTCGAGGCTGACACGCGATCCCGGCAATCCCCTCGTACCGAGAGCGACGAAACCGAAAAGACAGGACAGAACAATGAAAACGCTGAAAGTCAGTCCGAACGGACACCATCTTGTCTGGGAAGACGGCGAACCCTTCTTCCTGCTCGCCGATACGGCGTGGAGCGTGGCCTATCGCGCAACCGATGAAGAACTGGAGGAATACCTGAAAGACAGGCGCGCCAAGGGCTTCACGGCCATCCAGTTCCTGGCCATGCCCGAGATTCAGGCCAATAGGGATCCCAACGGCCAACTGCCGATGGTCGACAACAATCCGGAAACACCGAATGAAGCCTATTTTGCGCATCTGGATTCCGTGTTGGACAGAATGGATGCGTATGGGTTCCTCCCGGTTGTCGCGGCCACCTGGGGCGAATGGGTCAGCCGTGGCAACGGCCCGCACATCTTCGACCCGCAAAACGCCCGTATCTACGGGGAATGGCTCGGCAATCGGTATCAGGACCGCATGATCCTCTGGGTCAACGGCGGCGATGTGAGCCCGATCGGCTATGAAGAGACATGGCGGGCCCTGGGGCAGGGGCTGAAGAAGGGGTCCCGGGGTAGACATCTGGTGACCCATCATGGGGCGGACTGTATCGGCGACGTCCAGGCCACGCGGGATCGGATGCTGATTCGCGGGAGTTCTCCCTTCTTCCACAGCGAGGACTGGTTGGACGTCAATATGTATTACTCCGGGCATTTCTGGTACGCGCCCGCCTACAGGGGAATCACCCGTGACTATCAGAAGACCCCGAGCAAGCCGACCTTCGATGGAGAGCCCAATTACGAGAACCATCCCGCCATTCCGGACGGCGCCACGGGATATCACAGCAACCGGCGGCTATGGGACGGCGTCACGCGCGCCCATTCCCATCTGGTGCGTACACAGGCGTATTGGGCCATGCTGGCCGGCGCATGCGGCCACACCTACGGCTGCAATGAGGTGTGGGCCTGGTACGATCCGGCCAAGGCCGAGCTGCAGGTGATCGCGGAGAAATACAAGACGCATCTGCACTGGAGGCGGGCCCTGCAACTGCCCGGCGCCGCGCAGATGGGCATCCTGCGGCACCTGTTCGAATCCAGGCCGTGGCAGAAGTTGGTGCCCGATCAATCCATGATCCGCGAGGGGCAGGGGAAGGGCATCGAGCATATCCGGGCCGCGCGGTCGGAAGACGGCAGCTTCGCGTTCGTCTATACGCCGGCCGGAAAGCCGTTCACGGTGAACCTGGAAAAACTCCAGGCCGGAATGATCAAAGCCTATTGGTACGACCCCAGGGCCGGGACATGGTCCTACGTCAGCAATCTTGCGGATTCCGAACAGACATTCTCGCCCCCACGCAGCGGCACGATCTGGGATTGGATCCTCGTGTTGGACGATGCCGGCAAAGGTTACCCAACCGTCGATGTCGAACAGAAATAGAGGAAGGACCATCATGACTGACAAGAACGGCAAGCTTCGCATCGGTGTCTTCGGGACCGGGTTCTGGTCCACACTGCAGATCCCGGCCTGGTCCGACGTCGAAGGCGTGGAGGTCTGCGCCCTCTACAACCGAACGGTGTCCAAAGCCGAACAGGCGGCGGCCCGCTTCGGCGTGAACGCCGTGTACGGCGATCCGGAAGCGCTCCTTCAGAACGAGAAACCGGACATCATGGACATCATCGTGGAGGCGCCCGCGCACGAATGGTTGGTGAGTCTGGGTGCGAAATACAAAGTGCCCGTCATTTGCCAGAAGCCCATGGCGCATGACTGGAAGACGTGCGAGAAGATGGTAGAAGGCTGCCGACAGGCGGGCGTGCCGCTGCTGATCCACGAGAACTACCGGTGGCAGGCTCCCACTCGCCGGCTCAAAGAAGCGCTGGACGAGGGGCATGTCGGCGAGGTGTTCCGCGCCGACATCCAGCTCTCCACCGGCGGCGCCGAGGCCTTTGCCAAACAGCCCTACCTGATGAGCATCAAGCACGCCTCGCTCTTCGACATGGGATGCCACATCGTCGATGTGGCGCGGTTCCTGTTCGGCGACCCGAGCAGCGTGTACTGCCAGTCCGTGACGAGCATCGACGGCATGGCGGGCGACGACACGTTCAACCTGGTCCTGCGGCAAGGGCGGGTGATCTGCACGTGTGAAGTGGCCACCCACACCCCGTTCAAGGCCTTCGTCGAAGGCCGTAACGGAACCGTGCGGCTCGACAACGACGACCAACTCACGATCCGCACGAAACACGAAACCGTCACGCGCGACTGCCGGTTTGCCCGCGAGTTCGCGTGGCTCCCGCCGGAGATGCAGGGGCTGGGTTGCGCCGAAAGCATTGTCGCCTGCCACCGCCACATGATTGCCTCGCTCAAGGGCGAGACGGCCTGTGAGACCTCGGCCGAAGAGACCCTGAAAACCATGCGGGCGGTCTTCGGCGCCATCGAATCGACGGAAACCGGGCGGGCGGTGGCGCTGTAGCCTGAGCGCTCGTGGCAAAATCCGCCGAGAACGTGGTTGCCTTGGATTCGGTGATTCGCTCTTGTGCGTTGTGAAGACGGGAGACTTCACATGATCGAGCTGCCCTACGGCAACGCGCGCATGCGAATTGCCGTGCCCGAACACAATCTCGCCTGGGTCCACGGCCCGCAACGGGTACCGGGGCTGCCCGACGTGCCCGCTGCCGTCGCGCGGGCGTTGCGCTCGCCGATCGGGGCGCCGTCCCTGGCGGACCTCGTTCGAAAGCACGGCAAGAAGACCGTCATCCTGGTCGACGACGGCACACGCCCCACGCCGCAACACGAGATCCTTCCGGCAGTCCTCAACGAGTTGAACGCGGCCGGCGTGGGCGACGGGGACATCTCGGTGCTTATCGGCCTCGGCACGCATCGTCCCATGGCCCGCGGGGAATGCATCGAGAAATACGGCAGGCAGGTCTGTGAACGAGTCAGGATCGAGAACCTTTCGCAGGATCCGAAGGATTTCGAGGATCTGGGCAGAACCCCGTCGGGAATCCCGGTCCAGATCAGCAAGCCGTACCTGCGTTGCCCCTTGAGCATTGCGGTCGGCAACATCGTGCCGCACATGTACGCCGGATGGGCCGGCGGCGCGAAGATGATCCAGCCCGGCGTCTCCTCGGCGCTGACAACCGCCCGCACGCATCTGATGGCAGGGCCGAACGTCCACCGCATCCTCGGCCGGGTCGAGAATCCGGTTCGGAGAGAAATGGAACAGATTGCAGTCCAATCCGGCCTGAAATTCATCCTGAATGTGGTCTTGAACCACGAGAGCCGGGTAGTCGCGGCGGTGGCGGGACACCCGATCGAGGCTCATCGGCGCGGCGTGCAGATCGCGCGGCCCATCTATGCCATTGACCCGGCTGAGACCCCGGATATCGTCATCGCCGGCTCCCATCCCGCCGATCGCGACCTGTGGCAGGGCATCAAGCCCTTGAACAGCTGCGGCCTGTTCGTCAGAGAAGGCGGCACGCTCATTCTCTGCATACCGGCGCCCGAGGGGATTGCGCCGGACCATCCGGAATTCGTCTCGTTCGGCAGGGCCACCGCCGAGCAGGTGCTCGCCCTGCTGCAACGCGGCGAGGCAACCGACGAAGTGGCCGTTGCAACCTACCTGGCCATGGAACGTACCCGACGAGCACTCGACATCGTGCTCGTGTCGGGCGGGATCCGCGATGCGGACGCCAGAAAGATCGGCCTGCGCGCCACGGCCGACTTCCCCTCGGCCCTCTCACTTGCCATGTCGCGGCACGGGAACGACTGTCGCATCGGGGTCATGACCGAAGGCGCGGATGTGTTCTGCCCCTCGCGGTAGGGCCTTCGCGCACGGCGAGCCCGGCAATGACGTCGTCGTCCGTCAACCGCTGTCCGGCTTGGTCTACCTTGGCCCCGAGGAGGGACTCGACCCGGCGCTCGTTCATGTCGATGAGCACCAGCGCCTCGCGCCACCCGGCGCCTTCGAGCGACTGGCTCAGTGCGCGTTGGCGCGCCGGACCGTCTTGCGGCGGTGGGCGGCCAGGATCTCGTCGCCATCAACGTTCTCATTCTGGAAGAATCGATAGGCCGCTTTGGTCTCAGCCCAATCGATGCATGCCTGGTTGATGGGGCTTTCTGGGGAGTCTGAGAACCGGTCACAGAGCGTGATCAACCTGGCGTCGAGTCTCTTGTCTCCGAGGTCGACGTCCGCAAACTCTTCAGCCGTCCAGCCCGCGTCGCTCGCCTTCCCCATCATGTGCCTCCTCTTTCGGGTTGACTCAATCCGGGCTCGTTGCATCTGTCCGAGAAAATCATTCCGGATGGCGTACCGCCTGACCTACAAGGATCGACAACCGAAGACTCGAACCGTGTACGTGCGCCCGGATCAACTACAAAGGATATCGGTTCTTCTTCTATTCGAACGAAGGCGAACCGCGTGAGCCGCTGCACATCCACGTGCGGAAGGCGGAGGCGGTGGCCAAGTTCTGGCTGGAACCGGTGCCTGCCGTGGCCGAATCCTACGGGATGTCGGCGCACGAGTTGCGCGAATGGCTGGATGTGGCCATCCAACATAGAGACGAGATCGCGAGGTGCTGGGATGAATACTTTGGTGGTTGAACCTCTGGCGAAGAGTCTTCGTTTCGACGCCGACAACCGCATCAACCACGACAGTGAGAAGGCGCCGGCAACGGCGCCTTTTCACTGTAGGTCGTCACATATTCGTGAGCGGGTTGGTGACGGATTCGAGGTTGCCGGCGGAATCGTCCGACCGGTCCGAGCTGTCAGACTGGGGCAACACGCGCAGCGGCAACCCGTCCCGGCCTATCGGCGCGAAGCGCCGGGCGCGCGATTTCCCGCGGCGACTTCGTACGCACCGATGTCGTACGCGGCGCCGGCGGGACGTGCGACCCCGTCGAAATCCGCGGGAACCATCTTGCTCAGGTCCGTTCCCGCGTCGATGGCCGCGGAACTCGCGCGCAGATGATAGTCATCGCCGTCAGCGTCGACGAACAAGGGGTCCGACGTGAGATTGGGCGTGTCGGCTGCTGCCGTGTCCTTGGTCAGGGCCAGATTCTGGCCCTGTCCGAACGCGATGTTGTTGACAACCGTGTTGCCCGATCCCTGCGAGACTTCGATCCCTCGGCGCCCGTTGCCCACGACGGTATTGTTGACCACCTTGTTGTAGTGCCCCTTCACCGAAATGCCGCAGCCGTCGTTCCCGAACACGACGTTGTTGCGCACGATGTTGTTGTCGCCGCCCCACATCAGGATGCCGGCCCCGCCCTTCTTCACGCGGCGGGACGAGTTGTGCCAATAGGCCTTTCCGTTCCCCCATATCCGATTGCCTTCCACAAGGCTGTCGTCCACGGCGCACGTGTTGTAGCAATGCAGCCCGTACCCGGTGCAGTCGTGGACCACGTTGCCGCGGAATACCCAGCGGTTTCCGCCGGCGTACCAGCCATAGCCGGAAAGGGGCCCGCCGATATCGTAGACGTGGTTGCCGATGAACTGAATGTCGTCGCCGGTGCCGGCGAATGCGCCGTCGGGAACATGATGCACGGCCAGATTCCGGAAGATCATGTGGTGGTGCCGTTCGCCCGAACGGGGAGGATTCAACTTCATCGCGTTGAGACGCACGCGCTTGTCCTTGATGTACTTGCGTTTGAAGATCTCGATGTGCTCCGCCTTCGTGAGGTCCAGCTTGCGCGCTTCGTCGAAGACGGGATCGGTGTAGGTGATCGCGAACCCGTCGAAGACGAGATAGCAGGAATAGCCGCCGACAATATGCAGAATCCGGCCGTCGACGCTGCCGAGACAGCCGTCCACGACGACCTGCTCGCCGGGGTAGTTCTTGTAGGTGATCCACGCGTCCGGCCGGCCGTGCTTGTTCTTGACTTGAAAGCCGCCGTACCGGCCCTCACGAATGAGTACGGTGTCACCGGCCGCCGACACGTCAACGGCCTTTTGAATTGTCTTGAACGGTTGGGCGATTGTGCCGGGGTTGGAATCGTCCCCCCGTGTCGAAACGTAGTACTGCCGCCCGCCCGTCACGTTCCCCTCGGCGGCGCGTGTATCCGCCGCCGGCCCCGCCAGGCAGACAAGCAACGACATGGCAACGCCTGTCAGCATCTTCGCGCACATGGTTTCGCCCTCCTCCGTTGGCTCCTGTCGATCGCCGCATGGGCGCAGGGGGTTGGAGCCGGGCAGCTCCCGCACGCCCATCCTTCCATATCTTCCATCCTTCCAATCCCTATCGGGCGGCCTTGAACTCGTACGCCCCGACGTCGGGCGCCTTGCCCTGCGGGCGGGCGACCCCGTCCTTGTCGGCGTTGATTTCCGCCAGTACGACGGCGGCGTCCCGCGCCGGACTGCCCGGCTGCAGGTGGGCGTCCGCGGCGCCGACCAGCCGCGGATCCGCGTAGAGCGAGTTCTGCTCTCCGCCGTTCGCCTTCCGGTAGGCCCCGAAGTCCGCATATTTGGCGCCGGCCAGCCGCCATTGCGGCGTTCCGGCGCGCCTGAAGTAGATATTGTGGTCCAGCGTTTGCGGGGTCGCGCCGGCGGGGCCGTCGAGAAAGAACTGGCCCGAATCGACGAAGATATTGTTCTGGATCACGTTGCCGGTGCTCTTCGGGCCGAAGCTGACGCCGGTCGCGCTGTCGACGAACGTGTTGTTGAAGATGCGATTGTCGGCCTTCTTGAGGCTGATGCCGGGCCGTTTGCCCTCGCCGTAAAAGACATTGTTGTACACGATGTTGCCGGCGCGCGCCCAAAGCAGCAGGTCCGCCATGTATCGCTCGCGCTTCGGGTCCGTCGCCGCCCGGGGGCTACGGAAGATGTTCCCGTAGAACCGGCCGCCGGGCACATCGTCGTCGGGTTTCCCGTATTGGTGGATGCCGCAGCCGGCGATGTCCTCGAACACGCTGTGGCGTACGGTCAGGCCGGGCCCGCTCCCGTAGATGCCGTGCTGGTATTTCGTCGAGCCGATCTTCTGGAAGAGGCAATGCTCGACGAGACAGTCCGCGGGCGTCGGTTGGATGCCCTGGCTCGCGAGCGAGCGGAGCGTGCAGTGGCGTATCGTGATATGGCGCGTCTCGGCCTGGCCCTTGAACCCGTTCTTGCCGTATTCCAGGGTCAGACCGTCGAAGACCGTGTAATCGCAGCCGCGCAGGTTGACCACGTGATCGGGCGCGGTGCGCATGTCCGCGCCGTTCGGGTCGGACCCGTCCGCCAGCCAGACGTACAGGGTCTTACCCGATGTGAAGAAGGAGTGGGCGTACATCTTGTCCACCGACTTGATCGGGTGGGTTCTGCTGGGGTTGACCAGCGGCAGCCCGTTGCAGAAGACGCTGAGAGGCGCCTTCTTCAGATCGATGCGGTAGATGCCGTCCCGCACGCGGCTCCAGCCGGCGGCGGGCAGCACGCTGGAAGGTGTGATCCGCACTTCGCCGTCCCCGTACGCCTTGTAGGTGATGGGGTTCTCGCGGGTGCCCTTCGCCGTGACCTTCCAGGTCGGCCTCTCGGCATAGACGCCCGCCCGGATGCGCACGATGTCGCCCGGCTGCCGGTCCTGCGCCGCTCTCTTCAACGTCGCCCAGGGCTGCGCTTCGGTCCCCGGATTGCCGTCGTGGCCGCCGGGCGCGACGACATACGTCGCCGCCAGGACCCGAACGGCCTGCAAGACGATGAGCGAGACGGCCGCCCTGATCAACTCTTGCCTATGCATCTTTCCCCCTTCTCCTTTTCACTGATCGGCTCTGAACTCATACGCCCCAATGTCCGGCGCCTGGCCCTGTGGGCGGGCGACCCCAGCCTTGTCGGTGGCGACTTCCGCCACGGTGACGCCCGCGTCGATCGCCGGGCTGCCCGCCTTGAGCCGGTAGTTCCCCGCCTGAGCGTCGGCGAACAGCGGGTCGCGATCCGTCAGGTTGTTGGCGAGCACCGGGTTCACGTTGTTCGGCTCGCCCTTCTCGTTCGTCCCGCCTTCGACTCGGACACCCCCGACCAGGATGTTGTTCTTGATCTGTGCATTCTGCGTCTGGCTCACGCCGAGGGCCCGCATCTCGCCGACCACGGTGTTGTTGTAGAACTTCGTGCGCTCGCCGCCCAGCGACACGGCCGTCTTCTGGCCCACGACGACGTTGTTGCATACCAGGTTGTCGCGGCCCTTCGTGATGAACATAGCGGTCTTCTTGTTTTTGTGCCGGCCGTTGTCGTGCACGTAGTTGCCGCGGAACACGTTGCCGTTGGCCCCTTCGCCCGTGCCGTAGATCTGCATGCCGAACGCGTAGTTGTGCGAGATCTCGCAGCCGTCGACCAGATTGTTCGAGCCGCCCATCTTGAGCCCGTGATCGTTCTTGTCGCGGCCGTTCCCGGTGATCTTCAGGTTGATGAACTCACAGTGGTGGGCAGAGCCGGTCTGCAGGCCCGAGCTGCGGCTGCCCTTGATGGTGCAATTCTCGACCCGGATGTGGTGCGGCACCTGCCCCTCCCTTGAGCGGCTGATGTCGACGGTCTGTTCGCGGATCTTCTTCTGCCCGTCGAGGATCAACCCCTTCAGCGTGATATAGGAGCTGTCCCCGCTTATTCCGACGATGTAGTTCACCTGCGTATCCGCGGGCGGCTTGAGGGTGACGGCTTCGTCCTCGTGGTTCGACACGGTTACGCGCGCCTCGGGCGTGCCCGACGGGATCGTTTTCCAGAGCGTCTCGCCGTACTCGCCCCCGCGGATGTGCAGCGTGTCGCCCGGCTTCAGTTGTTCGACGCCATGCGAAACCGTCAGCCAGGGCGCCGCGAGCGTCCCGCTGTTCGAGTCGCGGCCGCCCTCGGCCAGGCCGTCGCCGCCCGGCCCGTCCACGTAGTACGTGGCGCCGGCCGCCAAACGGGCTGCTGCCGCCAAGATGAGGATCGTGCTCCAGACACTCCGAACCGGCATCTGTTTGTTCATCGCGTGTTCCTCCTTGTCAGGCTGCCGACTTCATCTCGCGGCCCCCGTGCATCCGGAATACCCCCGTCTAATGCAAGCCTATTTGCGAGACAGGACACTAGTTGCGGCTTGGCCGAAACTCGTAGGCGCCGAGATCATAGGCTGTTCCCTCGGGCCGGGCCGTGCCGTCGCGATCGACCGTCACGTCCTCCAGCGCGACGCCCGTGTCGATCGCCGGGCTGCCCGGCTGCAGGCGCGCCTCGGCCCCGTTCGCCAGGCGCGGATCGGCGTAGCGCGAATTCCGTTCCTGGCCGCTGGCCTTCTGATACTCGCCGAAGCTCGCGTAGGTGACGCCCGCCGATTCCCACCGCGGCGTGTCTGTCGGGCTGAAGTACAGATTGTGGTCCAACGTTTGCGGCGTTGCGCCGGCCGGCCACGCCAGGAAGGACCGGGCACAATTCACGAAGATGTTGTTCTGAACCCAGTTCTCCCTGCTCTGCGCATCGAAGGTGAGCGCGGTCGGGCACCCGACGAACGTGTTGTTCCACACGCGGTTGCCGGATCGCGACAGGATGATCGCCGGGCGCTTGCCTTCGCCGTGGAAGACATTGTTGTAGACCCGCGTCTTCTGGCTGCGGCCCCAGAGGCTCAGATCCGCCATGTACTGATCGCGCGAGCGGCCGTCGACATACGGGCGCGGGCGGCGGAAGACGTTGCCGTAGATCTCGACGCCGGGCGGCGGCGGTTCGACGTCCCCGTACTGGCGCACGGCGTGCCCTGCGACTTCTTCGAACACGTTGTGGCGTACGATCAGCCCCTTGCTCCAGGGGCTGTTGACGGCGCACTGCGTCTGGGCATAGCCGATCTTCTGGAATCGACAGTCCTCGATCACCGTTTCGGGCACGGTGAAGACGCCGTGGCTCGCCAGCGAGCGAAGGGTACAGTTGCGCAGCGTGATTCCCGCCGACGGCCGGCTCTCCTTCAAACCGACGAACCCGTACTCCAGGGTAAGCCCCTCGAAGATGAGATGCTCGCTCTTGTCCACCACGATCACGTGCGAGGGCGCCGTGCGTATCACGGAGTCCTCCGGATTGGATCCGTCGACCAGCCGCACGTACAGGGTCTTGTCCGACACGAAGAAGGAGCCGGGACACAGGTCCTCAACCGCCTCGATCGGGTGTTTCTCTCTTCCCGGCTTGACCAAGGGGAACTCGTTGTGGAAGACGGCCGTGGCCGGCGCCCGCAGCTCCGTCTTGTAGATGGCGTCCTTGACGTGCACCCAGCCGTCGGCGGGCAGCACCGTCGAAGGCGTGATGCGGACCTCGCCGTCCCCGTAGGCCTTGAACGTGATCGGGTTGTCGGCGGCGCCGTGCACGTGGATCCACCACGACGGCGACTCGACATAGGTGCCCGCCTTGATCAACACCGTGTCGCCGGGACCCGGCCGCCTGCTCTTCTGGACCGCCGCCCTCAGCGTCTTCCAGGGCTGCGCCGCCGTGCCCGGGTTCGCATCGTCACCGTTGGGCGCGACGTAACGGATGATGCCCGCGGCCCGCGCGGGCGGCACCGGATTGACCGTCAAGCCGATCAGCGACAGGACAGCGACGGCGATCAGCATTTTCGTGCGCATTGTCCGATCTCCTTTCCCGCGCGGGCAGAGCCCGGAACGCAGAGGTTGGAAGTCAGGAGTCAGAGGTCGGCGGAAGCCCGCGCGTCCGCCGCACGGACTTCGACGCGATGCCCGGCTCCGTCCTCTCGGGTCGTTATGGATTTCGCGTTCGCTCTGGATTCATCCCGGCCGGTACCCACTCCGCATGCCGGACTGTCTCTGTCCCAGTAGTAGTCAGAACGGGCGGTGCACGTCCATCGCGGCGGGTGCTTGAAAGCACGCAAAAACGTTCACGCCGCTGCCGCACGACACCGGCACGCGCGCCGATCGGCCCTGGAAACCAGCCGCGTCGTGTGATAACCTTGTCTGGACGCACGCCGTGTAACCCGCGGATGGAGGCCGTCCGTGCGCGCAACCCTGACCGGCACAGGAGCTCGAAAAACCGCTCGTATCACGCGGTTCGCCCGCCACCCGTTGCCGGCGGAGTTCCCCGTGCACGTCTGGGTGCGCCACTTGACTCGCGACGGCTCGGAGCACCATCGCAGTATCCTCGGCTGTCACAACGGACTGGAAATCGGCTACTGCCACCAGGGCGAAGGCGTGTTCCCCGTCGGGGACAGGTTCCTCCCGTTCGGCCCGCGCTACGTCTCGGTCGTCCCGCCCATGACCCCGCACGGTACGTGGAGCCGCGAGGGCACGGAAAGTACGTGGTCGTATTTTCTGACGGACCCCGCCAGGCTGCTCGCGGCGCCCGGGACGGACTACACGTTGTTCGACACCACGGCCTTCTCCGTGCCCGGCTTCCCCAATCTGCTCTCGCCAACGGACCATCCGGAGATCGAGACTCTCGTCGCGCAGATCCTGCGCGAGAACGAACGGCGCGACACGCACTACGAGGAGGCGATTCGTGCCTACTTCCGCGCGTTGCTCGTGGAACTGAACCGCGTGGCGGGGCGCGCACGACGCCGGAGCCGGGCTGTCCGGACGGACTTGTTCGAGCGGATTCGGCCCGCACTCCGGCACATCCAGCACAACTACGGTGATACGCTCTCCGTCGACGCACTCGCGGACCTGTGCCATATGAGCAAGTCGAACTTCCACAGGACCTTCAAGCGGGTCATGGGGAAAGGGCCGCGGGAGCACCTGACCCAATACCGCGTCACGATGGCCTGTCTGGACTTGACGGAGAATCGAAAGAGTGTCGAAGCCATCGCCTGGGACAACGGGTTCGGGACCGTGACGCGCTTTGCGGCCAACTTCAAACAGATCACCGGCATGACGCCCAGAGCCTGGGGCCGGAAGCAGGCGACCGGGTCGTGAGGCTCAACGAGTCTGTCAAAAAACCCGGCGCGGGTGGAACCGCGCCCTCCAACGGCCCCACATGTTGCGTTTCTGGAGGGCCGGGTTCCACCCCGGCCGCTTCACCCGGAAGTTTCTCGACAGGCTCAACCTCCGGCGTCAGCTGCCTTGCAGGCATACGGCCCGGTGACGACGTCGACTCAGGAGCCACCACAGGCTCAGGCTTGATTATATGGCTATGGTATTATGCAGGCATAGCATCATGAGGAGGCGAGCCATGCGCCGGACGACCATCATGTTGCCGGAGGACCTGAAGGCGAGGGCACAGCGTCGTTGCCTGAGCCTGGGCATATCGCTTGGCGAATTGATCCGTGACGCCCTGGAATCGGTTCTGGCCTCGCGCCGCGCTTCGCCGGCGGCGGATTCCTTGTTGGCCGACGCGGAGACATACCGAGGTCCGGCGCCGGCCGATCTGTCCAAGCGCCATGACGAGTACGTGTATGGGGGGCGGTCGTGATCCTTTTGGATACGGGTGCGTTCCTGGCGCGTTACATTGGGAAGGATTCAGTACCACGAGAAGAGCCAGTCCCTTTGGGGCAGGCTGGCTGCAGGGCGCGAGCGGCTCTTCACGAGCCACTTCGTGCTGGACGAAACCTTCACGCTTCTGGGGCGGACGGCCGGTCATGCCTTTGCGGCGGAGCGTGCCCGTGCGATCTACGGCTCGGCGCTGCTCACGGTCCTGCGCCCGACGGAGGAGACCGAGCTGCGTTCGTTGGATTTCTTCGTGAAGTTCGCGGACCAGGCCGTGAGCTTCACGGACGGCGTATCGTTCGCCTTGATGCGGCGCGAGCGTATTCGGCGGGTCTTCTCTTTTGACGCGCACTTCGAGAGCGCCGGCTTCGTGCTGTACGCGGGATAGCCCGGCGCGGCGCGCGCATGAGGCCCGGCTCTTCAGGCGTGTCTTTCCGCCGTAGCTTCTGAGCGAAGGCGCACGTCTCGTCCTCCCGCCACGCGCCGGCAAGGCTGATGGAGGGCGAGCGTCCTGAGGCTGTCTCAAAACCCGACTCGCACGTTGCCACACGCCTTACGGCGTTAACTACAAACGGTATGTCGGGTGGTTTCTGCCGTTTGTAGTTAAGCCCGTAAGGGCTGTTCCCTGGTCTTGAGACAGCCTCTCTTCGCGAGCCGCGGGTGGGGCGAGCTTTCCGCAGGCGCCGTCGTTCGCGTGGCCGGCCGCCGTCGGCCTCGGCATCTTGTGGTTGCAGCGCGTCATTTCGGCAGCGCGGCTGCGCTGCCCGCGCCCGAGTCCTTGAATTCGTACGCCCCGATATCGGCAGCGCGGCCCTGCGGGCGGGCCGTACCTTTGGCATCGACCGCAACCGGGTCCGTTGCGGAGCCGGCCTCAGAGGCCGGTGCGCTCGCCGCGTCGATCGCCGGGCTACCCGCTCTCAGGCGGGCATCGGCCGGCCCGGCGAGGCCCGGATCCGCATAGCGGGAGTGTGTCTCGCCCGCCGCCTGCCGATACGCGTCGAACGTCGGATAGCGCGTGCCGTCGCATTCCCAGTTGGGCGTACCCGTGCCTGCGAAATAGAGGTTGTAGTCCAGGATCTGCTCCCTCGACTCGGCCGGCCAGCGCAGGAACGTTTCCGCGGAATCGAGGAAGATATTGTTCAGGATCCGGTTGCCTGTCTCGCCTTTGTAGAAGCTGATCGCGGTCGGGCACCCGGCGAACGTGTTGTGCAGGATCCGGCATCCGCTCTTGAGGCTGATGGCGGCGCGCTTCCCCTCACCGTAGAAGACGTTGTTGCAGACCCGGTGCCCGCTGCCGGCCCACAGGATGAGGTCCGTGTAGTACTTTCTCTCGGACCGTGTCGTGCACGGCCGCACATTGCGGAAGACGTTGCCGCAGATTCGCGCGCCCCGTTGCGGCGCGCCCCCATACAGGTGCACGGCGGCGCCGGCGATCCGCTCGAACACGTTGTGGCGGACGATCAGGCCCGAGCGCGAGGCATAGATGGCATGCTTGAACTTGTCCGTGCCGATATCCTGGAACAGGTTGTTCTCGATCAGGCAGTCGGCGCCGACCGGCTGGACGCCCTGGCTCGCGAGCGAGCGGAGGACGCAGTTGCGGATGGTGACGTGGTGCGCCTGGTTCTGTTCCTTGATCCCGACGAAGCCGAACTCGACGGTGAGCCCGTCGAAGACGGTGTAGTGGCAGCGGCTCAGTTGGATCACGTGTGAGGAGGAGGTCCGCATGACGGAGTTTTTCGGGTCCGATCCGTCCTCGAGCCAGACGTAGAGCGTATTGTTGGTCTTGAAGTAGGAATTGGGGAGCATCTCGGCCACCGATGCGATCTGCAGGCGCTTGCCGGCCGCGTGCACGGGGCTATGGTTCTGGAAGAGCCCCATGATCCTGGCTTTCGGGTCGAGGGCCGTGGCGTAGATGGCGTCTTTGACCGGGGTCCAGGACGCGGCGGGGATGATCGTCGCGTTGTGGATCCGCACCTCACCATCGCCGTACGCTTTGTAGGTGATCGGGGCGTCCGCGGCGCCCGCCTTGTCGACCCGCCAGGCCGACTGGCCGGGGCGGGTGCCCGTGTATTCGCCGGCCCGGATGCGGACGATGTCGCCCGGACTCACCGACCGGGACGCTTTCTGCAGCGTCCGCCAGGGCTGTTCCTCCGTGCCCGGCCCGGCGTCGTCGCCGCCCGGCGCGACGAAATAGGTGACCGGCGGCGGACGATTGGCCGCTGCCTCGGCAGCCGCCTTTCGGGCCGCCTCTCTCTCAGCCGCCAGCCTGGCGCGCACCTCCGCCTGCGCGGCGGCCAGGGTTTCCGGCGCGACCGGCGCCACCTGAAATTCGGGCCGCGCCGCCCATGCCGCGGGCGCCATCGGCCGAACACGGCCGGCCTCGCCCTTCACGAGCACGGCCCCCGCGCCGGCGGCCGGGCTGCCCTCCCGCAGTCGGAAATCGCCGGCCTCGGGATCGACGAACATCGGGTCGGCGCCGGTGAAGTTGTCGGCCATGACGAAGTCGGTGTTCGCGCGGGGCGTGCCTCGGCTGCCTTGGGCGACCCAGGACGATTTGTAGAGGATGTTGTTCCGAATCTCGACGTTCTTCGTTCCGTGGATCGCCAGTGCCTGGCGATTGCCGTAGATCGTGTTGTTGAACAGCCGCGTGTGGCGGCCGCGTACGTTGATGCCGCAGGGATTCGCGAAGACGACGTTGTTGTAGGCCACGTTCCCTTCGCCCGTCGCGATGATCGCGCCCGCCACCTTGTTGTGGTGCGAGACGCAGTTCCGGATGACGTTGTTGAGCAGCGGCGCGCCCTTCGCGGTGTAGATGTGCAGCCCGTACCCCGTGTTGTGCGAAAACTCGCCGCCGTCAATCACGTTGTTGACCGCCTCCCCCATGTAGATGCCGTGGTCGCGCCGGTCGCGGCCGTTGTGGTGCGAGTGCACGTCGATGAACGCGCTGTACGAACAGCCCGTCAGGATGCCCGAGGAGCGCCCGTTCATCGCGGTCACATTCTCGACGCGAACATGAAGGGGCGTCGCGCCCCCCTTCTTCGCGCCGATCCAGAGCGGCTTGCCGGCCTTGCGCTCGCCGTCCAGAACCAGACCCTTGATCGTGATGTAGCTGCCGGCGATCGTCAGAACGTAGCCCTTTGTCTCACCCGGCGGATTCCGGATCGTGACCGTCTCCTGCTCGTGGTTGGCGACAACGACCCGCGCCGCCGGTGTGCCCGAGGGAATGACGTCGTCGGGATACTCGCGGTAGATGCCGCCCCGGATGTACAGCGTGTCGCCCGGCTTGAGCTGACTGGCGCCGTGCACAATCGTACGCCAGGGCGCGTCGAGCGTGCCGGGGTTCGAATCGTCGCCGCCTTCGGCCAGGCCGTCCCCGCCCGGACCGTCGACGAAACGGATGCGCGGCGCCGGCATCTCGTCACCGCGGGTGGCCAGCACGTGCAACAGGATCCCTAGGCTCAACATCGGAACGGGCCACAGCTTCATGGGGCATGCCTCCTCTCAACGCGGATGATCCATTGTGTCGGGTCTGCGGGGGGAGGGCAGGCGGCGACGAAAACGCTTCAGATATCCGGACTGGCGGGAATACCCGCCATGCGATAAACTGCCGTACGGGCAACCGGAGCTTGCCGCGCAAACTCGGCTCGCGAGACGCTTGCCCTCCATCACGAAGCGCGCGGCACCGGCTGGAGGGCGAGCGTCTCGCGAGCCGGGTTCACGCGACAGCTTTCACCTGATTATAGTCCAAGCACGCCCGGGACGGTCCATTGCACGAAACGACGAAAACCACGCAAAAACGCCGAAGACCCGCGCGGCGGGTGCAGTACACGCTCAAGGAACTGCCGCCCGAGTTCCCGATCATCTTCTGGGCGCCCTACCCGGTGAGCGAGGGGTCGCGCCGGTACCGCAGCATCGTGGCGTGTCACAACGGGCTCGAGATCGGCTATTGTCACGAGGGGACGGGCGTGTTCTCGATCGCTGGCCGGCTATTCCGCTATCGGCCGGGCTACGTCTCCGTCGTGCCGCCGATGATCCCGCACAGTACGTGGAGCCGCAAAGGCACACACAGCCTGTGGTCCCTGTTCCTGACCGATCCGGCACGACTGCTCGGATCGGCGGGTGGCGACTATGCGCTGTTCGATATGACTCCGTTTTCGGTGCCGGGCTTTCCCAATCTGCTCTCGCCGGATGCGCATCCGGCGATCTCGCGGCTCACCGCGACGATCTTCGAGGAGCATGAGCGCAAGGCGGCAAACTACGCGGAGGCCATTCGCGCCTCCGTCCTGGCGCTGCTCGTGGAACTCAGCCGCCTGGCCGGCGATGCGCCGGCCTCAGACGCCGCCGTTCGGGTGGACTGGATTGTCCGGATCCGGCCCGCGCTGCGCCGCATCCAGAACAACTTTGCCGACCCGATCACCGTTGATGCGCTGGCGGCCCTTTGCCACATGGGCAAGCGCAACTTCCACCGTACGTTCAAACGGGTCATGGGAAAGGGACCCTACGAGTACCTTACCGCATACCGCGTGGCCCGAGCCTGCCTGGATCTCACCGAGCACCGCAAGAGCGTCGAGTCGATCGCCTGGGACAGCGGCTTTGCGACCGTCTCCGGCTTCGTCCGCAAATTCAAGGATAGCATGGGCATGGCGCCCGCGACCTGGGCCGGAAGGCAGAAGAAAGCGCCCTGAACCCGCGGCTACGCTCGGGACGCGCGAACGGCTCCTCCTGATCTGACCCATTTCCCCGGCGGGAGCAGGCCCCGCTACTTGACAACTCCCCAAACATATTATAGTCTTATGGTAGGCATCATGGTACCTAATATGGACGCATGAAGACCGGTCCGAGGAACACCAGCAATGACAAGAGCATTTCGATTTGAGCCGATCTGGGTGACGGCATTCGGGCTGTTTGTTCTGGGGATGGCTCCGGCGCAAGGGGCCGATCATTTTGTGCCGGCGTCGGTGCCGCTGATCAAACCGGACTACGATGCTGGGATTCGGCCGGGGGATACGCTTACCTTGGCCGCCGGTCGGCGGGGGACAATTCGATTCGAGAATCTTGCGGGAACGGCCGAGGCGCCGATCGTCATCCGCAACGACCCCCGGGGGACCGGTCCGGTCGTCGTCGACGTCCAGCCGGGGGGCGGCGGCAATCACGTCTTCTTCTGGCTGCGGCACTGCACCCACGTACACGTGGACGGAAGCTTCAAGTGGAACGGCGCGCCGGCGGGCCGGACCTACGGCATCAAGGTGACCACCAGCGGACCGTCACCCAGCCATTTCGTCATGTTCAACGGCACGTCCAACTTCGGCAGGATCCGAAACGTTGAGGTGGACGGCCGCTGGCCCGAGATGGAGACGAGGGGCATCGGCATCGGCGTCAACGACCACTGGGTGAACCAGGAGGACCAGCCGGGGACGCAGTGGCGGGAAGGTTTCATTATCGAGCGCTGCTACGTGCACCGGGTCCACGGCGAGGGGCTCTACATCGGGCCGAACTGGAGCGACCTCGATGGGAAAGAGCCTTGGCGCTTGCGCAATATCGAGATCCGCGACAACCTGGTCACGGATACCGGCTGGAACGCGATGGACTTGAAGTCCGCCATCGAGGGCGCCAACCTCATCCATCATAACGTGTGTAAGCGGGTCGGGAAGCGGGTCGATAACGCCGCCTCGCAGCACAATGCCATCATGCTATATGAAAGCATGGGTGAGATCTACAGCAACTGGGTCGAAGACGCGGGCGAGAGCGGAATTTCGCACTACTTGCACAACATGCCCGCCTCGGTGGGCACCAAGACCGCGAAGATCTACAACAACGTGGTGGTGAACACCGGGCTGACCGGGCCCCAGGACGGCCGCGGCATTACCAGCGGTTCGGGCCCTAACCAGCCGAAGGTCTACGCGATGATTTTCAACAACACGGTCGTGCGGCCGGAATCCCACGGGATTACCATCGGCAACGCGCAGGGAGGGGTTCTCCGCGACAATATCATTGTCGAAGCGGGCGGAAGCGCAGAGTTTGCCTCCTCGCCCGTCACCCGGGAAAACAACCGCGCCGGCACGCTTGCGGCCATGAAGTTCCGCGATGCGGCAGCCGGCGATTTTCACCTGACCGAGGGCAGCCCCGCCCGCAACGCGGGTAGTGCTTCAGGATTTCCCCCGGCAGACTATGACGGAATTGCCCGGCCGCAGGAGGGCCGCTCCGACCAGGGCGCCTATGAGTTCGTGCGGACGGCCGACCCCTCAGCCCCGGCCGCGCCCGGCGGTTTGCAGGTGGAATGAGGTGTGAACGTATTTCTGCGCGAACCCTTACGCCCGACCATCCGCCTGATCCGAGCTGCCCATCCTCGGATTCGCGGGACGCTGTCAGAATGTAACACTTGCCCGCTGGACCGCGAATGGGCCAGTGAGCGCTGTCACAGGATCGTGGGCAGCCCCACCCAACGGGCCCGATACATTGAACGATGAAAGCACGGTGGCTCCCAACCACGCTGTCCCTAACCGCTGAATTTCCTTGAAAACTCGCCGGGTTTCGGGGCTAGATAACAGGCATCGCGTCAATCACGTCAAGGAGTTCGAAAGATGCGAAGAACGAGGTCCTTCATGTCCATACTACTCACAAGTCTGCCCTTGTGCGGCGCGGCCGCGACGCCCGGCGCGCTTGCCCGCATCCGGGCTCTCGCGCCGGCGGTCTCGGCTTCGAGCCGCTTTCCCGAAGGCCATCCGCGCCTGATGATGACGGCCGAAGAAGCGCAAGGCCGGTGCAAGGCGGCCGCCACCGACGCGGCCGAGCGCGCCCGAATCCAGCGCCTGGAAAAGCGCGCCGATGAGATCCTGGCCCGTCCGCTCGTCATACCCGGGCCGCGGAACGACGAGCATGGCGAGATCACGTGGCGCCTGCGCTTCGTGGCGGAGGCGGCCCTGCTGACCGGGCGGGCGGATTGCGCCGAGCGGGTCCGCAACACGATCCTGGCCTATGCGGAGAAGTACCCGCAATGGCCGGCGCGCAAAGGCGCACACTGCCGCGCCGGCACCAGTTCCCTGCGTGAGGCCAATTGGGCCATCCGCCTGATCCATTCCTACGACCTGCTGCTGGGTACCGGGCGCGTAACCGCCGAAGAGCGCCGCCGCGTCGAGCAGGACCTGCTGCCGCTGATCGTGGCCAACTTCCACATCACGGACTACGATCCGCGCCCGGATCTGCATTTCCGCTGCTACAATTTCCAGGCCTTTCACCTGGCTGCCGTCGGGCTGGCCGCGCTGCTGCTCGAGGACGCGGACCTGCTCGAGTGGACCGTGAACGGGCCCTACGGATTCCGGCACCTGCTGGCCCATGACATCCGCGACGACGGCCTGTGGTGGGAGCGCTCGCTCGGCTACCACGACTATGCTCTGTCGGGGATCTGGTGCCTCACCGAAGCCGCCCGCAACTGCAACGTGGACCTGTACGCGTTGGAGGTCCCCGACCGCGTGTTCCGCGATGAAGATTCCAACTATGAAGTGGACGGCGACAACGGCCCGAAATCGCTGCGGCTCATGATCGAGGCGCCGTTCTTCTTCGCGTTCCCGGACCGCAGCTTCGCGGCCGTGGCCGATAGCGGCCGCGGCCCGCTCAAGCGCGGGCGCCTGCGCGGCGCCGCCAAGCGCATGCCCCACCCGCGGCTGGACTGGCTCGTGGCCCGGACCGAATCGCTCGAGAGCGGCCTTGAGGAGGCCGCCCGGCATCCGGAATTCGCCGCGCCCCCGCCGCCCGTCCATCGCTTCGCCAACAACGGGCTGTTCGCCCGGGGCTCCAGCCTCTTCCCGTCCAGCGGATTCGCCATCCTGCGCGCGCACGAGGCGCTGCCCTGGCTCCAGCCGCGCGACACGCTCTGCGTCAACTTCAATTACGGGCCCCATGGCGGCGGGCACGGCCATCCCGACCGCCTTAGCGTAGTGCTGTACGCGCTCGGCCGGCAGTGGATCCCCGACTTCGGCTCCTGCCCCTACGGCAGCCAACTGAAGAGGGAGTGGACGTCCCAGACCGTGAGCCACAACACCGTGGTCGTGGACGGCATTTCGCAGTATCCGACCGGCGACCGCGCCGTGAGTTGGCCGGCCGACACTCCCCAGCGCAAGGCGATGGGCCGGTTGCGCCTCTTTCACTCCAGCCCGCTGCTGCGCGTCGCGAGCGCCGAGTGCGATACGGTCTACGACGGCGTGCGCCTCGAACGCACCATCGCCGTGGCCGGCCGCTGCGGTGTGGACGTGTTCCGAGCCGACAGCCAGGACGAGCACGTCTACGACTACGTGCTCCACATTGACGGCGAGCCGGACTCGCTGCCGGGCCTGACGCCCGCGCAAGGCACGCTCGGCACGAAGGCGGGCTATCAGCACATCAACGGCCTGTCGCGCGGCACCATCGGCTCCGCATGGCAAGGCGTCTGGAAGGCGCCCGAGGGCCGGTTGCGCGTTTCAGTCCTGCCCGACGCTCCCACGGAACTGATCGCCGGGCGCAGCATCACCAAGGCGGCCGACGAAACGATGCCGCTGCTCATCGCCCGGCGCAAGGCGCGCAGCACCCGCTTTGTCTCCGCGTTCGCGCCCGTACGCGACGGAACGCAAGAGCCGGAAATCCGCCGATTGGACGAGCCGGCGGCCGGGACCCGCACCGACGGGCAGGCGTTCGAGATCAAGGACGGCCGGAATCACGATTTGCTCGTGCTCCGCGACGGCGCCGACTGGTCGGTGCAGGGATTGACGAGCGACGCGCGCGCCGCGTTGCTGCGGACGACGCCGGACGGGCGGGAATTGTCGCTGGCGGGCGTCACGCGGTTCGGGGGCGCGGGTCTCACGCTGGCCTGCGAGACCGCCGCCGATCTCCACCTGTCGCGCGCCGGCCAGGGCGACTGGCGCGTGCTGAACGTGGGCACCGCGCCCGCCCGCCTCACGCTCAACGGGCGCGAGCTGCGGCTCGCACCCGCGAACGGTGAGTGAACGCAGCCCCATTGCGGGCAATCGCTGTCCGTTCCGGGAGGGCCCAGCATCTCGAAAGCGAGCGAACGGCGCCGTCCGCCGAAGTTGTCGCGGGCGGCTGAATACGAAGCACGCCCGCGCGAACTCGAGCAGAAGCGCGAGAACGGCGCATAACGGCTGCAAGTCCGGGTCGGGCGACTGCAGCCCCGTAGCTCGGGTTGTCTTCGGGTTCATGCCGCTCTGCTTCAAGCATGCCGCGCACTCGCATGCGACGTGCTGGAGCCGCCGCATCAGCTCCTCTTCCGCGCCGCACCTGCCGGGGCCGGGCGACTCGCGCAACACGCGCAGCGTCGCCAGCATCGACTCCATCACCGCCGGTTCGTTCATCAGCTCTTCCGTGAAACGCCAGACTTGGCCGGCGGCCTGGATAGGTGACGTTGCCCGGTAGCGTAGCGACGGCTCGGCGGCATAGTTTCTGATATCCGCCATCAGAGACTCGAAATCCGGCGCTTGCCGGAACGGAATGACATTCGGCTTTCGGTGAACCGTAGCAGTGAACAGGCAGCCCTCATGGTCATCGGTGAACTCGATTCGGGGCCAGGCCTCCATAGCGCGTTTGATGCCGGAGCCCAGCCCGTGATAGGGCAGCAGCCCCTTGGCGGCGTAGGACACCAGAATGGGATTCCGGATGTTGGAGTTGCCGGCCGGGATTCTCTCGACTGTTAGATTGTCGGGCAGATGACCGGGGCTGACGATCTCGATACAGTTGTCGAAAATGAACAGGCGGATCGGCGCACTCACCAGGTAGTCGCGGTGAACCAGGGCGTTGACCAGCAGTTCCTCGAATGCGCTTTCCGGGATCTCGGGCAGGCCGGGCGCGTTCACGCCGCGTCCGGCCTGCACCTTGTGCAGGTTGCGCATGATAAAGGCGAGCGCGCCATCGAAAATCCTGGGCAGCGGCCCCGCGAAGTCCTCGGTGTCCACATAGTCGGTGACATGGACCTTGTTGCCGGGATAGCGAATGGCCTTCACCACGAACTGCGGCGCGATCCACTCCGGGCGCTCCGCGAAGAGCAGCACACCGGCCAGGTTCAGCCTGCCCTCGTCGCTCGCCAGGTTCATGTTCTGCAGGAGGCGGGTCAGTTTGGCCCGTGAATCCGGATATTCCTGATCGTATTCATCCCGCAGGAAATCGCGGAACCGCAGCTTGTCGAGCTTGTCGATACCCGCTTTGGGTTGCGGGCCAAGCCCGCATTTGGCGTCTCCTGCGCCGCTCGCGTGCGCCTGTCCCCGGGGCTCGTGTCTGCAGGGCGGCCGCCACGCGCCTACAGCCATTGAATCAGGCCGCCCATCAGCTCCTCGCTGCCGGAGAAGACCAACTCGTCGTACGCTTTGACCAGATCGGCGGCGGCGATGCGGTGGCTGATCAACGGTTCGAGCGTCAGCCGTCCCTTCTCGAGCAAGGTCAACACGGTGCGCGCGTCGTCCCGCGCCGTCCAGGATCCGCGCGAACTGTCGCGCGCCGGGCGCAGCGGGTTATACGCGCCGACGACGGTCAGCCCCTTGACCTCGACGTCCCGATAGAAATTCACCTTTTCCGTTTCGCCGCGGGTGCATGCCAGAAGAACCACACGCCCTCCTCGTCCCGCCAATTGGAGAACCGTGTTCACCGGTTCCGGGGCACCGGTCACTTCCAGGACGACGGCGGGGCCGTCGCCGTTCGTCAGGCCGGCCAGGGTTTCGCTGAACTTCAGGTCGCGCGCATCGAGCGTTGCATCGGCGCCGCATGCGCGCGCCGTGGCCAGACGCGGGGCCGAAAGATCCATTGCGATCACGGGCACGCCGCCGTGCAGCCGCGCCAGTTGCATGGCCAGTTGGCCGAGCAGCCCCGCCCCGATCGTCAAGACGCTCTCGCCCAGCTCGATCCCGGCCTTGCGCACGCCTTGAAGCGCGATCACGCCCATCACCAGAAACACCGCGTGTTCCGGCGAGACGCCGGCCGGAACGTGATGCAGATGTTTCGGGTCGGCGACGAGATGCGAGGCATGCCCGCCGCCGCCCACGACGACATCGCCTTCCTTGAACCCGTCCACGCCGCGCCCCACACGCACGATCCGGCCCACGTTGTTGTAGCCCGTACCGCGGGGGAAGCCGCCCGGCGTGTTCGCCATGCCCAGCAGGAAGGCGCGTTCCGTGCCCGGGCTGATCAGCGTCACGATCGTCTCGATCAGGACTTTGCCGTCGGCGAACTCGGGAATCTCCGACTCCTGAAGCTCCAGCTCGCCTTTCGCCACCGCGACCAGTCGTCGTCTCTTCATCATCGCCATTCCCGCGGCTTGCGCCCCCGTAGGCGGGGGCTTGATTCCGGGATCCGCCGTCTGGGGCCGCTCCGTCCGCCGGACGAAGAGGCACGCCCCCTCCGACAGACGAAGAAGCAAGCGATCCCACGAGATCAATCTCCCGGTCCTGTTTCACGCTCGGAGAATGCGGCGCGGCAGTGCAGCCGCGATTCGCCAACGGTCCGCCCCGCTCACCGCGCGCCGCGCAAGCTGGAGATGCGTACGTCGTCGAACTGCACATGCGAGCCGAACGTCGTCCGGAACGCGAAATAGCCGCGGTCATAGGCGGGCACGTCCCAGGGCTGTTCGCGGTACTGAAACGCGCGGACCCCGTCGATGTACACCTCGACCAGCCCTTCGAAGTAGACCAAGGTGAACTTGTACCACTGGCCGGGCGTCATGAATCCGCCCTGCGCGTTGCGGAACTGTCCGTCGCTGTCGTGATCCCGGAGAATCACGCGGTTGCGGCCCCGCGCCAACTCCCGCACTTGGGGCGGCAGGTTGGCCGGGTCGTAGAAGCGGCGGAACCGGAAGGTCTGGTTGCCGTTCGAGCCGAGCCCGGTGTAGTAGGCGGCAAGCGACTCGAACCGCAAGCGCCCGCCCGTATCGAAGAAGGTGTCCAGCGAGAGCGGCGGCGTGCTCAGTCGGTCGCGCGCCATCCACAGCGCGTTCAGGTCGGTCGGTCGGCCGTCGCCTTCGAGGCCCCTCGCCCTGTACTCGATCATCACTCGCTCGGACAGCGGCTTGCGATACCAGATGCTCGTCTGCCGGCCGCGCCGGATATCCACGACGCCGTCGACGAGGCGCACCTGCGCCTGTTTCGCCTTCTCGACCACCCAGTTCTCGAGCCCGTCGCTGAAATCGTCAGCGAAGAGAAGCCGATCGACCGTGTAGCCCCGAGCGGATGGGGCGGCCGAGCGCGCAGCGGCTGCGCCGGCGTATTCATAGGCGCCGATGTCAAAGGCCCGTCCCCGCGGCCGCGGCGTCCCATCGCGATCGGTCGTCATCTCCGGCAGCGTTGCGCCCGCGTCGATCGCCGGCGAGCCGGCCTCGAGCCGGAAGTCGTTGGCGTCGGCGTTGACGAATCCCGGGTCGGTCGTGAGGTTGTTCGAGATCGCCGGCTTGCCGCCGTGCTGGTAGATGTTTCGCCCGTTGGCGTACACGATGTTGTTGCGAACGGCGCCGCTGCCGCCGGTGATCTCCACGCCGGCCGTCCGATTGTTGCATATCGTGTTGTTGTCCAGATAGTTCCTGTTGCACGTGAACCACACGCCGCGCCGGTTGTGGGCGACAATGTTGTTATAGACCCGGTTGTCGTAGCCGCGCGCCATATAGATGCCCGTCTTGCCGTTGTGATGCACATAGTTGTTCCGGAAGACATTGCTGCTGACGCAGGTCGTGGAAGTCGTCTTGTACAACTGGATGCCGAGCCCGTCGTTGTCGTAGATCTCGCAGTTCTCGATCAGGCCGTTGCATCCCGACCAGTAGAAGCCGTGCACGCCGACCCCGCCCTGGCTCGTCTTCGGCGAGCCGCCGCCCCGCAGTACGCACCGTCGTACGGTCACGATCGCGTCCTTGGAGACCGTCATCACCCTGCCGTATTCCCACATGTTCGGGCTGCCGATCGCTTCGCAGTCCTCGAACGTGATCCCCGTGCCGCTGGCCGCCAACACCTGCGAGTGACCCTTGCGCAGGGCGCGCGCGTCAAACACGAGGTTCCTGAACCGCAGGTTGCGGCGGGCGGCGGAGATGATGAGGATGCCGCCCTGCTTTGGGGTCGTCGGTCTGAGAACCGGACGCTCCGATCCCGGCTCGCCCTCCAGCGTCGTCGGTTGACTCGCGCTTGGCCCCGACGGCAGCAGGTCCCGGGACGCTTCGGGGTAGGTCCCGCTCTTGACCCGCAACGTATCGCCCGGCGCGAGCGCTCTGGCCCCCCGCTTGATAGTCTGAAAGGGGCGGGCCGCGGTGCCTGGGTTCGCGTCATTCCCGGTGGTCGCCACATAGTAGGTCGCCGCCCCGCTCGAGGTGACGAACGCCGGCAGGGCATGGATCAGAAGAGCTATCAGCGCCGAGAGAACCGGCATCCGGAACCGAGGTGCATCGAGCGGGTGCGCATCCGGCACCCTCCGGATGTTGCTGCTTGATCCGTGATTCGCATTCATGTCTGTCTCCCCAATGCGCTCTTCGGCCGCAACCAACGTTTCCAGGTGTCAGGTTTCTGGGGCTGGTCCTCCTCTCCCGGCTCCCCACCGACACCTGACACCTGAAACCTGACACCCCGTGTTCCGCGCAAGATGCGCAGACGTTGGCTGCGTCGGACTTTGACTCACACGACGGCGGTCACCGCCGCGACCAGCACGCCGCCCTTCTTCGCCGGGCCCTGCGGCACGACCCCGTGCCAGATCGTGCGCTGCACGCCGCCGGACTCGAGGTAGAGCCGCGCGATCCGGCGCGCGGGATACGGGTTGACCCACTCGAAGGCATACCAGGTCCGGCGCCCGTCCGTCCACGCGGGAAAGGCCGGGAACGTCCGCGCCAGCCGCTCGTTGCCATAGGGTTTGTCCAGGCATCCGATCGTATGCTCGCTGATGACCGGCAACTCGACATAGAACCGGTCCGCGTACACGATGCGATAGAGCGCGACGGTGTGGTCTTCCCAGACCTGCGAGCGATAGGAGCCCGGGACCAGGTCGGGCATGCGCAGCGCGTGCAGAAAGACGAACGAACGCGCCGTGCCGCTGTAGGTCAGCCGTACGCGATCCGGCGTGCCGAACCCCAGCCCGATCGCCGCCTTCCGCCCGCGTCCGAGCACGAACGGGATGCCGTGGGCCACCAACCGCCGGTCCGGCTCCAGCCCGCGGCGCGGGTCGGCGCGGAAATCCACGCCGTTCACCCGCCCCGAGAACCCGTGCGTCGCGACGCGGCCCAGGGCCAGCGGCCGGAACCGCGCCCCCGGCCGCTCGGCGGGCAACGGATCGCCTTTCACATGACGCCGCAAGCTCGCCGTCACGCGCGCGGCAGCGCGATGCGCCGTCGGCCAGAGGTCCGGCCGCGCGGCGCGGCCGCCGCCCTTCGCGGGCGGGCGGCGATCCGCCGGCAGCGGGCTCGACTCCCGGACCCGGTCCGACCAGAGCATGTTGGCGCCCAGCACGAAGTGCAGGAACATGCCGCTCAGCCCGAACACGCGTTCGGAGACCTCGACCCACGTCGACATCTCGCCGCCCAGGCAGGCCGGCGTCGCGCTGCGGCCCGCCCAGTTCTTGAAGCGCGCCGCGCCGAAGTTGCCGTAGAAGAAGCGACGGCCGTTGCGGACCAGTGTGGCGTCGATCGTGCGCGACAGACTGTAGTACCAGTGCGCCAGGATGACCGAGCGCGGCACCGTCTGCATCGCTTTGAACGTCGGCAGCCTCGCTTCCCGGAACTCCGTGCGCGTGTTGACCAGGCCCATGCGGATGCCGCCGTACCGCCGGCCGCTGTCGCCGACGAAGTTCAGCAGCTTGTCGCCCCACATGCAGGCGTCGATCCCGCGCTTCGCCAGGTACCCGGAAATGCGGGTCACGTCGGCCGTCAGCAGTTCCGCGCCCGACTTCTTCCGGCAGCGCGGGCACAGCCCCATCGTGTACCACTCGTCGTGTCCGATGTGCACCATGCGCGGCTTGAACACGCGGATCACCTCGTCGAGCACGTCGAACAGCAGCTCGTAGCTCTTCGGATTCGACGGGCAATAGGTGTCGGGGAACGGATCCTCGCGCCGTTCCGCGATCTCCGGGTGCGCCAGGCACAGGTAGTAGCAGTGGCTCAAGGACTGCACCTCGGGCACCAGCTCGATGTGCAGCACGCGCGCCTCGCGCACCAACTCCGCCACTTCCGACTGCGTCAGGAAACTGCCGCCGCCCAGCTCGGGATGGACCGAGTCCTTCCAGAAACCGCGCTGCACGCGCGGGCCCGCGAATTCGCTGTAGGGACCGGCGAAGCGGACGAACGACTCCCAGGCCCTGTTGATCTCGGGATGCTTCTTGTATTCCATCCCGCCGCCCACCTCGAGAAAGACGGTGTTCAGCCGCAGCCGTGCCAGGAACCGAAGCAGATTCTTGAAGAACGCGATATTCTCACGCGCCGGCATGTACAGATGGATGCCGCGCAGCGGCTTGTAGGGCGCATCGACGATCCGGCAGGCGGGCACGGTGAGCCGGCCGTCCCGGCGCGCGATCAGGCTCTGCAGTGTGTCGAGTCCGTAGAGCAGGCCGGTCCCCCGTCCGTAACGCAGTTCCACGCGTTGCGGCGCGACGTCCAACTCGTAGGCCTCGGCGGCCAGGCTCCGTACACGGCGAAGCGCCAGCGGGCCGTTACCGGCGCGTGCGACGCGTGTGCCGAACCGCGCCTGCAGTTCGGTCTGGAACCGCTTCGCCTCACGTGTGCTCGCGCCCCCACCGCACATCGCCGCCCGCGCGCCCAGCACGAACTGTCCGGCCTGCGGCGTGTACTCGCGGGGCCAGGGGTAAACGGGCATTTCGGCCAACAACGACGACTTCGGCATGCATTCCTCCTTTGGCGCACTCGCTACCCATGGCGTCGCGCCGGGCGCGCTACGGCACCGCACTCACCGCCGCCAGGATGACCGCGCCCTGCTCGGCGGCATCGGGGCCGAGTTCTAGGCTGAGCTCGGTGACCGGCACGTCCGGACGCGGGTTGACCCATTCCTGGGCGAACAGCGTGTGTTCGGCGCCCGCCGCTACCGGCACGGCGCGATAGCAGAACGCGAGGTCGTGGCTCCATCGCGCGCCCGCGATCGGTGTCGGCCACGCGCCCTGCATCGGGCCGATATGCTCGCCGAAGATCGCGGGAAACCGTGCCTGCTCCCCGTCAACCCAGGTCACGCGGTATTCCAGCAGGACGCCGGGCCCGCGGTGGTAGGAGGAGTAGGTGGGCACGTACCAGACCCCCTCCATCGTCGTACCGTGCAGTAGCAGCAGGCGCGACGCCTTGCCGCCGATCGCGATCGGCCCGGCGGCCGGGCGCTCCCGGCCGAGCACCACCGCGCGCTCGAGCCGCCCCTGCGCGTCGGCCAGGAGGCGGAACGGTCCCGTGCCCGTCGCCGTCATCAGGCGTGCGCCGCCGTCGACCTTGCCGGCGAGCGACTCGGGTAGGGGCGCGGCCGCGGCCGCCAGGTCAATGGGGGCGGCGTCGCCCTGGCCGCTCACCAGCCAGCGCTGCTCGCCCGTCACCTTGTCGATCGCCGGCGGCACGTGCCGGGCCATCAGCGCGCATATCTGCGCGCGCGGCATCTGCAGGCCGCGCCAGAGCAGGTCGGCGCCGGGGAAGAACTGGTGAAGGATGCCCGTGTGCCCGAACGCGTAGGCCGAGACCTCGACCCACGTCGAGGTCTCCGCGCCAAGCACGTTCGGCGCCGAAGCGCGCGTTTCCCAGTTCTGGAACTTGAGCGGCCACAGATTCCCGAAGATCTGCTCGAGCCCGTGCCGGCCGAAGTTGTGGCGCCCTTCGGGATCCCCTTTCCAGTACCAATCGGCGACCAGCACGTCCTTGGGAATCATGTCCGCCGCCTTGTAGGTCGCCGGCTGGTAGAACCGCTTGCCCGTGCCGGGATCGACCCGCTCCCGCTCGACCCCGCCCAGGCGCCGTCCGGCAGCCGTGGTGATGTTGTGCAGCTTGTCGCCCCACATCAGCGTGCGAATGCCGCGGCCGGCCAGATGATCGTGCACCCGGGTGATGTCCTCGGCGAGCAGTTCGTGCCCGTCCCGGCCCCGGCATTGCGGGCAGACGCCGAAGGTATAGGCTTCGTCGTGCCCGATGTGCAGCGTGCGCGGCTCGAAGACCTCGATCACCTCATCGATCACGTCGAGGTAGAGTCCGTACGTCTTCGGGTTCGACGGGCAGTAGTTGTTCGGCCACGGGTCGTCGGGCCGCTCGGCAATCTCAGGGTGGGGGATGCACAGGTAGTAGCAGTGGCTCAGGCCTTGTACCTCGGGAATGATCTCGATGTGCCGCTTCCGGCATTCGGCGGCGATGCGCCGCGCCTCCGCCTGGGTGAGCCAATCGCCGCCGCCCAGTTCGGTATGGGTCGAGTTCTTCGGGAAGTAACGCGATCGCGCCAGCGCGGTCGGGCCGGTGAACGGCTCGCCCATCTCGGTCGTCTTGCTCTCCGTGTGCGGGTCGGTGTGGAAGTCGTACTCGCGCGCCTCCTTGCAGAACCGGCGCCACGCTTCGTTGATCTCGGGATGCCGCTTGTATTCCAGCCCGCCGCCGATCTCGAGAACGAGCAGGTTGTACTTGTAGTCGGCCAGGAAATCCAGGAACCGCCAGAAGAAATCGAGCTCGGCGCGCGCAGGCATGTAGACGTGCGCGCCGCGCATCGGGAAGGCCGGCCAATCGCGCACGCGCACGCCGGGCAGCTCGGGCCCGGCGCCCGGCCGTAAGAGCTGGGCCAGCGTCTGCGCGCCATAGAAGAAACCGGCCGCGTCCTTGCCCGCCAGCAGGACGCCGTCTGCGCTCACCGCCAAGGCGTACCCCTCGGCGCGCTCCACCACGGGAACGCCCAGCTCGGCGGCGAGCGCGTCCATCGTGCCGATCGTGAGCGCCGGGCCGGCACCGGGCGGGTTCGCCGCGACAACGGGCCGGCCGGCCGCCCTGTCGAGCAGCCCGACAACCCGATCCGCCTCGCCGGGCAGCCAGTCGGCATCGCCGCGCACGACCAAGCCCAGCGGCTGCGCCAGGGACAGCCGTTCGTCGGTGAACGTGATCTCCTGCGGCCGTGGCCAGACGGGGAACGTTTCGTCATGCATCAGGTGCCTCACTTCTCGTTGGTCGGGCGCCGCGACCCGGCGCGCGGCGTGGCGCCCCCGGACTCGTACGCCCCGACATCCCAACCCGCGCCTTCAGGACGCGGCGTGCCTTCCATATCGGCCGGCACTTCCGCCAGCGCCGCGCCCGCGTCGATCGCCGGGGAGCCGGCTTGCAGACGAAAGTCGCCGGCCGCGGCATTCAGGAACAGCGGGTCCACGTCCAACAGATTGTTCGGCATGGCGACGTGCCTGTTCGAGGATTTGGGCCTGTGCAGAGCCTTGTTCCGCCAGAAGATATTGTTCTGCACGGTCACGTTGGTCCGGCTGGACGACAGCGCGAAGAGATTGTCATAGAAGGTATTGTTGAGCACGCGCGTGTTCGCACTGTGCATGTAGAGGCCGCCGTAGCCCCAACGGTTGTTGGCAATCACGTTGTTCCGAATGATATTCCCATCGCCGGGGCCCAGCCAGAATCCCGCGCCGCCGCGCGACAGGCGCGAACTCGACTTATGGAACCAAACGCCGCCCCCATTGTTGTAGATGACGTTGTTCTCGAAGATCGAGTTGGTGATCGGGCTGTTCCCCTTCTTGTAGAAGCCGAACATGTGCAACCCGAACGTACAGTCGTGGATCCTGTTCCCGCGCAGCAGGAGCTTGTCGCCCTTGAAGTACCAGCCGTAGCCGGACGTCGGCCGGCCCAGGTCATAGGTTTCGTTGTTGATGAACTGGATGTCGTTACCGTTCCCGCCGAAGCCGGTCCCCAGCCAGTGATAGATCTTCATATCGCGGAACACCAGGTGATGGTGAACGCCGTTCTCCGGGCGCGGCGGCGCCACGCGCACCGCGGAGCCGTACCGGACGCCGCTGTCCAGGAAAGCCTGGAGATCGTCCGGATCGTCGAGGTTCAGCTTCCTCAACTTGTCGACGATCGGATCGGAATTCGTGACTTCAAAGCCCTGGAACGTCAGGTAGCTGGACCCTTTCAGACTCAGGATCACGATCGTGTCCGCGCCGAGATACTTGTCGATGATCACACGCTCGCCCGGGTAGTTCCGGAACGTGATCGGCGCGCCGGCCGCGCCATGCAGCCCGTCGATCTTGACGCCCGCGTGCCGGCCGGCGCGGACCAGAACGGTGTCGCCGGGCTTGACGAGCCCGATCGTCTTCTGGATCGTCTTGAACGGCGCGGCCTCCGTGCCCGCGTTCGCGTCGTCGCCCGTGGTCGCCACATGGTAGGGCGCCGCCGTGCTCGAAACGAGGAATGCCGAAAACACGCCGAGCAGGAAGAGCATCGGAGCCGCCCTGAACGGCGGGCGGAATCGAGGTGTACGGATCTCAGTCATGTCGCGCTCCTCAGGACGTGCTGCTTGCGATAGACCTGTTCGCCCCAACGTAAGTCGCATGGCAACAACACGGCCATGCCGTAATGGAAATGGCCCCCGCCACGCAGGAACGCGGCAAACGCGCGCTGCATCGACGTCTTGCGCGGCGCTGTCGCGATGTCGGTGACGTTGCGCCCGAAGACCTGCCGGATCACCGTTCGGTCGTTCGCCCGGCCCGGAAGCAGGTAGAACTCCTTCTGAAAACGCACGAGGTTCGAGGAGGCGCAAAGGAGATTCTCGAACTGATTGCTCATGATCCACGATGCACAGGTTATCGCGCGAAACGGGCGATCCGGAAAAAAGGTCGGGAAGAAGGAAACCGCGGAGCGAAGGGATTCCCCGCATGCCTCGAAGTCCAAAGGCGCCCCGGTCGGAATATGTATCGTCAGGACCGGATCGCCGGGGGCCAGAACGGGCTCCCAGTCGCCGGCGAGCAGCCACACGAACCGTTTCCGGAGGCGGCCGTCCGGCGTAAGCGGGTACCCGGCAATCTCGTTGTTGCCGGCATGCAGATCGGCCCGCCAGGCGCCCTGGTCCTCGGGCGGCGCCAACTCCTCATCCGATCGGAAACGCGCGCCATTCTCCGCCAATGCGACCACCGTTCCGCGAGCGCGGTGCCGAAACAGGCGAAAGCTGCCGCGAAAGGTGCCCGGCAGAAACTGCAGCCGTCCCAACTTGTACAGGTTGCCGCGCCAATGATGCAGCAGCCAACTCAGGATGCCCGGGCTGATCCCCCAGACGCCGTGCGACTCGTAATAGTCTTCCGTTTCCATGCACAGCTTCAGGTCAAGCAGTGTATCTTTCACCACATCTGGAGGGATCTTTCGCGCGCGGTGAAATGCCTGCACCTGCCGCGTGCCGGAAAGGAGCACGACCACGTTGAACAGGCCGGCATCGCGGCCCAGCGCGTTCGTGAGCAGGGGCCAGTCTCGCGGGCTCACCTGCGCGGATGTTGCCCGGAACAGACGATAGTGGCACCACCAGGCCAACGCGCGCAGATCCTCGTCGGCGGCAATCCTCTGCCCCGTCCGCAGAACCGCGCGCCGCATCGCCGGCGGCAGCGATGCCGCTTCGCAGGCCGAAAGGAGATACTCGGGGGAGAGCACCTGGAGCGCCGGCCCCGGCATGTGTGCCAGCGCCGCGTCCCATTCCGTGGCGAGACTGTCTCTGAACGCGACGATTCCCAAACGCATCAGTACGGCGTCAAGCTGCGTGTCGGCAGTCTGGCCGCTCTGCTGTCTTGGGCGGACGGACGCCAGGGGGCCGTCCGGCTCAGTCTCGAGTCTTGCCTGCATCTGCTCCCCCCCGCGAATTCGTACGCGCCGATGTCGTACGCCCCGCCGCCGCGGGAAGTTCGCTATCTTGCCCGCCCGGCCAGGCCGCGCAGCCGGCGCAGCGTCTCCGTGCCGCCGAGATAGACGTCGTTGCCCGCGAAAGCCAGAACACCCGGCTCCTTCACCGTGCCGAGCACTTCGATTTCAACCGTTTGCGGGTCGATGCGGACCAGCGTCTTGCCGATGTAGGTCCACACGCGCCCGTCGGGCCCTCGGCGGAAGTCGCCCCGCCCCTTGAGCCGCTGGCGGGTCCAGACATCGATCTCGTCCGGGACCGCCGCGGGAATCGGCTTGCGGAAGAATACCTCCCCTGTGCGGATGTCCACGCCGTAGAGGATGCCGGCGCCCTCGCGCGCGGGGTCCGGTGCGCCGCCCAGGATGCGGCCCGGCATCGCTTCGACGATCGGCCCCGTGCTCTTCGCGCCCGGTACCGGCACGATTTCACGCATCAGCTTCTTCTGCATCACGTCATAGACGAACAGGCGCGCGGGCGCGCCGCGGTCCTGGGTCGAGATGACCATGAAGCGCGCGCCGTCCGCGCCGACCATGCGGAAAATCGGATTGTGAAGGAACGGTTCCCAGAAGCCGCCGGCCGTCTGCGTCCGCGGATCCCACCAGCCGAACCCGCCGCCGTGCCCCGTGCGGCGCACCTCGCCGGCCATGTACAGCTTGCCGTCCGCGCCCGGCACCGCCGCGTAGGTCATGGAGGTGCGCGTCCATTCGTGAAGCGCTACAAGCAGGCGCGGGTTGTCGGCAGGCCGCTTGGCGACCCGCCGGCCCCGCACGGTCCATGGCTTGGCGGGATCGTACTCGAAGAGCATCGAGCCGGAGTAGCCGGCCAGGTAGGCCTTGCCGTTCATCAGGGCGGTCGGGCCATGGCTGAGATAGAGCTTGCCGAGGTGTTCGGCTCGGCCGGTGGCGGGGTCGAAGAGGAAGTTGCCCAGGTAGGCGCCCGCCGTTCCGAACAGCCGGCCGTCCGGCCACTCGATGAGTCGGTTCACCGGCATCGGGTACGTATCCACTCGCAGGGGCACGCGCTTCCACCCGTTCGCCTCCGACGGCGGGTCGTCCGCCACCCGCGGCGGAGCGTCCGCCCTGGCCTCCGCGGGCAGGAAGCAAAGGGCGGCATGGCCATCCGTGTCGGGCTCCAGGCTCTCGTGGTGAATCTTTGGACGCGGCGCTTTCGCCGGCTCGGGGACGGCCGGGCGCGCGGGCCACGGCGGCGTGTCGCCGGTCTTCGCGATCGCCCGCCCTTGGTACAGCCAGTACGCGTTCTCGGGCGTCGCGCGGCCCAGCACCGCGGTCGCGCGCGCCGTGCAGCCGTCCGCGCGCTGCGAGACGCCGAGCCTGCCCTTGATCGGGTCCGTCTCGAGGAGCACGCGTTCCTCGCGCGTCTTGCGGTTGAACGCGACGAGGTAGTGCGGCACCTTGCCGCTCGCCACGTAGAGCCACTCGTCGTCGGCCGCGATCCCCCCGCACCATGCGCGGCCGGCCTTGTGCCTGGGGCCGAGCGCGCCGTAGTCCGTGATCCGGCCGGTACCCGTATCCACCTGGTAGGCCGTGACCCGCGCGCCGCGGACCGCGCCGCCGCCGTAGAGCTTGCCGTCCGTACCGAGCCTCAGCGTGTTGCTCTCGGCACTCACGCCCAGACCGACGGCGGCCAGGCCCAGGAGAGACAACGTGTCGGGGCCGGGGTCGTAAACATACACTTCTATGCCGCTCTTCTCGCCCCTGGGCGCGAGCAAGGCGAAGTAGAACTTGCCGTCGCGGCCATGCACGCGCCCGCACAAATGGAAACACCGCCCGTCCGGGATGCGCTCGTGCTTCACCGCGCCCGTGCCCAGATCGACCATGTACACGTGGTTCGATTCCCAGTAGCTCTTGCAGTAGAACTGCACCACGTCGTAGGTCCGGCCGTCCGGGTTCGGGACCAGGTGCGTGTACTCGACCCGCGCACTCCTGACGGGCACGCACAGCTCTTCCGGCCTCAGCGCGGGGGCGGCCTCGAGCCGCTGCGCCAAATCGGGCTGCTCGACCGCCGCCCAGCGGGCGGGCGTCGCGCCCGTCGCGCCCGGCGCGACGGAGGCCGCCGCCTTCTTAAGCGTGCGCCATGGCTGCGCCTCCGTGCCGGGACCGGCGTCGTCGCCCGTCGCGGCCACAAAGTAGGTTTCCCCCCGCGCCGCCATGGCCATGCCGACCAGCAATGCCAAGACGAACAGGCATGCAGTCCATCCGTTCATCGGCAGCCCTCCCCATGTGAAATCCAGAATGCGGGTGTCGAATCACGCATCCGTGCCGACAGTCGGCGTCTCTTGAATATCACTTGATTTCACGCCGGGCCTCGCCGGCTCCTCCAATAACAGAATAGTGCTGCCAGCCCATACGAGCAAGACTGAGAGATCGTCGAAATCATGGACTCTTTCTCGATCATGCCCCGGGGCCGGCACGGATGCCGCCGAGCACCAGCCGCCGCTCGGGCCTGCGGCCACCCCAAATCTACGGCTTGGCGCCGTGGCGGTGAACGTCGTGGCTCCAAGGCATGGACCTGGTACAAGCCACGCGCGCTTCACGGCCGGATCCGCTCTCTCATGAACAGGCGGTGAATCTGGTTGAAGCATGGCTGCGCTATCCGGTTCAGCCCATGACCACGAAAATCATGCAGGCCGCATTTTCGACCCGGCTTCGTTGGGACATCTCGTATTGGGATGCGGCGGTCGTCGAAAGCGCGCGCGCGGCGGGCTGCCCGGTTCTGCTGTCCGAGGACTTTCAGGATGGCATGGACTTCGCCGGCGTGCGCGTGGAGAACCCGTTCCGGGGGCCTTGAGCCGTTCCCCTCGGTGTCTCTCCGGCGCAGACACGCACGGCTGACCCACGAACGCTGGCGTAAGCGAGTGTGAGAGGCGCGGGTCAGCCGCCGGGTTCGATGGCGACACGATGCCGGCCAGTGCCCGGCGGGATCGTGAGCACGGTGCGATCCGCCGACGGCGCCGATACCTGTGCGCCGTCCACCGACACGGTCGCGGCCTTGCCCAGCTTCTTCATGTACCGCTCCGAGAGTTCCAGCGTCCACTCGGACGGGTTCTTCTCGAAATGGCGGCAGTAGTGGGCGTCGTAGCCGAAGTCCAGAGTCAGCCCTGCCCCGTCGGTTGCCTGCAGATCGGTGTGCAGATAGGCGCAATACTCGTTGAACCCGATCCAGCGCTTGTCCCGCCAGCGGTCCGGCCAGTCGGGGTCGTGCAGGTCCCAGGGGGCGCGGCCGGCCACCACGCGTGCGGCACACGCGGTTTCGACCGGCAATTCGTATCGGCCGCTGCCCGTCAGTTCTCCCTCTGTCTTCTCGACCAGGTCGATGTCGTGGCAGCCGCTCTGTTGCGGCGTCATCTCGCGGATACTGAACTGGATCACGCGGTCCGGGCCGAGATAGTGCCAGCGGTCCACGCCGTAGCCGGCCATCACGGCGAGGCGTTCGTCGGCGAGCGCCAGGTTCTCGCCGGGGCGCACATTGGCCGCCAGCGGCGTGACGCCGAACTGGCGTTCGATCGCGTCGCGGCCGGTCTTGAACGTGAAGAGCGTGTCGTTCGCCGGGCAGGAGACGCCGCGCCGGAAATCGAAGTTCTCGTTGTACCAGCTCATGTTCCCCCGTTCGCCATCCATCGGCGCGTCCCACCACGGGCCGGGCGGCGAGTCGAGATCCCAGTTCAGGTGCGTCCACATGCGGTGCGCGTGAATCTCGAACACGCCGCGCCGCAGGCCTTCGTCCAGCCCCGCCTTGGTCGACCCGTAGTCCTGCAGGTTGCCGAACGGATCGGTGAACGGTGGGACCGTCCACGGGTTCTCGATCATCCGGGTCCGGGGGTTGGCGTAGCCGGGACACAGATAGTGCACCATCACCAGGCCCCGCTTCTCGAGGGGATCGACCATACACTTGAGGATCGCCTCCCGGCTCGGGGTCGGGTAGTGCCACCAGGGGCAGTAGGCCTTGTCGGAGGCGCCGATATCGTCGCAGATGAACATGAACGCATTCTCGAAGCTGTCGTTGAACACGCCGTAGCCCATGCCGTGCACGAGCGCTCTGCGGAACAGGGCGCGCATGGCCGGCGAGCGGTCGAACCAGTCGCGGCCGCCGCCGATCCAGATGGCCTTGGTCGCTTCGCTCACGTCGCGCACCACGAGCTGCGGCTGGCCCTCGAGCGTGCCGAGCACTTGCGTGCCCGGCCGCGGCCGGCAGCGCACGGTGCGGTAGCCGGTCCCGTCGTTGGCCGCGACGGCCACCTCCGAAAGGCCGGCGGTGATGACGTGCGCGCCGCTCAGCGCCAGCGTCGCGTCGCCCTGGCTCGGCCGGCGCGGCGCGCGCTCATAGTCGACACCCACCAGTTGCGCCACCGCCGGGGTCCGGATATGGTCGAACAGTGCGATCAGGCTCATCCCGTACTCCTCGACGACGCGCCGCAATGTCTCGTAGTGCGCCGAGTAGCCCCAGAGCTTGTCCGGATCGGCCATCCAGATCACGCAGCCGTAGTTCGGCTCGGCGATTCCGTTCAGAAAGCGGTTGATCTGCAGCCGCTGCTCGTCGAGCCGCAGGACGTCGAACGGAACGCCCCAGATCCTGAGCATCGTGACTACGTCGACGAAATCCTTGCCCGAAACGGGCGTCTGGATGGGACGGTGGTTCCGCGTGGCGTGGATCAGATAGCTGCCCGGGTCGCCCCACTGATCGCCGATCACCACCAGCACGCGGTACGGCTTGCCGGCGGTTGCGCCGCCCCGTCGTGTTGAGAGTTCAGAGTGTCTGGCTTGCATCACGTTCCTCCTCTATCTTGGCTGCCGTGCCAGGCCCCGCAGCCGGCGCAACGTCTCGGTGCCGCCGAGGTAGACGTCGCCACCGGCGAATGCGAGTACACCCGGCTCCTTCACCTTGCCGAGCACGTCGACGTCAACCGTTCGCGGGTCGATCCGTACGAGAGCCTTCCGGGGTGAGGGTGGGGGCGGCGTCAAGCCGCGCCTTCAGGGCCGGTTGCTCCACGGCCGTCCAGCGTGCGGGCGCGGGGTCGGCTGCGCCCGGGGCGACGCCGGTCAGCACCGATACCGCGGCGGCCCAAACGGCGTGCGTCGTACTCATTTCTCGTGTCCTCCTCCGTCGCCTGCTCCTCATCCGGAAGCATAGCCGCGGCGGGGCAGGGCACCAAGACTGAGAGATCGTCGAAAGCCTGGAGATTTTGTCGATCGCGGTTCGTTCCACGATCCGTTCCCAGCACGGCTCGGCAGTGCGAAGCCGTGCCTCGTCAATCCGGCGCCGGGCCGAACTCGTAGGCCCCGATGTCCCATGCGGCGCCGCAGGGGCGCGGAAGGCCGTCAATATCCACGGGTACTTCCGGCAGCGCCGCGCCGTTGTCAATGGCCGGGCTGCCGGCAGTCAGGTGTGCGTCGGCAGCCCCGGCCAGTCGCGGATCAGCGCACAGGGAATGCGTCTCGCCCGCCGCCTGCTGATACGCGCTGAACACCGTGTAGGTGCTCCCGTCACGCTGCCAGCGCGCGTCTTCGACGGGTTGGTAGTACAGGTTGTAATCCAACGTCTGCGGCAGCGCGTTGGTCGGCCAGACCAGAAAGCCCGGGGCGCCGCCCAGGAAGAGATTGTTGAAGACCCGGTTCCCGCGCTTGCCCGTGTGGAACTGGATGGCGGCGGTGACGTCGACGAAGGTGTTGTGGCAGACCAGGTTGCTGGGCGAATTCAGGCTGATGCCGCGCCGTTTGCCTTCGCCGTAGAAGACGTTGTTGTACACGCTGTTGCCGCCCTCCTCCCAGATGATCATGTCCGTGTAGTACCGGCGGTCGGCCGGATACGAGACCGGCCGCGGCTTGCGGCAGATGTTGCCGTAGATCGCGTAGTGCCCCGCACCCAGCGTCTTCTGGCTGTATTGGTGCACGGCCGCGCCCGCGATCTCCTCGAAGATGTTGTGGCGAATCACGATGCCGGGCGACGAAGTGTAGATCGCATGCGTGAACTTGTTGACCCCGATCTTCTGGAACAGGTTCCGCTCGATCACCGAGTGCGGCGGCACCGGCTGGATGCCCTGGCTGAAGATGGACCGGATCGTGTTGCCGCGGTAGGTCACGTGATGCGTCTCGGCGCCCTGCATCTTGAACCCGTTCCACCCGTACTCCACCGTCAGCCCCTCGAAAATCGTGTAGTGGCAGTCGTAGAGCTGCACGGTATGGCCCGCCGAGGTGCGCATGACCGAATCTTTCGGATGCGAACCGTCCTCCAACCACACGTAGAGGGTGCCGTTGGTGCGGAAATAGGAGTTGGGGAACAGATCGTCCGGCCCCGCCATCGGCGCGCGGCGCGGCCCATGCAGCGGAATGGCGTTCTGGAAGACCCCGGCGACCGGCCACGGAACCGGCGCCTGATACACGTGTTCGCGCACGGGAGTCCACGTCTCGGGCGGTACCACCTTCGCATTGCTGATCCTCACCTCACCGTCGCCGTGCGCACGATAGGTGATGGGCGCCGTCTCCGTCCCGGCCCGCCGGACATCCCAGTGCTCGCCTACGTGGTAGTCGCCGGCTTTGATGCGTACCGTGTCGCCCGGCGCGACGGCGGCAGCCGCCTTCTCGAGCGTGCGCCACGGCTGCGCCTCGGTGCCGGGCCCCGCATCGTCGCCCGTCGTGGCCACATAGTAGGTGTTCCCGCCGGCCGCTATCGCGGCGCCGGCGCAGCACCCCAGAACCAGAATGGCGGCCGTCTGCCTTCTCATCGTGTTCCTCCTAGTCGGTAATCCGCAGAGAAGCATCTGCGCGGGCTAACCGGCGTCAACGCATGCGTTGGCCCGTCTCGATTCGGCTTGCTCGTCAGCGATCTTGCGCCACCAGCCCGAGCGGATGATTTCGAGCGCCGTCTCGGCCGTCGTTCGAACGAGCTCGGTGTCCACCCGCGCCAGATCGTCGAACTGCGTGTGCGCCAGGCTGCCGGCAGGGTCCGGGGTGCGTCTTGGCGTGCGGAACCACGCGGTCGGCACGCCCTGCGCCGCGAACGGCCCGCCGTCGCTGCCTTGCTTCGCGATGGCCGGCACTTCCCAGTCGGCCACGTGCCGCATGACATCGGCGAGTGCCAGCCGCATGGGCTCGGGCACCGTGGCCGCGGCCGTGAGCACACCGCCCGCCGCGCCGACGCCGTCGAAGTTCATCGTGAGCAAGGCGTCCGCGAGCAGTGGCTTGTTCTCACGCACGAAATCGTGCGAGCCCTGCCCGGCCCGTTCGTGCGCGCCCGTGAACAGCAGCCGCACCTCGCACGGCGGCCGTTCGCCGGCCAGGACTCTCGCCACCTCGAGCAGAATGGCCACGCCCGTGCCGTTGTCGCAGGCGCCGGGCGAGGCGGCCCCCGTGTCGTGGTGCGCCGTCAGGAACAGGCGGCCCGGCCCCGCCCCCGCGATCACCGCTTCGATGTTGAACGTGTGGCCGTGCCAGAAGCTGGCGTCAATGTACAGCCGGACCGGCGAGCCGCTCGCCCGAATGCCGGCGGCCGACTCCGCGGAAACACACGCCACGGGCATCCGGCGAAGGTCCGGCTCGCGCACGATCTTCCCGTCGAACGCGTCGCGGCGCGCATGACGGCGGTCCACGATCAGGCCCAGCGCGCCGCGCGCCTCCAGTGCAAGCGCCACCAGGTTCTGCAGCGTCACGCCGCCGGCTCCGGGCATGCCGGCCGGCATCAGGCATACCTTGCCGGCCACCGGCGCGTTGTTCGCCGCTTCCGGCGTGTCGACCGGCACGATGTCGCCGGCGATGTCGCAGGCTGCCGAGAACTGGCACGCCTGGGCGGGAATCTCCTCGGCGCGGGCCAGGAGCGTCAGGCGTGTCTCGCGGTGCTGCCAGCACGGACACGCGACTTCGTGCAGGCGTGGGTCGTGGCCCCATTCGCGCAGCAGGCCGGCGATGCAGTCGATCGCCGCCTGGTCTTCGCGGCTGCCCATGTTGCGCGGCCCGATCTCCTCGACCAGTTGCCTCAGATACCCTTCGATCCGCTCGCCCGATGCCTTCACGCCCGCTCCTCTCCTTCCGTGTGCTGAGCCGTCGCCGGCCGGACCGGCCGGTCAACAAGCCAAGCGATCGACGCGTGTTCCGGCCCGATGCCGCGCCCGGCACGCACCTCCCCTTGCAGGATAGTATTCGCGCGCGGCGACCGGCAAGGCGGAGAGATCGGCGAAAATATGGATTTTTTCCCGATCCCGGGCAAATGATCGTCATGGGGCAAGCCTGTATTCGGGTTTCGGGGGCCGAGAATCGGAAGACGCGGGCCGCACAACGAGAGCAGCATGCGCCGCTCCGCGCGAAGCGCAGGATATGGGCCGGCTTCACTCCCGAGCCCGCGCGATTTCCTCGCGGAACTCGTACGCGCCGATGTCATGCGCCGCGCCTTGGGGACGGCGCACACCCTCGATATCCGCCGTCACCTCCGCCAGCGCCAGCCCCCGGTCGATGGCCGGGCTGCCCGGTTGCGGCCGCGGTTCGGCGGGCCCCGCCAGCATGGGGTCGGCGTGGCGCGAATGCGTCTCGCCGGCCGCCCGTTGATACTCGCTGAACTCCGTGTAGGTCACCCCGTCGCGCTGCCACTGCGGCGGCCCGTCCGTGCTGTAGTAGAGGTTGTGATCCAGGGTCTGCGGCAAGGCATTGGTCGGCCACACGACGAACGGGCCCGCGCAACCCAGGAAGATGTTGTTGCAGACCCGGTTGCCCGCCTTGCGCCCGTACTGGCCGTAGAACTGGATCCCCGCCGCGGCGTCCACAAAGGTGTTGTTGTAGACCAGGTTGTTCGGCGAGTTCAGGCTGATGCCCCGCCGCTTGCCCTCGCCATGGAACACGTTGTTGTAGATCCGGTTGCTGCCCTCTTCCCAGATGATCATGTCCACGTAGTAGCCGCCGCCGGAAGTGGGATAGGTCATCTTCCTCGGCTTGCGGCATACGTTGCCGTAGATCTCGTACTTGCCGGCCCCCATCGCCGACTGCTTGAACTGGTGGATCGCCGCGCCCGCGATTTCCTCGAAGATGTTGTGGCGAATGACGATGCCCGGCGTCGATGTGTAGATGGCGTGCGTCCACTTGTTCGCCCCGATCTTCTGGAACAGGTTCCGCTCGATCACGGAGTAGGAGGGCACGGGCTGTATGCCCTGGTTGATGATCGAGCGGATCGTGTTGCCGCGGTAGGTCACGTGATGCGTCGCCGCGCCCTGCCTCTTGAAGCCCGTATACCCGAACTCCACCGTGAGGCCCTCGAAGATCGTGTAGTGGCAGTCGTAGAGCTGGACGACGTGGCCGGGCGAGGTCCGCATCACCGACTGCCTCGGATCGGAACCGTCCTCCAGCCGCACGTAGACGGTGGAGTTGGTTCTGAAGTAGGAGTTCGGGATCAGGCTGTCCACCGAGTGGATCTTGGCGCGACGTCCCGGGCTGTGCAGCGGAATGCCGTTCTGGAAGACCGCCGCGACCGATCCGGTCACCTGCGCGGAGTAGATGCTGTCACGCACATGCGTCCAGGACGCGGGCGGCACCACTTTCGAGTTCGTGATCCGGACCTCGCCGTCCCCGTACGCACGATATGTGATCGGCGCCGCCTCCGTCCCTGCCCGGCGAACAGTCCAGCTCTCGCCCACGTAGTAATCGCCCGCCCGTATCCGCACGGTGTCCCCGGGCTGCACGGACGCCGCCGCCTTCTTGAGCGTCCGCCACGGCTGCGCCTCGGTGCCCGGGTCCGCGTCGTTCCCGTCGGTCGCTACGCAATAGGTGGCGGCTTCGGCCGCCATCGCGGCGCCGGCGCAATAGGCCACGACCAGCATTCCCGCCGTTTGCCTCTTCATCGGCGTTCCTCCTGAGCTGAAACTTCGTCGAGAACTCTGTCGGGGACTTCGGGGCCTCTCTCGAAACGGCCATCCTCGCCGATCTGAGGGCTGACCGGCCCCGACTCGTGTGTTGGCGTGCTTCGATACGGTTTGACTTGCGCCGGCGGCCCGGCGCCGGCCCGGCCCACGGCCGTCTGCCGGAAGGATAGGCGCTGGATGGGCTGACGGGCAAGTCTGAGAGATGCTCGAGACAGATCCGGGACGGATCGAAACCCTCCGTGACATGCCTGAATTCCGCGCCCTGGTGGCGGGGGGGCGGCGGAAAGGAACAGAGAAAGACCAGCACCGGCGCCGCCTTCTCCAACGCGGCGTCCGGACGCCGTAGCGTCGCGTGCAGGCGCCAGTCCGGTTCGGAGTTGAACGCGATGCGCGCGCCCATGGTGCCGGCGCCCCACTCGATTTGCGTTTCCACATCGAGCGGGCACGGCGTTTCGGGAAAATGTCCGAACGTCCTCTCGCGCAGCGCCGCCACCAGCGCCTTGCGCCGTGTCACGACGTCCTTTTGGGTCCTGATCCGCGGCGCAGCCGCCACGGGCACGAACGTCTCGTCGATCGTCGAGGTCCGCTCGTCGGGCGGCATTCCGTTCACCCAGACGTTGAGCGTTTCCTCCGTCTCGACCGGATCGGCAATGTCGTCGACCTCTTCGGGCGCCACGTCTTTGCCCATCAGGTGTTTCATGAAGAACGAAAAGATCTGTGTGCGCGATATCCGGTGATACGAGTGCGGGCCGGGCGTCTCGACAAGCCGGCAGTCCGCGCCCGCGCCGTACAGCTCGTAGATGCGCTTGACCTTCGCATGCGTCTCGCGGATCGACGCGATGCTGAAGATCGCGTCGCGGTCCGCGGAGCCGATCAGGACCGGGCGCGGCGCGATCAGCGCGCCGCAGTCGGCCAGGTCCTGCCGGTACGTGTTGAGGAACATGATACACGCGCAGTGCGCGTCCCAGGTGCGCTCCCTGAGATGGGCCTTGACCGTGCCCGTTCCGCAGACGGGCGCCGAGACTCTGACCCGCTCGTCCGCCGCCGGGACCCACCAGGACACCGCGCCGCCGCCGGAAATGCCGGTGATCCCCAACTTTTCCGGATCCACCTCCTCGCGCGCCTGGAGCAGATCGAGCGCGCGCACGCCGGTCCACAGCTCCACACCGGCCGGCGTGTAGCCGCGGCTGTACCAGTTGTAGGCGCCCTTGTTCGACTCGGCATGATGGTCGCCCGCCAGCCCGCCGTGCTCGATGGTCTCGATCAGCAGCGCCACGAACCCGAGCTGCGCCCAGCGACGCGGATGCGCCTGGTAGTGGACACGCTGCTTCCGCGCGTGCCCGCAGACGTAAAGCACCGCCGGGGCAGGTGCCTCGATATGGCGCGGCACGTACAGGTTGCCGGTCACGTACAGGCCGGGCAGCGCTTCGTAGTGCAGCTTCTCGATCACGACGTCGTCGCGCTCGACGCGTCCCGTCACCGTGACGTTCAGCGGGGAACGCTTCTCCTTCGGCGCCCACTCCGGAATGCCCTGCATCTCCAGGTATTGCCGGAGACGCCGGGGACGTTCCCGCAGCCACTGCGTCTTCGATTCGATCCCCGCCAGCGAATTGTCGGTGATCTCCGCCGCGACCCGGCAGAGATGGTCTCTGATGTTGTTCATCGCGCCGCTGCCCTCTCCCGCGCCCCGCATGCCCGCAGGCATTCTCTGAGAAACGATATGTCGGCAACCGCGTTCTCGAACAGTTGCCCGATGTCCGCTGCGTGCATCCCTTCGGTGAACTCGAGGGTCCAGGAGCCCCGAAAGCCGAGCTCGCGCAAGAGCGCGACCCGTTCCTTCACGAACTCCGGATCCTGCGAAAGGCGCATGACCGCCGGCTTGGCCGGAGGCGCCGCGCGCAGCTGCACGTGAGCGTGAGTGATCCGGGCGCCCAGGCACTCGAACCATCGCCGCAACCTGCCTTCGTCGCGGTCCATCGCGTGCACGATCGCTTCATACCCGCCGTCGCCGAGTGCATCGAACGTCTCGGCGGCGACTTCCGGCTCCTCCACCGACGTCCGCCCGTGACACTCGCACAGCAGGCGGAACGCGTCGGGCAGCGCCTCGCGCCAACGCTTCACGTTGCACGCGTATTCGGCGTGCTTCTCCTTGTCGTCGCCGAAATTGTACTTCATGCCCGCGGCGGAGAAGAACCGCGCCATCCGCGCGGCCTGCTCGCGCTGCGCACGCTCCGCGTCGGCGCAGCCCGCATAGGAATTGAAGATGACGACCGGGCACGGCGAGGCTTTGAGCCTCCGGCGTTCGTCCGGCGATGTCTTCAGCGCATGGTTCTCCCATAACTCGATCCCGTCGAAGCCGGCATCCGCCATGCGCCGGGCCCAGTCGGACACCAGGAATGACGGCTCCCTACTCGACCACCGATTCCTCTCAAGCAGAATGGTCCCGATGTACACGCGATCGGTGTAACCCATGAGTCCGCCTCTCTCTCGCTTAGTGCTCCCCGGCGTAAATGCGCTAACGTTAGCGTATTTACGCCGGGGAGCACTAAGGAAGTGTAGTCGCCTGCGCGCCAACGCGGGAAGTCTGAGAGTTCGTCGAAAACTTGGACTCTTTGTCGACGCCGAGTGGCCGTAGGGCGGCATCCGCGAGCGGCGCGCGCGGATCCGGCGGCCGGATTGCAGTTGCATTCCGGCACGGAAGCGGATTAACTCTCCCGGAACGACAGGGAGATGGACCCGATGCCCGATCCGACGCCGGTTCTGACCGTACCCGACATCCTGGCGCTGGGCGACGGCGGCTACCGCACGGACCAGCGGCCGCCGCGCCGCGAGCTGGTCGTCCCGGCGGACTCGCTCGCCGTCTGGACAAAGGGCCGGTCGACCTACCGCATGGACGAGGTGTTCGAGGTGACGCCCCCGTTCGCCACGCTGGTGCCGCGCGGGACGGTCCGGCAGGAACTGCGCGACCCGCCCATCGAGGGGTATTTCCTGCTGTTCCACGGGTACGGGCTGATCCGCAAGACCCCCGGCGCAAGGGCCGTCGGCACCGTCACGCTGGGCGACCAGCAGATGCAGGCGCCGTACCTGAAGGAAATCAGCGCCGCGCTCGCCAACCGGCTGAGAGACATCCTTCTGAAGATCGGCAACCTGTCGGACGCGGACGTGCTCGGCAAGCTCCAACGCACCACGCTCCTGTTCGAAGCGGTGGGGCTCTACTGCGAAGCGCGGACCCGCGCGCAGGATCGGCATGCGCACCGGGATGTCGTGCGCCTGCGCGGGCTGATCGAGAAACACGCGTGCCGCGATATGCCGATGGAGGAGATTTACGCGCAGATCAGACTGTCCCACTCTCACGCACAAATGCTGTTCGTCAAGACGTTCGGCACCACCTCCGTCGCCTATCGCAACCGCCTGCGCCTCGAACGCGCGCGGGAACTGTTGCTTTCGACGCAGATGAAAGTGCGCGAGGTCTCGGAAACCGTCGGGTTCGCCGACCCGGCCTACTTCTCGCGCGCGTTCCGCGCCGCGTTCGGCGTGTCACCCTCCCGCTTCATCTACCAGTCCGGGGATCGTACGGAAGCGTAGCGGTTCGGTGCTTCCGTCGCATGTTCGGCTAGTAATGATATCGGGCCTGGGCAATCTGGATTTCACCCTTCTCGACAGCATATACGAGACGGCGTTCCGCAATGATGCGCCGAGACCAGAAACCGGCGAAGTCGTGCCTCAAGGGTTCCGGCTTGCCCAGACCTTCGAAGGGTTCACGGTCTATGTCTTTGATGAGACGCACGATTCGCGTCGCCATCTTTCGATCGTGCTCAAGCCAGTAACAGAAATCCTCCCATCCTCGATCCGCAAAGACGACAGTCATGTCAGCTCCGGCAGCCTTCGCTTGCGCCCTTTTCCCGCACGTAACTGGTCAACGGCTTCGCGCAGGCGCTTTGCGTTTTTCGGGCTGCGCAGGAGGTAGGCCGTTTCTTCCAGCGACTCGTAGTCGTCAAGAGAAATCATGACGACAGCTTGGTCTCGACGCCGGGTGATCACGACGGGATCGTGATCCTCGCACACTCGCGACATGGTGCGTGCAAGGTTCTCTCTGGCCGCCGTGTAGGTTATGGCTTTCATATGGACGGGATAACGTACAGTTCAGGTGTTGGCAAGTCCCTCTTGCTTCTTCTCTTCCGCCGCGATCGCCGACGAACGGAGGCGCTGAGGATTCGGCGCGTCTTCGCGCCGATATCCTGCGCTGGGTTCGGAGTCCGTTGTCAGTTGTCCCGGAACGTTCGGTGTTCTTTCTGCTGGAGGGCGAGGCTGCGCCGAGCCGCCCGCCAGTCCCGGACTTGCCCGTGGAAGCGGCTCGGCACAGCCTTCCGCCGCCGGCGGACAGGCAGCCCTCCCTTCAGACCGATGGTCTGTCTCGCCGGGCTGCAGACGAAGAGCAGGACAAAGAGTAAGACAAAGAAACTCTCTTGTTCCGTTTCTTCCGGTGTCGCTCCGAACGTGGAAATCACCGGACCGGTGACCGCGCTTCGGCGCGGTTGCCGGGTACGGTGCATTTCGTGGTTCGTCGCCCTAGTGGGCAGCTTTGACCTGGGACTTGGCGATCCTTATGAGGGAACGCAATGCGTTGTTGACGGAAGCATCGTCGTCGAAGACGCGTGCAACGTCCGCCTCAAGACGCACGAGATTAGTGCCGGCACGGAATCGTTTGGCATATTTCCCTCGGACTCCGCCTTTGAGCTGAGAGAAATCGTATTCCGGGCGCAGGTCGTCCACGGACTCTGTCTTATTGCCCTTCTTCATAATACCGTCGTTCACGTCGAGTCAGTTCATTTCTCCGAGCCGAACAAGTGATTCTACGGATCCAGATATCATTCCGAAGGGGATGATCAAGGTCAAGTGGGAAAGTTGCCGCTTGAGAGGTGGCTTGCCAAGCGCGCATTTCTTGGCCATCCTGCCGCATATCTTGCCGAATGGGATGATATGCGGAAGAGTCAGCTGTATCATGTTGCCGGTCTCTGACGAGACTGTCCGGTGTTTCGACCATTGCCGCATCTGCATCCCAAGGGGTGCTCTCTTTCTCCGCTGCCGAACGTCGCCCCTCACGGGCGCGCGGCCCCCGCGCGGCCGTGCAGGGGCTGGTTCTGGGCATCTTTGTCGTCCTGTTCGCCTTCGCGGCGCAAGACTGCGGTTCGCCAGTCGTGGCGATACGGCTGTCCAAGCAGATTAGGGCGAAAGATCAGGGGGCCATCAGTGAGATCCTTGTCTTCCACCGGCACGGCAGAGCCGGCACAACATTGGCCTACCCCTTCGGGTTGGGGCTGTTTTGCCCGTGCTCGGCGTTGCGCGCTCGTCACAGACCCGGCGGGTATGCTCCTCGCGCGCGCCTTGAGCATGGGCAAAACAGCCGCCGGCAAGATGTGAACTTATTTCTGCGCGAACCCTTGGCCCGGGCGCGATGGCGGCGACTGGCCGAGGCGGCTCATCCGAGGCGGAACCCTCTGGCGACGAACGTCGCGATCAGCCCGGCGACGGGCGGGAAGAAGAAGACGGCGAGGAAGCGGATGACCGCCATTCTCCAGCCGAGTATCCCGATCTCCATGGGGATGCGGTGCACGGCCAGCAGCGACCAGCTTGTGAGAAAGGCGACGATCGTGCCGGCGCCCGCCCCGGCCTTCATGAGGCCCACCACAATGGGTAACGTGATGAACGGGCCGCCGGGTGTGAGCGCACCCGCCGCGGTGCCGACCCATATGCCGCGCCATCCGGACTCGGGCCCGACCCAGTTCGTCAGGGATTCCTTTGGCAAGAGCGCCATGGCCAGCCCTGCGACGAAGAATGCCGCCACGATGAGCGGCAATGTCTCGACCAGCATCTGCCAGGCCATCTTTGTTCCCCGCACGTGCGAGGCGTCCTTTCTCGAAAACGCAACCACGAACAGGATCAGGGCTACCGCGAACAGGACAAGGGTGGAAATCAACATGGAATGCGATCCCTTCTGCTTCGCTTTCTTGCGCGGCATCGTCACCATCATCGTACTCCCATCATCGATCATGGCAGGGGACCGTGCAGCCTGCAAGATCCCAATCGCGGATTCTCGCCGAAATTCGGATGGGGAATCTGTCTTCCGTCTCCCCGGCCTCGCGCGCATTCGCGATCACGCGGCCCGGCGGGGCCGGTCGAGCGCAGACCCTGCCGCTTGTCAAACGGGACTCCGGGCGGCCCCGCCATCTGCTGCGCGGCAGGAAGACACGCGCGGACGCTATGGCCGTCAGGGCCGGGCCGGCTCCGCCTCGGGCCGGGGCGTGGGCCGGTAGGCGAACCGCGTGATTGCGCAGGCTGAACACATGTCCTCAGGCCTGCCCGCCGACGGCCGGCCGCGCCGACCAGCTTTGCTGCCAGGTATAGGTGCGGATGCGGCCGGGATCGAAGCCCTCGGGCAGCGAGTGTGCGCCGATCCGCACGTCCGCGAACAGCTCGCGCTGACAGCGCGGATGGGCCGGCTGCGGTCGCAGCCGCACCGCGCCGGCTCGCCTGCCGGCCGCCTGCTCGAGCGCGTCGGCCATCGCCATGAAGAATGTTGTCGGCGGAACCCGCCTCCCGTCCAGGAGCACCTGGCTCGGCAGCCGATGGTGGACGTCGATCTCACGTTCGATCTGGGCGCAAGCGGCCGCCACCTGCCGCGCGGTGCTCCGCCGCGGTGTCGCCAGAGTGCGCGCGGGTTCCGGCGGGCCCAGCACGCGTCGCACGGGCACGCGCGTCGGCAGCGCGCCGGCAGCCTGCCAGTGCGTGAGGGCCAGGGACATCGCGCCGCAGATGTCCGCCGCCGACAACCAGCCCGCGCCGAGCCGCTGGTAGTCGAATCGCCGCCGCGCCGCCGCCGCGGCGCGCCGCAACTGCGCGGCCGAGATCCAGCGGCTCGCCTCCCGGTGCAGCGCGACCAGGTCCGTCAGCGTCACCAGCTCGACGTCGCGCTGCCGCCGCGCCAGTTTCAACAGCGCTTCGAACACCCGCACGCGGCGCCGCAGCTCGGCCGGCGCCACGACGGGCGGCGGCACCCACTTGGCCTTGGGCGGGATGTTGCCTTTCGGCCGGATGTTGTGCACGTCGTAGAAGGTGTCCGTCGTGTACTTGCACGGGTGCGACCCCATCACGAGCGGGGTGCCCGTGCCCGCCACCTTCTTCTTCAAAGCCAGGAAGTCCCGTTCCATGTCGGCGGCCGTCTGCCCGGCGCGCAGGTAGCGGTCGAACGGGAAGTTGTACGGGCCGAGCAGCATGTTCATGTACCAGATCAGCCCGCCGGCGCGCGGCAGGTAGGAGCAGGGCAGGAACATCTCCATGCCCAGCAGCCGCATGGCGTAGATCTCCTGCGGCGCCTGGTTGCCGTCCGGCCGTATCCAGGCCACGGGCCGGCGGCCGAAGACCTCGGCGACATCCTCGACGCCGTGCCGCTCGTGGTGCAGGACGAAGTCGAGCCCCTCGTCCCACGTCATGCCGGCGAGCACCCGCGACGTGTTCGGCCAGAACATGTGCGTGTTGGAGTGATAGTGCACCTCGTGCGCCTTGACGGCCTCGATCACGTCCCGGCGGCCCCGCGTCCACAGCGCGCGCGCCTTGTCGCCGACCAGCGCGAAGCAGATACGTACGCCCAGCCGCGACGCGGTCTGTGCGAGCGCCTTGAGCGCGTCATCCGTTTCCGGCGTCACGAAATCTTCGGTGTCGAACGAGAACGCCATCCGCATTCCGTCTGCCCCTCTCTGCCCCGCCGCCACGGCCCGCCGCGCGCCGCCCCTCCTCACGTGTGCCGGGCGCTGGCCACCCGCTTGAACGGCTCGGCATAGGTCACCCCGGCCACGCCGCCCCACCAGGCACACTGCCGCAGCGCCCGCTCGCGTTGCGGTTCGGTATCCAGGTACTGGCTCTTGTGGCAGGCCATGGCCCGCAGTTTGATCTCCATCCAGTCGGTGATGTCGATCAGCACGTCCGGCGCGAGCAGCAGCACGTCGCCGCTGCTCTGGCGCCTGGCCGTGAACCACAGTTCGCCCAGCGCCACCTCGCGCGCGGCCAGCCGGAACGCGCTGTGCACGAGGTGCGCGGCCGCGCCGTGCTCCGGGTTGCCGTTCGCGATCGAGTGGGTGGCGACGATCTCCGGCGCGTATTTCACCAGCACGTCGGCCACGTCGCGAATACTCGACTCCAGGTATTGCGCGGCGACCAGCGGCGGCCGCCCGGGCAGGTCCGGATCGTCGTAGGCCGGCTCGCCGAAGAACACGCGCTTCCCGTCCCGGACGTAGCTGTTCTCCTTGAAGTCCAGGAACTCGAGCGTCACGCCGAGGATCTCGGCGGCCGCGCGCGCCTCGCGATGGCGGACCTCCATCGTCTCGCGCGGGCCCAGGACGAAGTAGTCCTCCTTGCGCCCCGTCACCGATGCGCCGCACAGGTTGTTCGTCAGCATCACGGATACGCCGCGGTACCCCTTGGCCATGTACTTCGCCAGTGTACCCGCGGCGCGCAGTTCCATGTCGTCCGCATGGGCGCCCAGAAACATGATCGTCTTCTCGTTCGGCATCGCATGCCCTCCTTTACGCCTTCTGCGGGTCTCTCGGCCGGAACCGGTAGCGGTTGCCGAACGCGCAGATTTCGTCGATCGCGTGCAGCCCGATATCCAGGATGCCCTGATGCGTGTCCGGCACGTTCTTCCAGCCCTGCGGGAACTCGACCAGGAGCGGCAACGCCCCGCACGCGTGATAGGCCATCGCCTCCTGGCCCCAGGTCTCGCCGCTGTAGGGGCCGGGCCGCTGCACGATCCCGCTCTTGGCCAGTCCCGCACGCCGGCAGCGCATGCCGACCAGTGCGGCGATCTGAGCGACGCGCTGCCGGTAGTGCGATGGAATGAAGGTGTTCGGCGCCTCGACCAGCGACCCGTTGTCCGAGTGCGAGAACAGGACGCAGTCCGGCAGCTCACGGCGCGCGTAACGCAGCCACGCCGTGGTCTCCGGCTGCGCATCCGCGCCCAACGGCGGCTCGCCCAGCAGGTTGATGCCGGCGTCGTTCATGTAGGTGCCTACGATGCGGAACTGCGCCGTGCTCATCGGTTGATAGAGCTTGGAGGCCGGCCAGTGGATGATTTCGCCGTTATGGCGCATGCCCTGCGAGATCATGGCGTGGTAGTCGGGGTTCACGTTCAGCCAACTCACGTGGTCGAGGGCCCGCTCGCGGCCGTCCACATTCAGAATCGGAACGATCAGGAAGCGGTGCCGGCGCCCCTCCTCAGCCATCGCCGGCCACTCCCGCCCGAGCAGATCCTTGCCCGTTACGACGATGTTCAGGTAGTTGAGCATCGCGACGGTGCCTTCGCATTCCGTGCCGTGCGTGGCGCCCACGAACAGCAGGACCTGCCGACGCCGCTCGCCTTTGCCGTAGAACGCGCTCGGATCGCGCCCGGCGATCGCCTGCTGCAGGCTGCTCGATGTGCGGCCCGGCAGCATCTCGCGTTCGCCCCAGGCCGCCGCCACGATGGGGCGGCCGCCGGCGGTCTGGCCGATTTCCTCCACCGTGACCCCCGCGAGCGATTCAAGGAAGGCCCGGATCTCTTTCGGCTTGGTCAACCACCACGGCGGCGCCTGGGTCGGGTCTGCACCTGGCTGCGGTAACGCGCGCGCGTGGTTCGGCGCTGTCTGGTTCGTCACCTCCGTCATGGGTCTGTTCTCCTTCCTGTTCGGGCGCGCGAAGATCCGTGGCGCGGCGCGTGCAGACGGCTGTTCAGGCGCGCTTCTCGGTCGCGCTCAAGGCGAGCAGCACCACCGCGTTGCTCGGAATCAGGGTGTCCGGCCGCCCCGTCGTCAGTGTGTGGCAGCCGTGCGCGCCCCTGAGGCGTACCTCCTTGATCGCCTTGCCGAGCCGCGGGTTGCGCCACTCGCAGGCGAAGAAGGTCGCCGGCTCGCCGCCGCCGGCGCCGGCGCACTCGACCGCATCGGCGGCGTAGAGTTGGCGGTCGCCCACCACCCACCAGTTCACCTGGCCGCCGCGCGCGGCGTCCTCGGCGCTTTCCCACTCGCGAATGTTCAGCCCGTAGCGGATCGGCAGCGTCTCGACCAGCCCATCTTCATACTCGATCTCGTACCAGCCGAGCAAGTCGGCCGATTCCGGAAAACTGAAGATGCTGCGATAGCCGAACACGTTCCCGGACGGCTGGGCGCAGGCATGCAGGAAGAGCAGGCTGCTCACGTCACGGCCGACTCGGATGCTCTTCGCTGCCCGCGACAGCGGGTTCTTCGTGTCGCCCTCGACACCGACGACGACTCCCGTTTTGGCCGCGCGCGGACCGGCGAGAACGAAACGCTTGGCGCCGCGTCGGACCGATCCGGCCTTGAGCCGGGGCAGACGCCGGCCCAGCAGCAGCCGGCCCGGCGCGGCGTTGCGGCTGCTCCCCAGATCGATCGGCGTCACCGGCCCCGCCTCGTCGCTCGGGTCCGCGCCGCCTCGCAGGTGGCGCCGCACGCGCGGCAGCAGATCGAGCAGGCGCGCGCGCATGGCGTGCTCCGCCGGCCAATGCACGGCCCACAGCAGATTGGCGCAGCGCAGGAAACGCTGCACCTGATCCTTGCCGAAGTTGAATTCCGTCGTCGCGGCCCATGAGGACGGAGCGCCGCCCGATACGCGCTCGCGCCGGCTGCGCCGGGCCCAGTCGGCGATATGGGGTGCGAGATTCCCATAGATCTGCTCGAACCCCATGGCTTGCAGGCTCAAATCGTTGTCTTCGCCCTTCCGCCGCGGCCGATTCGCGCCCTCGGGGTTCGGCCGATCCTGCCACATCCAGTTGAAGATCAGGATGTCTTTGGGAATCCACTTGTCGACCTGCACCGCCGACAGCGCGCCGTGCCGGCCGAGCTGCGCGATCAGATGATCGCCCCACATCGCCGCCCGCACGCCCCGCTTGCTGAGGTGCGCATGAATTCTGTGCACGTCCCGCGCGTACAGATCCGCGCGCTCTTTGCCTTTGCAGCGGTCGCAGACCAGATTGTCCGGCAGAAACCATTCGTCGTGCCCGATGTGCACCAGCTTCGGGCGCATGACCTCGATGTATTCGTCGAAAACGTCGAACAGGAGCTTGTAACTGCCCGGGTTCGACGGGCAGTAGGTGTCCGGCCACGGCTCGTGCGGGTATTCGGCCAGTTCCCGGTGCCGGGTCAACAGATAGTAGCTGTGCGTGAGGCCCGGGATTTCCGGGACCACCTCGAGATGGAGCCGGCGCGCGTAGGCGACCAGTTCGGCCACCTCCTCCTTCTCCAACACGCCGCCGTCGGCCGTGTCGTAGTGCGTCGAGTTCGGACTGCGCCCGCGCTTCGGGCTGACCGGCGGGGTGTTGAGCCGGCGATACGTGAGGTCTTTGGCGAACTCGAGCCAGCCGGCGTTCAGTTCCGGGTGCCGGTCGAACCGCATGCACGCGTTCATCTCCATGATCAGCGTGTTGAATTTGTACAGCGCCATGAAGTCGCGCAGGAACCGCCTGAAGAAAGGCAGATTGTCCCGGCCCGGCAGATACAGGCGAATGCCGCGGAACGGCTTGTGCGGCCAGTCGCGCACGCGCACGCAGGGGATCCGCACCTGCGCGCCGGCTTGCACAATCAGTTGCCGCAGCGATTGAAGCCCGTAGAACGCGCCCCGTTCGTCGCTGCCCGCGACCAGCGCGCGGCCCGGGTCCACCCGCAGCACGTAGCCTTCCGGACCGGGCAAGCTCGCGCTCACCTTCAGCCCCGCCGCGCGGCACAGCCCGGCAACGAGCGGGTTCCGGCTCGTGCCCAGCACGATCGCGCGCTTCCCGCGCGGCATTGTGCCCAGCCGCTCGATCCGGACGCCGAGCCCCCAGTGATCGCTCAGTTCCGCGGCCAGAAACCGGGCCAGCGCCATGTCCGATTCCGACGGCCTGCTGGGGACTGCTATCATCGTCGATTCGTCGAGCACAAAGACGCCCTTCACGCGCTTCGATTCGCGCGGAATCGGGAATATCGCCGTTGCCCCGCCGTCTCTGCTCCTGCCGACCGCTGCCTTCCGACTCATGATACGTTCTCCTCCCACATCGCGCGTTGTTGTGATTCTCTCCCGCCTCAAGCTGACGGGGCGAATACGGGAAACCCGGCTCGCGGGACGCTCGCCCTCCACTCGATGCACGAGTTTGGGCAGGGGCTCGATTCCCTGCTGCTGGAGGGCGAGCAGTCTGCCCGCCGTAGCCGTCTGAGCGAAGGCGGGTCCCGCGAGCCGGGCTCCCGGCTCGTCATCGGGCGGTACGGCTCGCGCACGGCCCGTGAAACAACCATAGCCTGTTCCGCGTCGCGCCGGGAGTGCAAGGACGCCGGAAAACCACGCAAAAACGACGGAGCACACCGGCAAGCCATTCCGCGGCGGTGGGCGGGCGCAGGGCGATCAGGTCACTTCGCCAAGCCGGATATCGAGGAAATCGCACTTGCCGTCGGCCGCGAGGCGAATCGTCCGCACGGCCAGTCCCTTCCTGCGCGTGATCATGGTTCGATGCCCGTTGATGCAGGCGTCGATGATCGTGCTCCGGCTCTTGCGGTCATAGAAGTAGAACAGCTCGACCCCGAACGGCTTGTTCAGGCCCTCCACATGTTCGATCGCAAAGTCGTGCCCAAAGAAGGGCATGTGCGGGTTCAATACCTCGTGCGCGATCTGCCACAGCGAACGCTCGTCCTCAGCCAGAACGTCGGCCAGCGTCGGCACCGGCGGCGGGAGTTCGAGCCCGGCCACGGTGTTCCACTGCACGCGCCCCTGCCGCGGGAGCATGGACAGAGAGCAACCCTTGTTCTCCCCGTCCAGCAGGGCGACGCTCACCAAGGCCGTTTCCTTCGCGCCGGCCATGCGCAGCGAGAGCAGCGCTTGCCGGGGCGCCTCGGCGATCTCCGCCCAGGAGGAAGGGGAGCCGGATACCGAAACCGGACGCCCTGCGCTCTTCCGTCTCCCGATCCGGAGCTCCGGTTCGATCGCGGCGCGGACCGGCGGAACCATCTCCTCCGGCCATTTGGTTCCCAACGTGCCGTCGGCGAATTGGATCAGTTCGCGGAACACGAGATGCCCGCCCCAGTGAACGTCCAGTCCCTGGAGGTTCCCCGCCAGGATGCGCCGGCTCTCCCCGAAGGGCGCCACCATGGGAACCATCAATCCGTCGTAGACGTCCCAGCGCGGTCTGGCGAGCCCCGTGTTCTTCCCGTCCTTGCCTTCCCAGTAGGGGCCGCGCTGATCGCGCGACATCCAGAAGCCCGTGCGCCCGCTGAGAATGTAGTGCCAGCCGTTCCATTCGAACAGGCATTGGCACTCGTTGGTGTTGCGGACGGGCGAAGTGAAGTTGACGGGGACGATCCCGGGATCGATCGACTGCCAGAGGCGCAGATCCTCCGAATGCCACAGGCCCCGCGATCCGAACCCCGCCAGCATCAGAAAGCCCGTCCCGCCGGCGTCGCGGCAGACGCTCGGATTTTGCGCAGGATGGACGAGCCATCCGGATTTCTTGAAGTGAATGCCGTCTTCGCTTTCCGCAAAGGATGTGCCTTCCGGATAGCGTTCGCCGTCCGGGAACCGTTGCGGGACCGTGCAGCCTTGCGCGTCAATTTCGGTATGAACGGTGGAGGACTCGGGCATGATGCGGCCGGAATGAAGGCCATAGACAAGCACGACCTTTCCGTCATGAACGACCGGCTGCCCCGTGCCGATCGTCTCCCATGGCTCGATCGCCACGGCCAGTGGATGCTGTCGCCAATGCTTCAGGTCCGTGCTCGACATATGGGCGATGAAATGGCCGCCCCGGTTGAACTTGCGCGCGCCATGCGCGCGATCGATGAGGTAGAACACGTCAAAACGCTGTTCGTCGAATTGGCGGAGGTCGCCCAGCATGACGTCGCCGACCCACTGATTGTAGCCGCGCGGCGTCCAGTATTGCGCACGCGGATTCTCCGGCCCGAGGATCTCGATCTCGCGCTCGGCCACGGCCCCCGGGCCGCCGGCGTATTTCACGATGTCCGCGTCGCTCAGCGCACAGGGCCACACCTCAACGCGCTCGATAGCGCCGCCAAAACCCGGGTCGCCGATCTTCAGCGCCGATGGCGACGTCGGCACCTCGCCGAGCGGCCAATCTTCGTCGACCAGAACGCCGTCGACGTACAGCCCCAGGCTGGGGCCGGTAAAGCGCAGCACGATCTCATAGGTCCGGCCCTTGCCGATCCGCGCGGCGGGCACGCCGATGCGCATGCGGTTCCAGTCGGGATTGTGATTGCGGAACGCGACTTCCGCCTCCAGGACGTCGCACGTCCCGTCGGCGGCGGGAAACGAGAGGTAATTCTGCTGCGTATCATCCCACGCAAAATCCTCGCGGTCCTCGCCCGCCCGGCGTGTGAACAATCTGAAGCAGCGGGACGTGTCGTCGCCCCAGTCCAGGATGGTCGAGTTCCACCCGCCCTCGCCCAACCTTGCCCTCAGCCGCACGGTCATCTGCGTCAGACGCGCAGGCGTATCGGGCGCAGGCAGGATTTTCGCAGGGGAAAGATCAGGCCGGTCGCCGCTCGCAACGCACGAGAAGATCGGTTTCATAATCGATACGGACTGACCTCCGTCGAACCATGATTCTGCCGGCTCTGTTCCTGTACGGAACCCAATATCAGCAATGTTGGTCGCACGGGGCGCAAGAAGTCAATGCGTACCCGCCGGTGGAAGGGGAAGTGGCCGCTTACCGGCCAGTCTGAAGATCAGCGCGGTCAGGTCGGTCGCGCCGGCGCCGTCCAATCCGCCTTTCCTGTCATGTCCGTCTTCCTCCATTCACGCACAACGCGCCATGCGTGCCATTGGCGGCGCTCCGGTTCCGTGGTAGACTCTCAGGGAAACTGGACGCCGCGACACCTGCGGCCCCGTCCGTTGCGCTGAGGGCCAAAGACCATGAGCAAAGATGGGACGGCACCGGACGTTCTCGCGTTCGGCAAGCATCCGCTTCCGCCGGACTTCCCGGTATTCTACTGGGTGCGCCTGCAGTACGACGACGGCGGACCGGCGCGCGCACGCTATCTCGGTTCTCACAATGGCCTCGAAATCGGCTACTGCCATCATGGGGAAGGCGTGTTCGCCGTCGGCGGCCGGTTGTTTCATTTCGGGCCCGGCTTCGTCTCCGTGGTGCCGCCCATGAGCCCGCACCACACCTGGAGCCGTAAGGGCACGCGCTGCGAGTGGTCGTTCGCGCTGACCGACCCGGACAGGCTGCTCTTTGGCGGGCCGGTCAAGGACCTCGCCCTGTTTGATACGACCCGATTCGCCGGGCCGCGGTTCCCCAATCTGTTGCCGCCGGCCGAACATCCGCACATCGTCAGCCTGATCACGCGGATCCTCGACGAAAACCAAGAGAAACGGCCGTACCACGAGCAGGCTGTGCGTGCCTGCTTCCTGGGCCTGCTGGTCGAGCTGAATCGTCTCGCCGGCCCGGCCCGGCGGCGTCTCGCTCCGGTCCCGTGCCCGGTCGATCAAGTCGAGCGCCTGCGGCCGGCGCTGCAATTGATTCAAACCCGTTACACGCAGAAGCTGTCGGTCGCCGGCATGGCGGAACGGTGCCACATGAGCAAGTCGAACTTCCGGCAGGTGTTCAAGCAGGTCATGGGCAAAGGGCCTTACCAGTACCTGACGGAAGCCCGCATTGCCAGGGCTTGCCTGGAACTCAAGGAGAACAAGAAGAAGATCGAAGCCATCGCCTGGGACAATGGCTTCCCATCGCCCTCCTGCTTCGTGCGACAGTTCCGGGACATCATGCACATGGCACCTCGCCGCTGGGCGCGGCTGCACGGGGCGTGACAGCGCCGGCCGCCGGGCCGGTGCGCTGGACACGCCGCTCAGGCCCGTTTCTCGACCACGCTGAGCGCTGCCAGGACGATGGCGTTGGTGGCGATCGTCCTGTCCGCATAGCCCTCCCAGGTCTTGCACTCGCGGAATCCGCGCGAACCCTTGAGCCGCACGGCTTCGATCCGCCGGCCGAAGCGCGGGTTGCGCCACTCGAACGCGTAGAACATCACGGGACCGCGCCCCTCCGCCTCGGGACAGGCGACAGCGTCCGCCCCGTAGAGCTCGGCGTCCAGGTCCGTGGTCGCGTTCCCGACCGTGCCCGGCGCGCCCACGTGCGTCAGGCCGTCAGGATCCTGTTGACGATCTCCACGTTTTCCTCGACCATATTGTCGTTGTCGCCGCGGTGCATGCCGACGTTGACGACGTCGGTTGGCTTGATGCTGGCGAAGGCGTAGTCGAACGCCATCCGCGCATCGATTCGGCCGGCGGCCATGATTTTGTAGCCGATGCACGGCTTGGCGATCTCGCGGATGCACGCGGTGGCGGGCGGGGCGTCCTGCAGCCTGAACCCGAGCCCGCCGCCGCGGTGCAGGCTGCCGCAGCGGTAGAAGCAGACGACGTGGAAATCGGCGGCGTTCATCCCGTACACCCACCGGTGCGCTTCCGGGCTATGGCCCGCGACGCCCGTGGGCACGCCCAGCGACTGGCCGCGCTCGATCCATTTCCGGACGGAGGCCTCGTCGCGCTTCGCGTGGCAGTCGTCGATCCAGCCGCCGTGGATGAACAGCGCCCGGCACCCGATCTCGACCACGGTCTCGATCTCCTTGATCATGTCGTTGCTCTTGTGCATGGCCACCTGCGCGATCCACTGCAGCCTGCCGCCCGCCCCGAGATAGTCACGCACCGCCTGCACGACCTTGGGCGTCTCGTTGTTGGTGACCATGGTGTTGATGCCCGCGGCCTCCGCGCGCGCCCAGGTCTCGTGAATGCGGTCTACCGTGTTGTAGTCGTACATTGCCCGGTCGCGGTCCCGGTTCTGGTGGCTGCAACCCGAGAACGGATTGGCGCCGATGATCAGGCGTGAAACGGTCAGTCCGCAGAACTCGACAGTCGGCAGCATGCTTCTTGCCCTCCCGGCTACTTCCACTCCGCCAACGCCGTCAACGGCGGCGTCTTCGCCTCGGCCGAACCCGGCGAGAAGAAGACGGCGATGCGGGCGGCGGCCGTCTTTTTATCGAGACGAATGAGCAGTTTCCAGTCCCCCTTCTCCGGAGTCGGCTCGACCAGGACGCCGCCGGAAACGCGATAGCGTTCGGCGGTGAAGCGCGCGCCCGGCGGCGCGAGGAGCCGAACACGGCATGTCTTCCGCTCCCGCGTCAGCGTCGCATGCGCGCCGTCCGGCGCGACGGCAAGATCGGCGGCGCCGGTATGCATCGTCCAGACGACATCCACGGGCGCCCGGGTCTCGATCTCGTCCTGAATGAGGAGGTGCCGGCGGCCGTTGAGCAGAGCGCCGCCCCGGCGCACGCGCGTGGCGCCGGCCGGCGCATACAGTCCGGTCAGGTCAACAATCGCGAAGGCTTGGTCGGCACTGGAATGAAACGCGGTGATTTCTGCCGCCCGCGCCTTCTGGTCCTGATTCCTGCCGTCCAGCAGCAGCGTGTTGTGGCCTGCGGTCGTGAGGCGATAGTAGGTGAACCGCAGCTTGCCGAAATATCCCGGCAGGGCGTAATTGTCGCCCCCGATATCGCGCGCCCACCGGACGCCGTCGGCATCGAATACAAAGGTGCCTGCGTCCAGATGGGAGTGCCCGTCGGAGGTGGCGCTGCCGCCCTTCAGCCCGAGGAAGACGGCGTTGGGGTCGTTCCATGCCGAGCGCATGGTAGCCACCTGGATGCGGCGGAAAAGGAAATCGCGGGGCATTCCGGCGAGGTCCTGGGCCGTGCCGTCCGGGCTGTACCAGATCAGATCGAAGGGCCCTGCCTCGCCTCGCCCCGCCCATTTCTCGCGCGCGACGTAAGCCAGGGCCGGGTCGCGGAACCAGCTCGCCAACCCGTAGAACACCGTGCGCGGACGCCGGGGCGACTCCCAGCAGTCGGCATAATTGAACGTCGCGGTTGGCCCCTCCAGGGCCAACGGGTAGTTGCCGGTCACTCGAATTCCCGGCTCGTTCATGCCCTCGTAGTCGATGCCCAGGGCGGACTGCAGCGTGAACGCGGTATACAGCAGGTACCGCGTCGCGCCGTCCCAGTACATGGTGCCTTCCCGCCAGCCGCCGTCCGGCGCGTAGAGACTCAGCGCGTTGGGGAGGTTCTCCAGCGCTTTCGGCACAAGGTCCGCGGCGATCTCGGGCGTCTCGTCGGCAAGCGCGAGCGCGCCCATGATCATCGCGCCGTCGCAGACCGTGTTCCAGTTGCCCTTCGTCGGAACCCACCAGCCCGGCCTCGTCTCGCCCGGCTGCCTGGCCGGCGCCCGGGCAAAGCACGACAGGCCCTCCTTCAGGCCCTTGTCCGTCAGGGCATTGCGGATCAGCGCGCGGTCCTCCGGCGTCAGGACGTCGTACAACCAGTCATACCCGATCGCGACGCCGATCGTCATGTCGGCGACGTCCAGGAAGTGAGGCGGGTGCCAGTCCGCGAAACCGCTGACGGCGCGCAACTCCGCGATCGCGCGGTCCGCCCACTGGCGATCGCCGTCCATCCGGTACAGGAACGCCAGCGTAGCGATCCGCCTCTGCGCCCGGCGGCTCACCCCCAGGATATGGCCGCGCGGGTCGGGTGTGCGGGTCACCGGCGCCTGCTTCAACATGGCGGCGCCGCGCCGTCGGATCTGCGCCAGGTAGTCGGCCGCGACCGGGTCGGAGGCAACCAAGCCACGTAAGGCCGCGATGCGCTCCTTCGTGAGAATCAGCCGGGGATGCGACGGGCGCAAGTCTTTGAGGCTCACGTCGTTCGAGCCTGGGCTCTGCGGCGCGGGTTCCCCAGCGGCGAATCCCATGCCGCAGGCGAGGCAAGCCGTGGCGCGAACGATCACGATCCGTCCTACGTTCATGCGGCACCTCCATGTTGCGCCGTTCGGGCCGGAACTCGAGTTTCACGCGCGCCTGACGCCCTCAATCCCGAACAGACGCGCCGCCGTACGCCCGCCGATGGCGGCACGCCGCGCATGTTCGTGTACATCCGTCACAATCACCGCTTGGCCTCCCTCCTGCTCCGGGTCGCGCCCTCGCGACGAAATCGATGATTAGGCCCGCCCCTCTCACGACGGGAAGAACGAGAAATAGTGGCCGAAGAACCGCTCCGGTTCCACCGTCAGAGCGACCTCATGCGGGCCGCCGGCGGCGGCCTCCCAATAGGTGACGCCCGCCAGCCGCGCCGAGGTCGATTCCACTTCGACGCGGCCCCGTTCGAACCCGCAAAGGCTGTCGTCGAAAATCGTCGCGGCCGCCAGCGGGTCGTGAAACGTGATCCCCTTGCACTTCTCGAACCACACTTCCGCAAAATCCAGGACGGGCCGCAGCAACGGCGCCGTGAATCGCGCGCGCACCTCGTCCGCTTTCAGCCAGACCTTGGTCGTCACGTTGATGCCGATCGAGCGGTGTACCTTCGGCCGGGCATGATAGACGATGGCGGTAGCCGCCGGATCGAGCATCGCGTTCCATTCCCGGCGGCCGAGGTCGGAGATCCGATCGGTGAAGGAGCCGCACATCATGACAAGGCCCTTGAGCAACCCGGGAATGTCGGCGTCGGCCGCGAACAGCGCGGCGGCGTTCGTCAGCGGGCCGATCGTCAACAGCACGACTTCGCCCGGATTCGCCCGGATCGTCCGGCGCATGAATTCCACCGCCTCCCCGCGCGGGAACGAATCGTCATGCGGCCAGCGCGTCAAGGCGGCGCTCTGCGGCACATCGGGCTGCCGTTGGGGGATCAGAAACGGATCGGCCCGGCCCGGAAAGATCGGGACCGATCGACCGGCCACTTTGCACAGCGCGGATGCCACGCTCGCGCGCAGTGCCGTGTCGCCGCAGACCGTCGTGATCCCCAGCAACTCGCATTCCGGATTGGCGAGCAGATAGGCGAGGCAGACGGCATCGTCGATGTCCGAGCCAATGTCGGTGTCCAGCAGCACTCTTGTCGGCATCCCTATTCCTTTCCCGCCTCTGAAGGCGATCGTTGTGGGAATCGAGGATTGTCACGAGGCTGACCACGTCGTATTGCCTCTCGCAACGTCGCCTCGTGGCAATCCTTTCGATTCCCGCAACACCTCTTCCCGAGCCAAGCATGCAGTGTATCGAGCCAACGCCTTCCGTGCTCTGCTTTTCGCGCCTCTTTCGCGACGTTTCGCGGGCAGTTCTTCCTCCGTCGTCCGAGCCAACCCCTACCGCGCTGGCTTGACTTCCACCTTCGCGTCGTCCCAGTCGTAGACGAGGGTAGGGTAGCCGTCGCGGTTCACGGCCAGCCGCCGCGTCGCGGGGTCCCAGCGCGCCCAGGGCGACTCCATCAGCCCGTGCCCGAGCGCCTCCTGCTCCGAGAGTTCTCTGCCGTCCACCCAGCGCCGTTCGGGCCGGAACTCGAGCTTCACGCGCACCAGGCGGCCGGCTCCGCGGTCCCGCGCATCCACTTCTACCGAGAGCGGATCGGTGTTGAACACGAGGTGCCGCGCCGACAGGTTCTCCGCGTACGCCTCGACGCTCGGAAACTCCGCGCGGGTCGCCAGCTCGACGATCCCGCCCGACGGGCCATCGAGCCGCATGTACGTCCACTTCTCTCCGCTCTTGCGTTCCCTCGATTCTTCGACACTCACCTTGCCGAGCGGGCAGTACCCGATGTACACCTCGCCCAACCGGCCGACTCGCCAGTAGTCGCCGCGGCATGCCTCGCCGCCGAGCGACCGCCAGTCCGGCAGGTGAACCCGCGTGTCCGGGTACGTGCGCACGACGCCGGTCGGCTTGCTGTTGGTCGTCGGGTCCCACAGCATCAGCAGCGTCCGGTCATGCACGAGCCGCTCGTAATCGTACAGCTCGCTCTGGAAGTCGTCCGGGTCCGCGTTCTGCCCGGTGGCGCCCAGGATCCGGGTCGCGCCGGTGTCGTCCGTGTCGCCCGTCACGTTCGGCTGGTACTGGTACAGGATCGCGAACCCGCCGGCCGGCCTTCGCACATACACGCCGGAACTCACGTGCCCGTTCATCGTCCACCCGTAGGCGACGCCGAAGGCGGCGATGCCGTCCGGCAACATCACGCATTGCCAGGGCGAGACCTGTTCGCCCTCGAGGCCCAGGGCGTTGACCGAGTAGGGCGTCCGGCCACGCCCGTGTACGGCCGGCATGCGGGTCCAGAACGTGTAGCCTTCGCCCTTGTCCAGGAAGATCGAGCGGATCGTTTCCGGAACGGCGTACTCGACGGCGGCCGCCGGCACGACCGTGAGATAGGCGTTCTCCGCGCACGAACGCATGGCGGGGTCGCCGATCAACAGCCAGAGCAGCGGCTCCATGGCCCGGCTGCCCCCGTCCCCGGCGCCGCCGCCGTAGTCGCGCGACTGCGGCACGCCCAACGCGCCGCCGGGCAGCCAGAGATGCGCCTGCACCAGCAGCACGTACTCCAGCAGGATCGTCCCCATGCTCCGCGCGCGCCGGTCGTTCAGCGCCTGCAGGTAGAGCAGCTGCGGAAAATCATGCGCCGTATACAGCGGCGCGTTCATCTCGATGGCGCCGTGCCGCATCGTGTGCTCGCAGACGCTCGCGAGATTCGCCAGGCCGCGCTCCCAGAGTGACTTGTTGCCCAACGCCTCCCCAACCAGCAGTTCGGCGGCGACGAGGTCGATTGCACAGTTGCCCACATACCTCGAATGAGCGAGCCAGTCGCCGTCCTGGATCAGGGCGCGAATGGACTCCTTGACATCCGCCGGCCATTCCCTCCCGTAGCGGTGCAGCGCGTACGACAGCGCGCTCGTCGCGAAGTACATGCCCGGCGCGCCGCGGCGGGCCCAGGGGCCGCGCTTCTCTTTCGTGCCCACATAACTCACGAGTGTCCGCGCCATGTTGCCCGCAAGGACGCCCCCGTCGCGCGGGCTGAGCCCGCCGGGCAGGCCGCGGCGTTCCAGTTCGAGGCGGCCAACCAGCGCCGCCGCGTCGCTGCCGATACGTACGGAATCGCTCCGGTTCGTCGAGTAGGCGTGGTCCGGGGTCAGCCGGGCGGCCGCGTGGTCATTGAGTGCCAGCCGCAGAACAGCGGCTTGCCGCTCCTTCAATCCCGTGTCCGCGGGCACCCCGGCGAACGCGGGCGTCAACAGTCCGGCAATCGTTGCCGCCAGAGTCAACCCGTGCGCTATCCGCGCTAGTGTATTAGTCATCGGCCTTCCTCCCTCTTCGCGTCGTCCCAGTCGTAGACCAGCGTGGGGTAGCCGTCCCGCGCGACGGTCAGCCGCCGGGTCGCGGGATCCCAGTGCGCCCACGGCGAGTCCATCAGCCCGTGCCCGAGCGCCTCCTGCTCCGAAAGCTCCCTGCCGTTCACCCAACGCCGTTCGGGCTGATACTCGAGCCGCATGCGCACCAGGCGCCCGGCCTCGCGGTCGCGCGCGTCCACTTCCGCCCAGAGCGGGTCGGCGCTGAACGCCACGTGGCGCGCGGCCAGATCGTTTGCGTAGGCGTCGAGCGTCGGGAACTCCGCGCGGGTCGCCAGCTCGACGATCCCGCCCGACGGGCCATCGAGCCGCATGTACGTCCACTTCTC
>JAFGHX010000370.1 GCA_016929905.1 Kiritimatiellia bacterium
CGGCGTCAGCGCGTGGGAGCGCAAGTACATGAGCCTGCTCGCCTCGCGCTATCGCAATCCGCACGCGCAATGGTACGTCAATCACAGAACGGATCCGATAACCTGGAGCGGCGATTCCTGGTACGATATCCTGTGGTATGACCCGGCGGTGCCGGAAACGCCGCCGGACGACCTGCCGCTCTCACGCCATTTTCAGGGCGCGGGCCTGGTGGTGATCCGCTCCGGCTGGTACGAGCCGGACGCCACGGTGGTAACGTTCCAGTGCGGCGATTTCTTCGGCGGCCACGACCATTACGACCAGAACAGCTTCACGATCTACAGGAAAGGTCACTTGGCCCTCGACAGCGGCGGCTATGACTCGTGGTATACCCGGCATTGGCTCAACTACTATTCCCGCACCGTGGCGCACAATACCATCACGGTCTTTGACCCGGCTGAAGACTGCACGGCCAACTTCGGCGGCGGCGCCAATGACGGCGGGCAGATCTTCCTCTACACACGCGACGGCAAGGGGAACCACCCGAGGACGATGCGGCAGGCCCTGCGCGACCCGCAGTACGATACCGGCGATATCCTCGTTTTCGATACGGCCCGGGACTATGTGCGCGTGCTGGGCAATGCCACGCGCGCCTACAGCCCGCACAAGCTCGGGAGCTTCACGCGGGAACTCGTCTTCCTGCGCCCGAAGCTCAAAACGAACACGCCGACGATCGTGCTCTTCGACCGAGTCCAGGCGACCCGGCCCGAGTACGCGAAGAAATGGATGCTGCACACCGAGAACAAGCCCGAGCAGGTCGGCTCCGATACCTGGTGCGCCACGGGAGGGGCCGGCAAGCTCTACGTGGGCATGCTCGAGCCGCGGGGTGGCAAGGTAACGCTCACGGGCGGGCCGGGACGCGAGTTCGAGGTGAACGGCAAGAACTACCCGTTGCCCGAGAAGGACCAGTCCAACCGGTCCCCCAACGTGCCGGGCAGTTGGCGGATCGAGGTCCAGCCGCCGGCGCCGGCGGAACGCGACCTGTTCCTGAACGTGCTCATGCCCGTGGACAAGGATGAGGTTTCCGTCCCGGCTATCACGCGAATAGAGACCGACAACATGCTGGGCGGCTTCATCAAGGGCGAGCGCGGCGAGCCGAATGCGATCGTGTGGTTTGCCAAGAACAAGGACGTGCTGGGCGCTGATGAATCCCTCAGCTACCGCATTCAGGAGGAGAGCGAGACCCAACACCTGATCACCGGTCTTCCGGCGGATATGGAATACGCGATCTGGCTGAACGACAAAGTGATCCAGACCCAGCGGACACAGGACACAAGGACCCAGACGGGCGTACGGAAGGATCTCACGCCGTCGTGTTCGCTCTCCTTCACGACTCCCGCCGGGGCGGGCCAGACGATCAGGATTACGCCGGTTGGGAGGACCGCGGAACGGATCGAAAGGATGGGAACGGTTCGGGGGAGCGCGGGCGCACAGGGCGTCCGAGCACGGCATGTGGATGGCCTATTCGTCAACAATCCGGCTACCAGACCGTCTCGACGTGCGGATAGTCGAGAATCTTCCGGTCGGCTGTGATCACGTGCAGAGACTTCAGACGACTCGTTGCGACAAGAACCCGGTCTACCGGGTCCGCGTGAAAAGGCTCCGGTAAAGAGTACGCCTCCTCGACAATCGCAAGATCAATGCCGATTGGTTTCCAGCCGTTCAGAGCAATGTAGTGGCGAAACCAGGTCTTCCAATGCCGGTCGAGCCCAATCCTGCCGCGGTTCGAGAGGCAGGCGAGTTCGGCACAGCTCAAGGGCGAAACAAACACTTCCGTACCGCGGGCCGCCAGCGTCTCGCGGGCCTGCGAAGAAAGCGCATCGGGATCGGATACGCTCCAGATGATGGCACACGTGTCCAACAGGACCCTCATTGCCCCTCCCCCAACATGTCCCAGTCCCGGGACGGAATCGCCGGCTCTGTGAGATCACACATCACCTTCACGCTCTTCCGGCCGCAGCCAAGTTGCGTACGGTTCTCACAGGCCAGCCCCGGTTCCGCAATCATTCGCGCGACGGGCCTATTGCGCTTGCAGATCTGCACTTCCTCCCCCGCCTGAACAAGCGCAAGAAATTCACTGAAATGCGCCTTGATCTCCGCGACATTGGCCATCTTCATCGCAAACCACCCCCAACATGAAAACCATTCATGGTCATAATTTAGATCTACTATATGACTATGTCAATGACTATATTCAGGCTCCTGAAGAACGGCCATCCCCTTGAAAGATCAGCTATTGTCGCCCGACGGGGTGGCAGTCCAGGATACAGTGTCGCGCTATATCGAATCCAGGAGAAGACACTCGTCTTTCTCGCCTCCCCCCCCCACGGAAAGCGTACGCCTGCCGGCATTTCACAGTCAGACTCTTCGCCGGGGTTGGCGCGGCGTTGACGGCCGAACGAGGCGTCCCGGGCGCCGAACGACGTTCGTGCGCGGGTGGGTGTGGTGATCCTGAGGAGGCAGAACCATGAAGCGAGCGATGGCGGCGGTGGCGGTGGCGGCGGTGGCGTGGGTCGCAGGCGTGTGGACGGCCGGGCGCGCGGCAGCGGAGATTCCAGCCCCGGTTGCGGATCTGCCGGCGGGCGTCAAGGCGGTGTGGGATCTGGGCAAGGCGCAGCGCGAGACCACGCCGACACACGAGCGCATCTGCATCAACGGTCTGTGGCGTTGGCAGCCGGCGCCGACGAATGCCGTGCCGCAGGCGCCGCCCGCCGGACAGTGGGGCTTCTTCAAGGTCCCCGGCGCCTGGCCGGGCACGAAAAACGCCTGGGGGACCCAACTCGAGTGTCAGACGCTCATCAGCCATCCGGGCTGGAAGGCGGCGAAACTGCGGGAGCACGGCCTGGCCTGGTACCAGCGGGAAGTCGTGATCCCGGCGGGCTGGGCGGGCCGCCGCATTTCCTTCTATGCGGAGTACCTGAATCGCGCCGCCACGGTGTTCCTGGACGGGAACAAGGCAGGCGAACTCAAGCATCCGGCACGCGAGTTGGATATCACCCCCGTCTGCCGGCCGGGCACGAAGCAGCTTCTTTCCGTGTATGTGAAGGCGGCCGGCAACCGCCGCGGCATCTGCGGCGACGTGTACCTGCTCGGCGCGCCCGCGGGCGCGCGCGTCACGGACGTGAAGATCGATACCTCGACCCGCAAATGGGAAATCACCTGCGACGCCGCGCTCGACGGGCTGGACGCGGCGGCCCAATACGCGCTGCGGGCCAAAATCCTGGACAACGGCGCCGTGGTCGGACAGGTTGCCGGCAAGCCGTTCAGCGGCGGCGCTCTGACGGACGGCCGCATCGCCTTCACGGCGCCGTGGCAGGCGCCGAAGCTGTGGAACGTGCACACGCCTCAAAACATGTATCAGCTCGAACTGACGCTGACGGACGCCGCGGGCCGGATTCTCGACACGTTCATCCCCGTCCGTTTCGGGTTCCGCGAGTTCTGGATCGACGGCAAGGACTTCTACATCAACGGCGCGCGGATCGGGCTGATCTCCATTCCGGTCGACAACGCGCAATACGGCGCCGCCTGGGCCGGCTATGACGGCGCCAGAGAGACCTTCCGCCGCATGATGTCGTTCGGCATCAACATGGTCTACACCCACAACTACGACTGCAACATCGGCTCGCACAACAGCTTCGAGCACCTGATGCGGGCGGCGGACGATGCGGGCATGCTCCTGGCCGTCTCCCAGCCGCACTTCAGGGCCTTCAAGTGGGACGCGCCGGACGCGGACCGGAAGAACGGTTACGCGCCGCTCGCCGAGTTCTACGTGCGCATGGCGCAGAACCATCCGTCGGTCGTCTTCTACGCCACCAGCCACAACGCGACGGGGTACGAGGAAGACATGGACCCGCTCGGGATCGACGGTATCGTCTGCAAGCGCGGCAGTTGGGGCGACAAGGTGAGCGCCGGGCCGGCCCTGCGCGCCCAGGCCATCATCAACCGGCTCGATCCCGCCCGCATCGTGTACCACCACTCCTCGGGCAACCTCGGCACGATGCACACGATCAACTTCTATCCGAACTTCGTGCCCATCCAGGAGATGTCCGACTGGTTCGAGCACTGGGCGACCAACGGCGTGAAACCGGTGTTCACGGTCGAGTACGGCGCGCCATTCACCTGGGACTGGACCCTGTACCGCGCCTGGTACAACGGCAAGTACAAGCTCGGCAACGCCTGGGTGCCGTGGGAGTTCTGCCTGGCCGAGTGGAATGCCCAGTTCCTCGGGGATGCGGCCTTCGACATCAGCGAGCTGCACAAGGCGAACCTGCGCTATGAGGGGAAGAACGTCAGGGCGGACAAGCTCTGGTGGCAGCGCTGGAACTATCCGGCGGAATCCATGGGGTCCGGCCGGCTCCTCGAACGTGAGCCGGTCCATGCCCTGTACTATGCGGACAACTGGCGCGCCTTCCGCACCTGGGGCGTCTCGGCCATCTCGCCGTGGGAATACATGGCGCTGTGGCGCCTGCGGGAGGGCATCGAGCCGGCCCGCGAGGAACGGGCGACCGATTGGGAGAACCTGCAGCGGCCGGGCTTCAGCCCGGACTTCATCCCGGCGCCGCCCGGCATCCCGAACTGCCGCATGCTGATCAACGGCCAGTGGTCCGACTGGATTCCGACCGCGGGCGCGCAGGCGCTGATGCGCAACAGCCGGCCGGTGCTCGCCTATATCGGGGGCAAGCCGGCCCGGTTCACGAGCAAAGACCACAACGTCCACGCGGGCGAGACGGTCGAGAAGCAGCTGATCCTGATTAACAACCATCGCGAACCGGTCTCGTGCGATTGCAAGTGGTCGTTCGCGCTTCCGCAGCCCGTGACCGGCACGCGGAAGACGAGCGTCAAGGCCGGCGAGCAGGCGCGTATCCCGCTGCGCTTCGAGCTGCCGGCGGGCCTGGCGCCCGGTCAATACGAGATCAACGCCACCGTCACGCTTGGCGACGGCGACGTGCAGACCGACACCTTTGCGGTGCACGTGCTGCCGCCCGCCCCCGCCGCGAAGGCGCCGGGCAGGCTTGCGCTCTTCGACCCGAAGGGCGAAACCGGCAGCCTGCTCGCCGCGCTGGGCGTCCCGTATCGAACGGTGGCCGCCAACGCGAACCTGGCCGATTTCGACACGCTCGTCCTGGGCAAGGAATCGCTCACCCCGCTCGGCCCGGCGCCGGATATCTCCCGCGTGCGCGACGGGTTGAAGGTCATCGTGTTCGAGCAGACGCCCGAGGCGCTGGAGAAGCGGCTCGGCTTCCGCGTGGCCGAGTACGGCATGCGCAACGCGTTCAAACGCGTGCCGGACCATCCGCTCCTGGCCGGGCTCGAGGCCGAGCATCTGCGCGACTGGCGCGGCGCGGCGACCTTGCTGCCGGCGCGCTTCAAGCACCACCGCGGCCCGCAGGGCGCGCTGATGGTCTGGTGGTGCGACATCGAAGTCACGCGCCTGTGGCGGTGCGGCTCGCGCGGGAACGTGGCGTCGGTCTCCATCGAAAAGCCCGCGCGCGGCGACTTCATGCCGGTCGTGGACTGCGGCTTCAGCCTGCAGTACAGCCCGCTGCTGGAGTATCGAGAGGGCAAGGGGATGGTGCTGTTGTGCCAGATGGACGTGACGGGGCGCACGGAAGCCGACCCGGCGGCGGACCGGCTCGCGCGGAATATCCTCGCCTATGCGGCCGCGTGGAAGCCGGGCCCCGGCCGCCGTGCACTCTACGCGGGCGACCCGGCGGGCAAGCGCCATCTGGAAGAAGCCGGCGTGGCCGTCGGCGCCTATGCGGGCGGCCAGCTCGCGCCGGAGCAGGTGCTCGTGGCCGGGCCCGGATGCGGCGCGCAACTCGCGCCGCATGCGGCGGCGATCGGCGCGTTCGTGAAGGCGGGCGGGCACATCCTGGCCCTCGGGCTGGACGAGGCGAATGCCAACGCGTTCCTGCCGCTCAAGATCGGCACGAAGAACGACGAACACATCTCGACCGTCTTCGAACCGTTCGGCGCCGAGAGCCTCCTGGCCGGCGTCGGACCGGCCGATGTCCACAACCGCGAGCCGAAAGAGTTCCCGCTCGTGACCGGCGGCGCGCTGGCGATCGGCAACGGCGTGCTGGCCAGGGCGGAGAACGCGAACGTCGTGTTCTGCCAACTGGCGCCCTGGAACTTCCCCTACAAGCACCCGCAGAACATGAAACGAACCTTCCGGCGCGCGTCTTATCTCGTCAACCGGCTCCTCGCAAACATGGGGGTCGCCGGCTCGACATCCCGGTTCCTCGCCCGGTTCGGCAATCCGGCGGCGGATCAGGACCGGGCCGAAGGCGTGGAACCCGCGCCGCGGCTGACGGCGGGCGAGAAGAAACTGGTCCTGCCTGTCGAATGGCAGGGCAAGGCGCTGGCCAAAGCGGAGAAATCGCCGGACGGCTGGCGCCGGGCCGGTCTTACCGACGGCGACTGGCGGCCGATCCGCGTATCGCGCTGCTGGGAGGAGCAGTTCACGGACCTGGCGGAGTTCGACGGCACGTTCCTGTACAGGCTGAGCTTCCACGCTCCCGCGGACATGGCGGGCGCCGAGGCCATGCTCACCCTGGGCGTCGTCTATGACGAGGACACGACCTTCCTGAACGGAACGGAGATCGGCAGAACCACCGAACAGACGCTGAAGAAGAAGGACTGGAACAACTGGTGGTGGAAGAAACCCGTGCGACGGTACAAGGTGCCCAAGGGTTTGCTCCAGGCAGGCGAGAACGTGCTGGCCATCCAAGTGAACAACAGGAAAGGACCGGGCGGTCTGGTCATGGGCTACAGGCCGTGGCTGGCGGGCCTGTACCTTGACCGCCCGGAGGAATGGGACTACCCGTACCGGTTCTCCCGGTGGTAGGCGGGCTGCCGAGGGTATGCCGGCACGACGGCCGACCCGATCCGCGCGGTCGGGAACGCCGGGGGAGGCCGCTTGACGCGCCAAGTGGTTGTTCTGCCGACGCTTGACGGCGATCCGGGCGCAGCGTTCCCGACGCGCAACCGGGCGGCGTCGGGCGGCGCCGATTTCCGCGCGCAGTACGAACGGGCGGTTCGGGCGGTCCTGGGCGTATTGGACGACGCAGGGCTCCGGGGCCGTGTGACCTGGTTCCTGAACGAGATCGACGTCGGCTGGAGCCGATGGCACCCCGGGCTGGTCAAGGAAATCAGCGGGCGCGGAGACGCGATCGCGCTCCACACCCACATGGACGGGCTGTTCGGGAACCCCACGATCGATACGGAGGAAGCTGTACTGCGCCTGTGCGGCGCGGCGAAAGCGCGCCTGGAGGCGCTCTGCGGCCGGCTCTGTATCGCGCACCGCACGGGCTGCTGCCTGCAGCGGGCGTATGTCTACCGCGCTCTCCAGCGACTGGGATTCAACATGCTCTCCGACGTTGCTCCGGGCTTCTGCCGCATGACCGCGGCCCGCATCCACCTCGACAACAGCATGGTCCCCGCGGGCGCGGGACCGTACCGCCACCAGGCCGGCGACTGGCTCAACTACCGATCGAGAGCCGGGCCTTTCCTCCACGTTCCCCTCACGACGGGATCGCTGAAAGACCTCGCTTCGTTGCCGGACAAGGTCAAGCGCCACCGGGCATCCGTGGCATGTTGGGACATGCACCCGCACGAAGTCCAGGGGCCGGACGGCAGCGTGGCGCCGGCAATGCTCGATACCTTCCGCCGTGCACTGGAGCGGATAGACCGAGAGCTGTCGCCCCTCTACGCCCGTTTCGATCAACGGCCGGGCCCGCTCGGATAGGAGCGCCGCGCCTGGCGGACTCTTTCCCATAAGATATGCCATGCCCGCGTAGGTTCCGCCATGGATGAAACCGGCCTGTTTCTGCTATGCTGGCACAGATTCGGGGAGGTCAGCGCTTGGCGAACAGGACACGTTTCGGGGCCGCGCGAAAGTCCGGCCGGGTCTTGCGGCTGGGCATGCTCGCGCTGCTGTCGTGCGGGCCGCTGCGGGCGGCGACCTACTACGTGGCCGTGGACGGCAAGGACGCCTGGAACGGGCTGCACGCGCGGCATGAAGGCGGCAGGGACGGGCCCTGGCGCACGATCGGGCATATGGCCCGCCGGCTCGCGGCCGGCGACACGGTCCACATCCGTGGCGGTGATTACTCCGGCGCGGCAAACGTCTTCCGTTCCGCCGTGCACGGAACGGCAGCGGCGCCCATCACCATCCGGTCGCATCCCGGCGAAACCGCGCGCATCCACAACATCGAGAAGACGCTGCCCGGCATGCCGTATGCGTGGACCGTTTCCCACGACCACTACGTGATCGAGGGCCTGGTGTTCGAATGCAATTTCCGCAGCATGCTGCTCAACAAGGCCTGTCACACCACGGTCCGCGGTAATGCCTTCCGGTATCTGGCCGCGTCCGGCAACGACTGGGCGCAACTGCGCATGTGGAACGACTCCCAGTACAACCGGATCGTCGACAACACGTTCGAGGACCTGGGCCGGGTCTGGTACGACGCCAAGCGCAAGACGTTCGAGGACAGCGGCATTGCCCTGCAGGTGGGGCACGGCGACGAGCGGCCCGTGCTGGGCATCGGCGACGACGACACGTGCTACAACCTGATCGAGAGCAACCGGTTCCACCGCGGCGGGCATGACCTGATCGATGTGCGAACCGCCCGCAACGTGATCCGCGGCAACACTTTCCATAACGAGAACTGGATGCCCTACCCCAAGCCGGGCAGCCCGGACCGGCTGGCGGGCAACCGCATCACGAAACCGGGCGACCAGTGGGGCGCGCGCCGCGACCGGCGCAACGTGTGGGAGCACAACGCGCTGCATTACACGGGCAACCCGCCCGACGACGACGGCGGGTTCGGCATCGAGCTCTCCATCCGCGAGAACATCTTTCGGTTCAATACCATCGCGTTCACCTTCGCCGCCGGCCTCTTCATCAACAACGATTCGGCGACGAACTACCTCTATCACAACACGGTCTACGGCACCGGCCTGCAGGACGAGCGGCCCGCTGTCGGCATGTTCCTGGGCGGGATCAGCATGTCGAACTACAAGCCGGAGATCAAGGCGGGCAACCGCATCCTGAACAACCTGATCTGGAACTGCCGCGGCGCGGACATCGACCCGCGGGTCAAGACCTGGCAGGTTGTCGGTGAAAACTACACCCAGGACGGGGGGGATCCCGATCCGCTCTTCGTCCACCCCGGCGCGTTCGGCGACGACTGCGACGGAACGCGCGGCCTGCACGACTTCCGGCTGCGGCCGGGCAGTCCGGCCATCGATCGCGGCGCGTGGCTCACCACCGTCGTCTCGGCCGATGGAACCGGGCGGTCGTTTGCCGTTCGGGATGCGGGGTTCTTCTCCGACGGCAATCGCATCGTACAGGGCGATACGATTCAACTGGACGGGCAGACGGCGACCGCGGTCATCACCGCCATCGATCTGAGTGCCAACCGCATCGAGGTGGACCGCGCGTTGAGCTGGACAACCGGCCAGGGCGTCGCCCTGGCTTACGCCGGCCGCGCGCCCGACATGGGCGCGTTCGAAGGCCCGGTGCAGGCGACGGCCGGGCACGCGCGCGGCACGGCGGTTCAGGACGTCCGCCCCCGCGGCAGGTGAAGCGCGCCCTTCATCCGCCGCTCGGGCAGGCGGCGAGCACCTCCCTGACCTTTCCCGACAAGACCATCGTCACGACGAGTCCGAGCGGCGTCGAACCGGTGCTTGATGTGAGAACCCATCTCCCGGACGGCTGAACCGCCAGCCCCAGCCAGACCGTCGCCGGCATCTTGCCGGCAGGCACTCCCCTCACCCCGCGAGATTCATCTGAAATGAATATTGCTTCATAATAGTATTGACAAACGGCCCGCGAGCGGGGAATATATACCCGTGGCCGGCAACGGCGTGTGGGCGGCCTGTGCCGAAGCGACGGCCGCACGGATCATACGATTATGGAGGAACCTGCGTCATGGGCGGAACGAAACCGATCCAATCTCTTCTGCGTGGTCTGGACGCGTTGCGGCTTCTGGCGGACGCGCCGGACGGCATGCGGTTGAGCGATGTTGCCGAGGCCATGGAGCTGAAGCTGCCGACGGTGCACAACCTGGTCAGGACGCTGGGTATGCGCCACTTGGTCGCGAGAACGGACGGAACGCGGTACGTCATCGGGCCGGGTCTGCTGGAGTTGGCCGGTCTGGCGCGCGGGACGTTGCGCGAGATGCGCGCGGAGACCGTTGTGCGGCGGCTCGCGGATTTGGACTGCGCGCCCATCGTGAACTACTCCGTGCCCGTGGCGGATCAACTGGCGGTACGTCTGCGCATGAGTCCGGACGTTCCGAACCGCATGCAGCGCCCTTCGCACCAGGTGAACAGGCTGTACGGCACGGCCACGGGTTTGGCGTTCCTGGCCTTCGCGCCGCCCGATCAGGTGCTCTCGTTTCGCCAGGCGCATCCGTTCCACGAGGAAGGCGTCCGGCTCTGGGGCTCACCCGAGGAGTTGGAAGCCGCGCTCGAGGGCTTTCGCGAACGCGGCTGCGCGATCACGCCGTTCCCCAAACAGGAGCTGTACCGCGTGTGCGCGCCGGTCCGCGACCGCGACGAGGTGGCCTACGCCTACCTGGGGGTCGCCGTTCACGTCGAGCGCATGCACACCAAGCCTGAACAGCGGCGGCTGACTGAGGCGGTCGTGACGGGCGCGGCCGAGCTGTCGGGCCCGGGCGAACCGGACCGTCCGCAAGCCGGGGGGAAGTGATGGCGTCCATCGATCTCAACGCCACGGCGCGGCGCTGCTTCGACAGGGCCACGGCGACGCAGGACTTCCGCGACTATACCGGCATTCTGACGCTGCACGGCGCGGCGCGGCTGGCGGTGCTGACCGAAGACGCCGAGCTGCTCGATCGCGTCCGGGCACGGCTGCGCGCGTTCGTGCGCGGCCTGTGCGCGGTGAACGGCAACTTCGCCAACTACGATTGCGGCGGGAACGGAACGGCCTGGCTGCTGATGCTCGGCGAGTTCCCGGATGCGGAACCGGCCGTGCGGCGCCATGCCGAGCTGACGGTGCACGACGCGCCGCGCGACCGCAACGGCATTCTCTGCGCGCCGTTCTGTCCCGCCGACGAGAAGATCTGGATCGACGTCGCGTTTGCGGTTACGCCGTTCCTGCTGTTCGCCGGCCTGGCCCTGGGCGAGGACCGCTACATCGAGGAAGCCTGGCAACAGACGGCGAAGATGGTGCGCGTGTTTCGCGATCCGGCGAACGGGTTGCTGCACCAGAGCCGAAATTTCAACGGGCCGGGCAACACCAGCCATGACCATTGGAGCCGCGGGAACGGATGGGGGCTGCACGCGCTGACCGAGCTGGCGAACTACCTCCCGGCCGACGACCCGCGCCGGCCGGAGGCGGAAGCGCTGTTCACGGACCTGTGCGCCAGTTGCCTGGCGGTCCAGGACGCGAACGGGATGTTCCATCAGGAGTTGCCGGACCCGACCTCGTTCGTCGAGACATCCGGCACGGGCCTGTTGCTCTACGCCTTCGGGGTCGGCCTCGAGCGTGGCCTGTTGGGCAAGCCGTTCCGCGCCGCGCTGGCGAAGGGGTTGCGCGGGTACCTGAGCTACATCGCCGTGGACGGCGCCGTGCATCATACGTGTCAGGGCTGTCTGTGTCCGGGTGAGGGGACGGTCGAGGACTACAAGGCGAAACGCTGGGCACTGAACGACCCCCACGCGTTCGGGCCGGTGCTGTTGAGTTTCGGCCAGGCAATCGCGGTGGGGATCAGACAAGTCGAATTCTGAGACGCGTTGTCCACCTGCCCACTGTCGCGGATATCCGTGGTGACGGAGAAGGAACGTTCAACATGCAACACTCAACGCCGAATCGTCAATCGTCAATCGTCAATCGTCAATTCTCGGAGGGGACCCCATGGACATGCTGAAGGGACAGACGGTATTCATCACGGGCGGCGGCAGCGGGATCGGCAAGGCGACGGCGGCCGCGCTGCTCGAAGAGGGCGCGAACGTATTCGTGCTCGAGTTCTCCGCGGAACGCATCGCGGAGACGGAGGCGGAACTCGGCGGCGACCGGTTCGCGATGGTGCGGGGCGACGTGGCGGACGAGGGCTCGGTCCGCGCCGCGTTCGCCGCCTGCATCGACCGGTTCGGCGCGATCGACATCCTGGTCAACAACGCGGGGCTCGGCATCCCGACCCCGGACCTGGCGACGGCGGACCTGGCCGCGTACGAGAAGATGTTCGACGTGAACGCGCGTGGCGTCTTCCTGTGTACGCGCGAAGCGCTCAGACACATGAAGCCGCGCGGCAGCGGCCACATCGTGACCCTCGTCTCGATGGCCGGCCAGCGCACGAACGCGGGCGCGCCGCTGTACTGTGCCAGCAAATTCGCCGCGCGCGGCATCTCGCTGGGGCTCGCGGACCAGGTCATCAAGGCGGGGATCCGCGTATCGGAGATCAATCCCGGCCCGGTCGACAGCAACTACTGGGGCGATCGCGAGGTGCCGCGCGAGAAGTTCCTTTCGGTCCGGGACGTGGCCGGCGTGATTCGGTTCGTGGTCACGATGCCGGCGCACATGGTCGTGCGCGAGATCAACTTCGACTCGATGGCGTGGCTGGCGAAATAGATGCGCGCATGTGGACAGGTTCGAACCGCGAATGAACGCCAATGCACGCGAATCGCAGTCCCATTCGCGTTCATTCGCGGTTGAAAGAATCTCTGTCCGCGGAGGAGGAACGATGAGCGACTATCCCATCCCGATCGCCGAGATGCGCGAGCGCTACCTGGCGCTCTATTCCGGCGCGGTCAACGACGTGCTGCGGTTCAAGCACAAGATGCATGCGTCCTGCCTGCCCAGCGTGTTCCGGCCGCTGCGCGACGAGATGAAGCTGGCGGGCCAGGCCTTCACGATCAAGGGCGGCCCGGACTTGACCCGTGAAGGCGAGTTCGAGTTGCGCGCCCAGATGCTCGAGGCGCTGCACCCGGATTCGGTGGTCGTCTGGGACTGCACGGGCGACACGATCACCGCGCAGTGGGGCGAGGTGATGACCATGGCCGCGATTCGGGCCGGCTGCCGCGGCGCGCTCGTGAACGGCATCCGCGACACGCGCCGGATCCTCGAGCAGGACTTCCCGATCTTCCACCAATACCGCTCGAACGCGGGCATGCTCGGCCGGTTCCGCATGTACCACTATCAGAAACCGATCCTGATGGGCGAGATCATCGTACAGCCCGGCGACTGGATCTACGCGGATATCGACGGCGCCGTCTCGATCCCGCGCGCGATCGCCTACGACGTGCTGCTCGCCGCCGAGCAGGTGCTCGGCAAGGAGCAGGAGATCAAGGGCTGGGTCGAACAAGGCGTGAAGCCCACCGAGGTCGTGGCCAGGGGAGGCTATTTCTGATGCCTGTCTTTCTTGACGAGACCGAGCGCAAAGCGGTCAAAGCGCATCCGGCGGCGACGCGGTACCTGCGCGCCCTGGTCCAGCGCGTCGCGCGCCGCGCGAAGTGGCCGGGCCTGGTGGGGCCGGACACCACGGTCGAATGGTGGCATTGCGCCGCCGAATATCTGACGGATGCGGCCATGGCCCAGGCGCTGGCGCCCGAGCCCGGCGTGGCGACGTGGCTGCGCGATGCGGCGCTCAGTGTCGCGCGCCGCGGCGAGGACGAATGGATCGGTCCGCCGTTTCGCGATCATGGCGAGCCGAAATGCGGGCATCTCGAGACCGCGCACCTGGCCTGGGCCGTCGCGGTCGTGCTGGATCTGGCCGGCGACATCTTTCCCGCCGCCGAACAGGAGGAACTGCGCGCCGCGTTGCGGCAGCACGGCATGCCGCTGTGTCTCGAATGGCTGCGGCGCAGCTCGAGCCTGACGAACTGGCGCTGCATCCTGACGGCCGGGCTCGCGGTCCCGGCCGCCGTGCTGGGCGATGCCGAGCATCTGGCCGCGGCCAAGCGTCAGTTTGCTGTCTGCACGCAGGCCTTTCAGCCGGACGGCTCCTACGGGGAATCGCTGCAGTACGGCGGCTACGCCCTGTCCATAACCGCGAGCGGCTGCTGTGCGATCCGGGCCACTCCTGCTACCGGGGCCTGCTCCGCGCCGCCGACATCTCTTCGCGCGTGCACAACACCTGCACGTTCGAAGCGGAGGTTTCGGCCGACGGCGAACCAACCGGCGCCGTGTCGCGAACGGACGTGTTGGAGCAGTCCGCGGACTTGGCGCCGCGAGTCGTGACCGAGTCCGGCCCCGGCGCGCCCGTCGCCCGCGGCGCGTGCGAGATCGTCTTCATCGCCAGCCTGTTGACGTTTCAGGGCGGGATCACCGTGCCCGGCTACGCGGCGAGCAAGGGTGGGGTCGGGCAGTTGTGCAAAGCGCTGGCTAACGAATCCGCGGCGAAAGGCGTGAACGTCAACGCGATCGTGCCCGGCTATATCGCGACCGACAACACCGCGGCGCTGCGCGAGGACCCGACGCGCAGCCGCCAGATCCTCGAGCGTATCCCGGCCGGGCGCTGGGGCGAGCCAGTTGAAATGGGGCGACGCAACGTACTCCACGCTGAGCGCTTGGCGCGACGCGACCGGCCAGGAAACCGTCGGCGGCATCAATACGGCATTGACCGGCAACCCGACATTGACCGACCCCGGCGGAGGCGGGACCATCGGCGATCCATACCAACTCCACACGCTTTCCGCCTATCGGCTGCTGGCCGTTTCGCCCCTGATCGACGCGGGACTGGATTTGTTCTCGGAGTTCGGTATCCAGCCGGGCTCGCGGGATTTCTATGGGAACAGTCTTCCCTCAACCGGCATGTACGACGCGGGCGCCCATGAAGTCGTTGCGGGACCGGCAGCGCCGACCGGCCTGCGCATCCGCGTTCCGTAGCTGCCGCGGGCGCAAGGAAGAGATAGCCGTGCCGCGGCGCGCGCTCGCCAGACCACAGGCGCAACTCATGGCGGTGTATGCACGTCGACGCGTAGGGAAGACCTTGCCAACGTGCCCCACGACCGGATCGAGCCGGGCGCGGACGGCGAAATCCTCGTCCGCGTGCCCGCATGGAACGGCACGAGCGATGCGGGCCGCTACGACCTGAACGCGCTGCGGCTGCGCACCGTCGAGCCGCCGCCGCCCCTCGCGCGCGAGGCCTGGCTCGGGCGCAGCCCCGTCTTGCGGTGGAACACGCGGCTGAAGTAGAGCGGGTCCTCGTAGCCGACTTCCCGCGCGACCTCGGCCACCTGCATCGGGCTCTCCCGCAGCAGGCGCATCGCGCGTTGAATCCTGATGTCCGTCAGCAGCGCGACCGGCGTTCTGCCGGTTCTCCTCCTGAACAGGCGATGGAAATGGCCGACGCTGCACCCCATGCTCCGTGCTATCGTCTCCACGCTCAGCGGCGTTGCGGCGTGCTCGTGGATGTAAGCGATGGCACGGTCGATCAGGTCGCCGCCTTCCGAACGAGCGCCCTGGCCGTGCCGTCGGAGGAACCCGCCCAGAAGAGAGCGGGTCAGCCCGTCCAGTTCCGCCCCGATCGAAGAGCCGCGCTGCTGCGAGAGCAGCCAGAGCTGCTCCATGCGGTCCGACAGCGTGCGGCTCACCATGCGGGCCGGCCCCTCGACGGGTGTATCGGCCAGCACTGCACCGGCGATGCCGGCCCAGATCAGGTCCATCGGACTGTCAGAATATTCGATGTGCGGCACACTGGCCGGCATGAGGCAGACCGCATGCGCGCCCAGCTCCCAACGCCGCGCGCCGGACAGCAACACACCATCGCCCCGCCGCGCACAAATCAGCTCCCAGAACGGGTGGACCGTCTGCTCGACACTCGTTACCGGCCCGCTGTAACGCTGCACGAACAGCGGCGTCAGCTCGCCCGAGCGAGCGCCCGGCCCGCGCGCGCTCCAAAGCCGCGCGGGCAGCGGCTGCGGCCGCACATACCGTGAACTCCGGTCTGCTCGCGCATCCATGCAGGCTTGTCTACCACAACAGGTCAGAATCGTCCATGCCGAATGTGATCCCTATCCATGGTGGCCGCGCGACGGGGAGGCTATCTTGAGACCGGGTTGTCGTGGGAGCGTGCGTAGACAGCCCCGCGTTGCACGCGGCCCCGGAACGGGAGGGAACGTCATGAAGGTTGCCGTGAAGAAAGGTGAGCAGGTGCGGCTGGTCGACAGGCCGCCGCGCGAACTCGGCCCACACGAGATCCGGTTCGATGTCGCGGCATGCGGCATTTGCGGGACGGACCTGCATTCGGACCCGGATCGGAAGGAGGAAGCCGGGTTCGGGCACGAGGTGGCAGGCACGATACTCGAGGTCGGCCCCGGCGTGACGGACCTGGCGCCGGGCACGAAGGTTGTGCTGGAGTCCGCCTCCGCTTGCGGGCGCTGCGCGGCGTGCCGCAACGCGCGCCAGGAGCTGTGCACGAACATGCAGAGCTTCTTCTTCACGAAGTCGTTCGGGTTTGCCGAGCAGATGATCGCGCCGGCCATCTCGGCGATCCCGTATGAAGGGCTTTCCCCGGAGGTTGCGTGCCTGAGCGAACCGCTCGGGGTCGCGATCGACATGGTGCGGCTGGCCGAGATCACGACCGACTCGAACGTGCTCGTGATGGGGCCGGGCCCGATCGGGCTGATGGCGCTGGCGCTGGCCAGGCGGCAGGGCGCGCGCCGCGTGTTCTGCTCGGCATTCAGCCGCGAGCAGGCGCGTGTGGCCCTGGCGCGTGCGTTCGGCGCCGACGCGGTCGTGGACCCGGGCGAGACGGACCTGGCCCGGCACGATTTCGGCTGCGGGATCGACCGGGTGCTGGTAACCACGCCGCCGCCCACGCTGAACGACGCGATAGCCATCGCGGGCAAGGGCGGGATCATCTCGCTGATCGGGATCGGGCATGGCGAGCAGGCGTATTGCCGGGTCGACGTGAACGCGTTTCACTTCAAGAAGCTGCAGCTCCGCGCCTCGTTCGCCTCGCCCGCGCTGTTCACCCCGATGGCGCTGCGGTATCTGAGCGAGGGCGTGATCGACGGGGAGGCGCTGATCAGCCACCGGTTCAGCCTGGCCGAGATCGAGCAGGCCATGGAAACGGCCCACGACCGCGCGCGCGCGGTGAAGGTGGTGGTGACGCGCGCGGCGACGAGCGATCTTGCGGTGGGGACTGCATCGTGAGCTTTGTCGACAGCCCATGGCGCAAAGGCCGGAAGTTCCCGGGAAGATCCTGCCTGAATTCGCGTCCATTCGCGTTCATTCGCGGTTGAAGTTCCAGACTGGGAGGCAGGCACATGGCGGTTACAGCGGCAGTGATTGGTTGCGGCGGCATCGCGAAGTTCCATTTCGCGGGGCTCGAGAAGGCGGGCGCGCGGGTCAGGTACGTTTGCGATCTGGCGCCGGACCGCGCGCAGCCGTGGGCTGAGCGGTTCGGCGCGCGGTTCGCGGCGGACTATGCGGAGCCGTTCGCGGACCCGGAGGTGGACATGGCGGTCGTCACCACGGTCTCCTCGGCGCACAAGCGGATCTGCGCCGCGGCGATCGACGCGGGCAAGGCGGTGATCTGCGAGAAGACGCTGGCGGAAAACGCGAACGACGCGCTGGCCATCGTCAGGCGCGCGGAACGGCGCGGGACCGTGTTCTTCACCTCCTACATGAAGCGGTTCATCCCGGCCGTCCGGAAGGCGAACGCGCTGCTTCCGTCGCTCGGCCGCATTCTCAGCACGCATGTGCGCGCCTATCAGCCCTGGGGCGACCTGTGGTCGGCGGCGCCGGCCAAGGGCCTGTTCCACACCCCGGCTTCGGACCGCTCGCAAGTGGTCAAGAACTATGGCGGCGGCATCCTGACCTGCGGCGGCAGCCACATTCTGGACCTGATCCTCTTCCTTCTGGGCCGGCCCTCGCGACTGTTCGCCACGCTGCACGTGCCGGACGGACGCGACTACGATCTGCAGGCCGCGGCCCTGATGCAGACCGAGAACGGCGTGGTCCATTTCGAGGCGCTGGCCCATCCGCTGCGCCGGGTCGGGTTCCTGAAGGACGGCTGGGACGAGCGGATCGAGATCAACGGGTTGAACGGGCGGCTGGAACTCTACAGCGCGTTGTGGGACGCCGTGGACACGAAAGCCTCGATGCTGGTCCACTACAACAACACGACCGGCCGCACCCGTACGTATCGGTTCAAGCCCGTCTCCCCGTTCGAGCGCGCCATTGCGTTTTTCTGCCGCAGCGTGGATAATGGCTGCCAGGCCGGCCAGTCGCGATGGACCGGCTATGAAGTGGACGAGCTGATCGCGCATATCAAGCGCAGCGCCGCGTCCGGGCGCGCCGTGCGCGTGAACTGGCGTGGGGGAGAGAACGGTGAAATCGATTCATCTGGTCTGTAACGCGCATCTCGATCCCGTCTGGTTGTGGGAATGGGAGGAGGGCGCGGCGGCGGCGGCGAGCACGTTCCGGGCGGCGGCCGATTTCTGCCGGGTGGTGCTCTGGGGTGTCGGCAATCACGGCGGCGGCCCGTCCAGGAAGGACCTGCGCGGGCTGGCCCGGCTCATGGCGAGCCGTACCGATGCGCGGATCCGGCCTTCCACTCCGGAACGGTTCTTCCCGGAGCTGAGCGCGGAGCGCGGGAACCTGCCGGTCCTCAAGCGAGACCTCAATCCATGGGCGGTCGGCTGCTACACCTCGCAGGTCCGCATCAAGCAGCAGCACCGCCTGCTCGAGAACGAGCTGTTCGCAACCGAGAAGATGGCCGCCGCCTGGTGCCTGCACGCCGTGCCCTATCCGGGCGGCACGCGGCGCGAGGCCGCGCGCCCACGGCGCACCGCGTCCGGCTTGGCCGGTTCGAGGTCAAGACGCTCAAGTTCCACCTCGCGCGCCGCGTATGGACGGAAACCGACCTGATGGAGAGGTGAGCGGCGCATGACGCCCAGACAACGCATGCTGGCCGCCTATCGCGGCGAGATCCCCGACACCGTCCCCGTCGCACCGGAGTTCTGGTACTACGTTCCGTGCCGGCTGCTCGGGGTCAGCATGGTCGAGTTCGAACGCGATATCCCGCTGTGGCAGGCGCTGCAACAGACGTTCCGCCACTACAGGACCGACGGATGGGGGATCGTCCCGATCGGCGTGCCCGGGCCCGACCTCAAATCGAAAGGCGCATTCCGCGAACTCGGCCGGGGCCGCTACGAAGCCTCGCACGAAGTCACGACCCCGCACGGCACGCTGCGCTGCCGCTCACAGTACGACGAGCAGGAACCGAGCTGGCCGGTCGAGCGCTACATCAAGGATTTCGAGCGGGATTGGCCGGCCTACGCGTACATGAGCCTCGAACGTGAGCCCGACGCCATCGAGTGGGCGCCCGTCCGCGAAGCGCTCGAGGCGGTCGGCGAGGAGTACCTGCTCGAACCGATGCTGCCGGGCCCGTTCTTCGATTTCATCGCGCTGCAGCGCGAAGGCGGCCTCGAACAGGCCGTGTTCGACCTGACGGAACAGGAGCCGTTCTTCGAGGCGCTGCACGAGCGCTATCTCGACTACGCCGTGCGCGTCGCGCGCGCGGCCGGCGCGCGGTCCGGCGCAGACTCCTTCTTCGTCGGCTGCTCGTGGTCCTGCGTCAGCCTGATCGGCCCGCGGTTGTGGCGGCGCTGGGACAGGCCCGTGATCCGGGCGATGGCCGACGAGCTCCACAAGCACGGCAAGCTGCTGCACGTGCATTTCCACGGCAAGTGCATGGACGTCATCGACGACCTGCGCGAGTGCGGGGCGGACTGCATCTGCCCCTTCGAACGCGCGCCGGGCGGCGACGTGACCGACCTGGCCGAGGTCCGGCGCCGGCTCGCCGACCGCGTGACCGTGAACGGAAACGTGCACACCGTCGAAACGCTGATCCGCGGCACACCCGCCGACGTCACGCGCGAGGTCGAAGAGATCTTCGAGCACTGGGGCGCGGACAAGCGGCGCCTGATCCTGGGCACCGGCGATCAGGTCGGCCGCGAAACGCCCGACGCCAACATCCGTGCCATGATCGACGCCGGCCGGAAGTGGGGGAAGACCTGACCCCACGGAGAAGAAGGGAGCGGACAGGCAGCCGAACATCCTGTTCATCCTCTCCGATCAGCACAACGCGAAGGTGCTCGGGCATCGGGGGCGCCCGGACGTCAAGACGCCCAACCTGGACCGGCTGGCCGCCGAAGGTGTCCGGTTCGACAACGCCGTCACACAGAACCCGATCTGGACGCCCAGCCGCATGTGCGTCATCTGCGGACAATATTGCCACAACCACGGGACCTACCCGGACGGGTTCGACCGACACGCGCCGCGCGGCCAGCCGCCCAAGCGCTTCTTCCTCTTGACTTTAATTGTAGGAATTCATACTCTCGTTGTATGAAAACCATCGTGTCCGAGAAAGGCCAGATCACTATCCCCAAGGCTTGCCGTGAGCGGCTTGGCCTGCGTCCGGGCACAGTCCTCGATGTCCGGACCGACCGCGGTCGGCTCGTCGCCATGAAGAGGCCCGCCGAGGACCAATTCCACAAGTGGCGCGGCAGGGGCAAACTGCCCGGCAAACTCACCGTCGACCAATACCTGGGCAAAGCCCGAGCATGATCACGGCCATCGACAGTTCCGTCATTCTCGATGTGCTGACCGAGGATCCGAAGTACGCCGACGCTTCGGAGGCTTGCCTTCGGCAGGCTTCCGCCGAGGGCAAGCTCATCCTTTGCGAGTGTGTCCTGGCCGAGATCTGCCCTGCCGTCCATTCCGAGTCCGTCGTGTCCGAACTCCTGCAGGACTGGCAACTCGAGTTTGTTCCATCGACGCGCGAAAGCGCGATCATGGCCGGCCGGCACTTCGGCCTCTACATCCGTCGCGGCGGAACGGCCAAGCGTATTGTCGCCGACTTCCTCATTGGCGCCCACGCGTCGGTCCTGGCGGACCGCCTGCTTGCCAGGGACCGCGGCTACCTGCGCGATTACTTCAAGGACCTGGATGTCTGGTCCCCCGGCGACAGTTCCCGCTGAGCAGGAGTTGTCGCGGCTTCGCCGCGCATTGTGCCCGCGGGGGTTGTCCTCGCGCCCCTTCTCGCCGTCTACCATCTCTGAGTCTTTTCTTCCCAAAAAACCTCCGCGCAGAATCATTCCTCCATGCCGCTATCTGCTATTTCGATTGCGCTGAAAAACCACTGCGGCCGGCACGTCGAAGATCCGCCCGCGGCGGAGAGGCCGGCCCTCCATTGGATCAACACGCAA
>JAFGHX010000371.1 GCA_016929905.1 Kiritimatiellia bacterium
GACACGTCATGACGAGCGTCCGCCCCGTTGGCGCTGTACACGATATTCGGATCGGTCGGGTCCACGGCGATCGCGCCGAAGGTATCCGCGGCCGTTCCGCCGCGGACCAGCCGCCAGTTCGCGCCGCCATCCGTTGTCCGATAGAGCCCGTGCGTCGAACCGATGAAGATGCGCGCCGGCCGCTTCGGGTCGAAGCAGCAGTTCCACATGCCGCGGTAGCCGGGATTCCCGAACGGCTCGCCCGCCTGCGCCGAGTCTCCGGCAGGCTGGGCCCCGTTGCGGCCGAGGATCTTCCACGTCTTGCCGCCGTCCCGCGTCATGAACGCGAGGCCCATGTCCACGCCGCACACGATCACCTTCGAATCATGCGGGGAGAACGTGGGCCCAAACATCGCGCCCCCAGGCCCCGGTCCGATCGAGCGCCAGCGCACCTGCCCAGGCTGCCCATAGGCCGCCGCCTTCGCGCCCCCAGCCGCGCCCGCCGCCATCGCCGCACCCGCCACTATCGCCAGCATCCACCTCCGCATTCCCGGCCTCCTTTCTTCGCAGTGCCTGCCGTCCCGCCTCCTGTCTACCTGAAGGATGTCCGCGGCCCTCGTTTCCGGACAGGAAAACCGATGTGGAAGGGACGGCGTGGAAGCCGTCCCTCCAGAGGCTGGGAACAGGTCCGTCACGGCGCCTCCGCCTTGATGAGCCTCACGAGCTTCACGGTGAGATCGGCGGGACCGAGTGACGTGATACGGAAATCCATCTGATCGCGGAAGGCGCGCGCGAATCGCATGTCGGGTATCTCGAACGTCGATGTCTGCCAGTTCCCGCTTCCGGTCGTCTCGACGGTCTCTGAGCTCGCGGCGCCGTCACGTCCGGTGTACTCGATGCGCCATCGGGTCGCGGGCCCGTCGAGATAGGTGACTTTGAGCATGACCTTGCGCGGGCCGCCCGCGCCGAAGACGGGGTCGGCCTGAAGGTAGATATGGGCGCTGCCCCCGGCCCGGTCGGTCCGCCGGGCATGGAACTCATAGCCCTTGCCGCTGGTGTAGTTGTACTTGAGTTCGGAGATGTCGACCTTCGCCGCGGGCACCGTCCGGCCGTCGGGATCTACGTCGCGCTGCAGCAGCCACCGCTCGAAGTTCTTTACCGGTCGGAAGTCCGACCACTCGCTCAGGTATCCCTCGCGCAGCCAGCTCCAGGCGTCGGGGCTGGTGCGGCGATTCTTGCCCATGGAGTAGTCGACCCAGCGCATGAAGGCCGGGTCGAATTCCTCGAACTGCGCGATTATGGAGGGGACCCACTGCCAGTTGCGGCGCATCTGCAGCACGCGCATCGTGGTGACGAACCAGCGCAGCCTGTGGTGCTTCTCACCGCCGAATTCCTTGCTGCCCTTGCCGTCGGGGAAGTACTCGCTGTTCTCGGTGTACCACATGGCGCCCGTCCGGACCGGCGCGAAATCCTCGTCGAACTCGAGGTAGCCTTCCTTCGTGAGCCGCGACCCGTAGCCCTCGCCGATGTATTTCAGCCACAAGGAAGGCTTCCCGTCGCGCCCTCCGCATCCCCGCTCGTAGGCGTGACGCCGGATCGCGCGCGATGCCGGGCCGTAGTCGTGTTTCGTCCCGCGGCGCGGGATGAAGCTATGCGTCCCGTTCGGCCAGACCAGCTTCTTTTCCTGCCCCGCAAACCCCTCCACGAAATCGTCCACGAACCGGATTCCCCACGCCCGCACGCTCTCGGGCGTGAGGCCGGTCCGGGTCTCGGCCTCCTCGATGGCGCCATCACCGCGGCCCCCACGCCAGCACCACTCGCCGTGATGGCAGTCGAGCCCGCGCATGTCGACCGCCACAAGCTTGGGATCGTCTTTGTAGCGCGCCCCCAGCGCCCGGAGCATTTTCCCGAAGTACTTCTGGTAGCCGCAGCCGGGCTCCCACGCGGCGACGGCGTTGTTGGACAGGAACTTCACGTTTCCCTTCGCCACGACCCACGGCGGGATGGCCGGCCGCTGCGGCCTTTCCGGCCGCCAGTTGGGATGAGTCTCCGAGTAGTTGACGATCCAGAACATGTAGCCGGTCCCCGGCTCGGCGGTGGCCTCCCGGATCTTTCGGTCCACGAAATCCCAATCGTAGACGTCTTCGGCGGGATTGACCTCGTTCCAGGTCACAGTCACATACTCGGCGCGGTGGACGTGGCCGTCCTGAAAACGCTGGAGCCGCAGCCGATCCCGACCCCACTCGGTCTTGGTGATGTAGCCCGAATACGGTGTCATCCGGACATAGGAAGGCAGCCACCAGTCGTAGCCGTCCACCGTCTGCACCATTCGCGCCTGACCCCGCGCGGCGTGCGCGCCGGACGCTGTGTGCATGGCCAGGATCAACACCATTCCCAGCATCAGGGCGCTGTTGAGAGGGTGCCGTAGTGTCGCATTCTTCATGCCTGTCCCCCTTTCCCGGGTGACGATAGCGGCGACGAGAACGGTGGACGATGGAGTCCCCTCTTCTCGTAATCCGTTCTCGCCGTTATCGTTAACCGATTCCCCGTTTTCATGCTTTTCACACAATCTTTGACAGCTCTGCGTGAAGGATGTCCGCCGACCGTCGTTTCCGGACAGGAGAATTCTGCCAGGAACGCCCCGGCAAGCCAAAATTCTTCCGAACTCTAATCCATGCATTCACATGTTACAGTACAGTCCAATTTACACACGAACTGAGATGCCATCGGGACGCGGTACGGACCGATCTGCAACCTTTTTGAACTCTGCGATAAGTACCGGTTTATAAATAAAAGTGCTTGACATAAAAACCGGTTGATATATCATTTTTGGCATGCATAGGGATGCGTTAACAGATCTGGAGAGCTGGCTCGGGGCAGGGGACAGGAAGCCGCTGGTGATTCGGGGTGCGCGGCAAGTCGGCAAGACCTGGCTTATTCGCAAGCTGGCGGAGCGCAGCGGCAGGTCCTTGCTGGAACTGAACTTCGAGTTCGCGCCACAGGATGCAAGCCTGTTCGTGGATAGGGATCCTGCCCAGGTTGTGGCGCGACTGGAAGCTCGATTCGGCGGCAAGGTCGACCCGGATTCGACGCTGGTCTTCCTGGACGAGATCCAGGCGGCACCGGAGCTCTTCGCCAACCTCTGGTGGTTCGCTGAAGACATGCCGGAGTTACCCGTGGTTGCCGCCGGCTCGCTGCTGGATTTCGTACTGGCAGACCACGAGTTCAGCATGCCGGTCGGCCGCATCAGCTATTTGCATCTGGACACGGTGACGTTCAGCGAGTTCCTGGGCGCCACGGGCGAAGACGGACTCCTGGACTACATCGGGGCACTCTCTCTCGAGGGCTCTGTGCCTGCCGCCCTCCACGCTCGTTTGCTCGCACGATATCGGGAGTATGTCTTCGTTGGCGGGATGCCTGCGGCCGTTCAGAACTGGGCAGAGTCCGGGTCGCCCGTCTCGTGTTCGGAGGTGCACCACCGGTTGGTGGCGACGTATCGCGACGATTTCCACAAGTACCGCAAGCGGGTACCGATCGAACGGCTGATCCGCGTGTTTGATGCCGTGCCACGGATGCTTGGCAGCAAGTTCATGTTCAGCCGGGCAAGCCCGGACGACCGCGCCGCTCAAACGAGACAGGTGCTGGATCTTCTGTGCAAGGCCCGTGTGTGCACGCGTGTTCAGGCAAGCCACGGAACGGGGATCCCGCTCGGTGCGGCGATCCGGGAACGCGTCCAGAAGGTCCTCTTCGTGGATGTGGGGCTTGCCGGCGCTTCGCTTGGCCTCTCGCTTGATGGCGTGCAGTCTTTCGATCGCGTGGCGATGGTTAACAGTGGCGCCTTGCTGGAACAGGCAATCGGTCAGTCACTGCGCAGTTCGCTGCCGCGATTCATGGAGCCGGCGCTGTTCTACTGGGTCCGGGAGGAAAAGGGAGCCGAGGCTGAACTCGACTATCTCCTGCAGTGCGGACCGGACATCGTGCCGGTTGAGGTCAAGTCCGGCCGAACCGGCAGCCTGAAGTCGTTACACTTGTTCATGGCGCTTCGCGGCTTGCCGCTCGCCGTGCGCTTCAATGCAGATGCCCATTCCGTGACCCAGGTGCACGTGCAGACAACATCGGGCAGACCGGCGCGGTACACACTTCTGTCTCTGCCCTTCTACCTCTGCGACCAGGTCCGACGCCTTGTCGATGAGGCCCGCGACCCGCACGCGGCGGCCGGGCACGGCCGCCGCGATCAGTGACACGTGCCTTGTTCATGAGCAGCACTTCTTCAACGCCGGGCCGGCGCAATCGTGATCGTCCCGCAGGCCCCGGCGGAGGTCGCGAACGCAAGCGAACACGACGGCGTAAGCTTCTTCCGCACGGCCGTCTCCGTCCGCGTGTCCCGCGTCCGCTGGGTCTGGAGCAGCTTGCCGTCCAGCCGGACCTCGTAATCCACGTTGGCCGGCAGATCGGCGATCAGGTGTCGAACCGGCCCGTCGCCCGGCAGGCGGTAGCCGAGGGATTCGGTCTTGTCCAGAACATCCTTGTCCCTGGCAAACCACACGACCGTGCCGGGCTCGCCTTGTTCGCCCTGGATGAAGCCGCCCAGCATGTTGGCGGCCTCGAGTCGCGTGACGGCCGGAATGGCCGGCTGGTCCGTGTCCACGGGCAGGAGCACGTTCAGGAACAGGTCGCGTTCCGCCGGCGCCGGCGGCTCGACCTCGAGCCGCCAGTTCCCCGGCACGTTGGGTGGCCGATTCGACGCGTCTTTTTCCGGCAGGGGATAGTTCTTGCCGTTCACTTCGAACTCGCGGCCCGGCCCGCCCACGAGCGTTACCTTGGCCCCGCGCGGCTCGAGCGTGCTCACGTAGAGCGCGTGTATTCCATGGACCCGCCTTCGCACCCCGCCATGCCATCGCCGGGGGCGCTGAAATGCCGATGGATGCAGACGAACTCCTCGCACACCCGTAGGGCGGCGGCCGCGTATCGTTCGGCGTTCGGATGGTCGCCGTGCATGGCCAGGCCACCCATGCCCATGCTGCAGGCGCTCGTGCTGCGATGATTGTTCATGGGGTGGGTATGCGGCTCGATCCGGTTCTTCAACAGCCATCCGCAATGGGCGTCGAGGCCCTTGAGGATCGCCGCCTTGTCCTCAGCCGTCAGCCGGTCGTAACACCAGTCGTAGGCAATCGCCATGGCCTTGGGCGTTCCTTCCAGATCGCCCGCCGAGACGTCGCCCTTCGATAGATCGCCGATATCGAAAGCCGCGATCCTTCTGGCCATCGAGATCGCCTCGGCTGCGTAGTTCGTCCCGCCGCCGAGCCGATAGAGGAAGGCGTACGCCGGCAAATGCTGGCGAAGCTGCTTGTTGGACCATTTGCCGCTCGCAGGGCCGTCCGCCCACTTCTTCAGGCCCGCCCATTGCCGGGCATGCGTGGTTTCGATCCGCTTCTTCAGGGCCGGCAGGTCCTTGGCCGTGAAGAAGATGCGGGGATGGCCGGGCTCGATCGCGAGCGTTTCCGCGGCGCGCGTGGTGGGTGCTGTGCTCATTGCCGATACCGAAACCAGCCCCAGCATCAGAGCCCAGGTGAGACGTTGTCGTGCTTGCATGCTGCCTCCTTTGCCTGAAGGATGTCCGCCCGAGCCCGTTCCCGGACAGAGAAATCGATCAGGAGAGGGGAAGGGACGGCGTGGAAGCCGTCCCTCCGAAGGCTGGAGAAAGGTCAGTCACGACTGCCCTTACGGGTCGAACTGGACGCAGAAGTTGGCGGGAGAGGACACGGGAATCCTGCGGTAGGTTGCGCCTGAAAGGCTGCCGCCGCCGGGAAGGCCCGGTCTGCGCCAGTCACGTGCTCGGCGACGGCCAGGATTCGTCGGACGATTTCCCGCCGCAGCCCCTCATCGAGGCTCATGCCTCACCCCACGTCGGACAACTATCGACCGGCTTGAATGCGCGCGCGAGCCGAGCGCCATGCTAGCATGGCCGCCGGGCGCGGACAAGCGTGTCTGCGGGCGATCGGCGGCGTCCACCTGGGTGAAGATAGTGAATTTGCATGCAGAGTCTATATGCAACTTACTTGTTCTGTGCCAAAGAAAGCGGTCTTCCGCAGTAGGTGACTCACCGGTTGGTCCAGACGCCGCAGATTCACCACGGAGGCACTGAGCCACGGAGCCGCCTTCGCTCGGAAGCTACGGCGGGCCACGGGGGATTCGACACGTCGAAGATCTGACGCCCGCGGCGGAGAGGCGTCCCGAGCAGCTCGGGACGCTCGGTCGGCAGGGGAGGAGACAGAGGAGGCGGAATGGCCAACATCTCCGATACCTCCTCCCTTACAAACGTTGCGGGAATTTGGGGCATTTGCCCTGCGCAGCGCCTAGGCCTGCGGGAGACGCTCATTGGCAAATGCGCTAAATTCCCGC
>JAFGHX010000372.1 GCA_016929905.1 Kiritimatiellia bacterium
GCCACACGCCTTACGGCGTTAACTACAAACGGCATATCTGGTGGTTTCTGCCGTTTGTAGTTAAGCCCGTAAGGGCTGTTCCCCGGTCTTGAGACAGCCTCAGGACGCTTGCCCTCCATTTTCCGCACTATATCTGGTTGGAGGGCGAGCGCCGTGCCCGCCGTAGCCACGAGCTTGGCGAGGCGAAGGCGGGTCTCGCGAGCCGCTTTTTTCGACAGGCTCAACGGCGCAGGTGGAGGTTACCGCCGCCCTACTTCCCGCGCCCCGGCCCGACGCTGAACGGGCGGGACCCGCCTCTCTGCAGGATTTCCCAGTCGGGCAGGTTGGAGACGTGCGTAGTCTTTCGCGCACCGGGCCGGGTCGCCGGTGCCGCGACGCCGCTGTCGAGGGGCGACGCATAGCCGCAGTAGTGGGCGATGGCCAGGCCGGCCGCGACGCCGGTGAACGCTTCATGTTCTATGACCGGTTTGTCCAGCGTGCGCGCCAGGCACGCGCGCACGGCCGGAATGCGCGAGGACCCGCCGGTACAGACGACGGCCGTCACCGCGTCGGCAGGCACGCCGGCACACTGAAGCACCGCGTGCACGCACTGTTCGATGTCGTCCAGCACGTCGGTGAGCAAGGCCTCGAATTCGGAGCGCGAGATGGGGACCGCCAGCTCGATTTCCGGGAGCCGGATGGCGGTCTGCGGCTGGGAGGTAAGCTCGATCTTGGCGCGTTCCACGGCGCGCAGCACGGCATAGGACAGGTTGTGCCGGATGACGGCGTGCAGGCGCCGGAACTTGCGGGCCGGTTCGCCGCCGCGCTGGATGTACCGAACCAGCGGGGCGAGCATATTGGGGCGGTTCAACTTGTATGCCAACTGCCAGTTCAGCAGCTCGTACTCATAGTCCATAAGGGTGAAGCGGTAGATCAGACGGGATCCGTCGATCTTGCGGTCGCTGAGCGGGCACCCTTCCCCCAACTCGGGGAAGACCTTTCGGCGGTAGATGAGCTGGTCGATCAGGTCGCCGCCGAGCGGGACACCGTGCGTGGCAAGAATCTCGAAGGAGTCGCCAGTCGTTTTGAGGACGCAAAGGTCGAGCGTGCCGCCTCCGAAATCGAAGCAGAGATAGACGCCGCCGGGCCGGTCTTTGCGGCTATGCAGGAAACTGACCGCCGCCGCCACGGGTTCGGGGTAGAAGCTCACACGCGGCAGCCCGGCATGCCGCGCGGCCTCGGCGAGCCGTTGACGGGCGACGAGGTCTTCGCCATCAAAGCGGACCGGCCTGCCGAGGTAGAGCGATTCCTCCTCGCGCAGTCCGACACCGGCGCCCAGGTACTGCAGAATCGGCGTGATCAGCGCGACGAGCCGGTATCGCGTCTCGAACACCTGCAGCGTATCGACGCCGGGGTTGCCGAGCCATCGTTTCAGGCTCCTGAACAGGCGGCCGGGCATGTCCTTGTCGGCCAGGGCATGGATTTGGAAGGTGAACGTCCCTTCGCCGGTGAACAGGTCCAGTTCGCCGAGGCTTTCCCGGCTCAATTCGACCACCCGGTTCTCGTTGTCGATGAGATAGGAATCGATGGCCTGCTGCCCGACAGCCGGCACGCCGCGCACCCGGCGCAGGTAGAGCGCAGTTGGGACAACGGTTCCTTCCGCCCGTGTGAAATCGACGCCGACCACGTGGCGTCCGTCGAACAGGGCTACGGAGGAATTGGACGTACCGAAATCGAGCCCGATCCCGCACGGCGGATGGACCGGCATACGCACCTCCCTCCTCTCCACAGGCATTACGAGGAAGCGTGAGGCCGGTTTGCCCGCCACGTCGGCGCGAAGCGCCAAGTGGCCGCTTGCCCCGCGCCCGGCGTGCGGCGGGGTGACATGGCGAAGACACGCGACAGGCGCGCGAAAGAGGGATGGCAAAGGCTTTCAATCCGCGGCGGGCGGCTCTCCGCTGCGCGCCGCCGCGCGCCTTCAGGGCGGCCCCGGAGGCCGCGTGTCACTCGTCGCCGGTATCGGCGCGTCGCGCGCCTTCGAGCAGGAGCGAGGTGACCGAGGCGTTGATGGTGCGGGGCGGGAACTCGATACAGGCATGGATGGCGAAATTGCCTTCGCGCCATCGCATCAGCGCATAGAAGGCTTCCTGCCCCTTCTTCGCGCCGAGGCTGGCGCAGACGATCTCGCCCTTCTGCACGACGACTTCGCCTTCCAGGTCGTCCTGAGTCAACGTGATTCGCACGCTCTTGCCGCCGGCGGTGACGACCTGGATCATGTCGGTGAAGCTCATGTCGCGCAGCGTTCCGGCCACGCCTTTGGCGGCTTCGGCCTCGGCCCGCCGGTCTTCCGGCCTCTTGAGCAGGTTCCGGATCTTGAGGAAGAGCAGTTCCAGGTCCACGGGTCTGGGGAACACCTCGTCGACGCCGGCGCGCAGGCACTTGTGGGCGACGGCCTTGGTCTTGCGGGAGGTCATCATGTAGAACGGGATATCGGCCGTCCGCGGGTCCGACCGGATCCGCTTGAAGAAGTCAAGCCCGTCGACACAGGGGATATCCAATTCGCAGAGGATCACGTCCGGCTGCAATTCCTCCAGGACCTTATCGGCATCGGCGCCGTCGGCGGCGACGACGACCTGGAACCCGTCCTCGCTCAGCGGCGGCACGAGGACGGGCGCGACCGCCTCTTCGGGGTCGACGATCAATATGCGGCCGGCGGATCGTTCGAACCCATCGAGAAAGGCTTCGTCCCTGAGGATTTGGATGAAGCGCCTGAGCAGGTGGCGTTGCGGCTGGGAAGACACCCAGTAGCGTTCGAGGCATTGCTGGGTGAGCTCGATGTCTTTGCCGATTCGCGAATCGTCGTAGGCGAGGTTCTGGTATATGCGGACCAGTTCCAGAATCCGCTGCTCGGTCCGGATATCGTCGGACGCCGGCTCGGCGGGATGCAGCACGGGCTCCAGCCCGTGCTGAGCCACGAAGCGGCTGACCACATCCTGCTTGGCTTCCATGCCGGACACCCAGGCGGCGAGCACGACGCGGTGCGCTTCGCGCGGCGGCAGGCGGCAGCGTGCGGCGAGCAACTCGCAATACCTGGCTCGCGCACTGATTTCCGCGTAGCGCTCGGTGGCAGCGCCGAGATACGATTCGGCCAACCGCCGCGCCATGAGCACGGCCGCGTTGACGGTGCTGAGGTTGTCCGCCTCGTCGGTAGCCGTGGTGCACCTCCTCGCCCCTAGCCTGATCTATTCATGAGCCATCTGCTGCGGGCGCGGATATGGCGGCATCTAACGCGTAGCGTGCCGGCGGCCGACCTAGACGTGTCTCGACACGCCTTCGCCCGGCCGCCGGCACGCGCCCCTTGATCTGCCGCCATCTCCGCGCC
>JAFGHX010000373.1 GCA_016929905.1 Kiritimatiellia bacterium
GGGGCCAAGACCGCTTCGGGTATTGGCCCCCCAGCCGCGCCTTGCGCGCCCCGCCGTGGCGCTCCCACTAACGTTAGCGTATTTACGCCGGGGAGCACTTAGCGCCGGCTTGCCGCGAAGTTCCCGCTGCCGCCCCCGCCGCTCCAGGTACCGTTCATCCCATTCCCGGTGACTGTGGCTTCGATGGTGTAGGTATTCGCGCCGCGCAGCGTGGCTCGGAAGAAGTCGTCGCTGACGGAACCCGACAGGCTGGCCTCCTCGCCAGAGTCGTAGACGCAGGTGCCGGTCACTTCGCTGCCGTTCTGCACGAGATTGGCGGCGCCCGATCCGCACCCGGCGTTGTCGTTGCCTTGCCAGGAGCCGGTGACGTCGACCGTAGCGGGTGAGGACCCGCCGTCACCGCCGTCTTCGCAGCCGCCGGCGATCAGCAGCCCGGCCGCGGCGCAGGCCAGGCAGCGGACCAGCATACGTGTGTGGTTCATGGGTGTTCCCTCCGCTCTGAACATGCACGGTTTGCCCTGTATGACGTCGCGTGTCTGTCCGGCTTGCCGGCAGTTTCGGCGGCGATTCGGATCGCGCCCTGCACGGGCGGGCCGTCGACCAGGATCGGCTCGCAGGTCGGAAACTGCTCCTGCACCAGCGCAATGAGCGTGTCGTTCATCGCCGGGTGCCGGCCCTTCGTGAGCTGGCTGCCCGACAGCACCAGGTCGAACGCCCGGCTGCGGAGCTGGAGCCGGCCGGCGAGTCCGATCAGGATGTCGGCGATCTCCTCTGCGTAGCGCCGCAGCAGCAGGCACAGCGCGGGATCCTCGTGATACGCGGCGCGGAACAGCACGTCGCGCGATTCGCGTTCGCGCCCGCGCGCCAGGCGCGGCGCGTAGGCCCGGTTGGTGTAGGCGGTCCAGAAATACGCTTGGAGCGAGCCGACGCCGAGCGCGGCCAGATACGCATCGCGAAAACCGCAGGCCGGGCCGATCCCGTGATACTCCGCGCTCAGCGCGTTGCGCACGCGTCGCTCCAGGTTCTCGGGTTTCGGGTATTCGAACTGCAGCGTATCGCCACGGTCGTTGCAGCCGCAGAACGTAATGCCGGATCCGAGGCTGACGCATACGCCCATGCCGCGCGGGGAGCCCGCGCGGAACCCGGCGAACGCGTCGTTGCAGAGCATGACGGGTCCGCCGAGCCCGAGCGGGTCGACGATGTGCCGCCGGATGTCGTCCCGGTCCGGGGGCAGATCCAACCCGGCCATGGCGAAGCAGGCGGCGGCGATGTCCGCCGTCCGCGTGCCGGCCTGCGCGCAGGCCTGCGCGACCAGTTCGCCCACGGTGCGGGCCGCCGTCTCATAGCCGACCGCTTCGTGATTGGACGGCCCGCCGCGTGTGAGTGCGCGCGGCTCACCGTCCAACGTACAGACGGCGCATTCCGTTTTCGTCGCGCCCCCGTCAACGCCCATGATCAGCGTCTCGCTCATTTGCGCGTGTCTCCGATATCGTGGCAGCGGCGTCCCGGGCCCGCCATGAGCCTGCGGGGCGGCGCGGTTCCTGGCGCGCGCACCGCGCTGGGGAAGCGGCGGGACGCCGCTTCTACTCTTCACCCTTGAAGAATCGCGCCACGGCCTTCTCGCCGAACTGCGGCAGATACGCGCGATTGACCCGGAGCAGGTCCCTCAGCAGGTCGCCGGCCTGCTCGGCCGTCGGGCCGAGCGGGTGGATCACCAGCGCGTGCAGCGCGGCCTCGAGGTCTCCCGTCACACCCGCTTCTACCGCCAGTTCCTCGTACGCCTTCACGACCTGCAACAAGCCGCGCATGTGGGCCGGGATCGACCCGGGAAACATAGGGCGCGCCCCGTTCCGGCCTACGCGGCAGGTGACCTCGACGCTCTGATCCTCTTGGACGCCGTGGATCGTTCCGGCATTGCGCACGTTGACGATGTGCACGGTGCCGAGATCGTTGACGAGCGCCTCGATGACGTCCGCCGCGACGAGATTGTAGCCGCCACCGCCGCGTTTGGAGAGTTCGGCCGGGATCTGCCGGACCCGGGGATCGGCGTACTTGCGCAGGAGCGTGCGCTCGATGGCCAGCGCCTCCTGTGCGCGGCTGCGTTTGCGTTCGGCGATCGTGCGGAACATCGCGTCGGTATAGTAGTAGTACTTCAGATAGCTGCTGTAGGGCGCCCCCAGCGCACGTTCGAACAGTTGATTGGGCTCCAGATACGGAATGTTCTTCGGCTTGTGCGTCACGTACCGGCGCCGGACGGCGGCGGTCCTGTCGCGGCCGTTCACGCGCACGCTGCGCACCCAGCCGAGGTGGTTCGCGCCCACGTAGTCCACGACGACGTCCTGGGGCCTAACCTTCAGCGCCTGCGCCGCGCGGCGCATGACGCCGAGCGGGCCGTTGCACAGCCCCACCACATTGACGCCGCCGTGTTTCAGGACGGTTTCGGTGATGATGCCGGACGGGTTGGTGAAGTTCACCAGCCACGCGCCTTTCGCGGCATGCCGGCGCATCGCCCCGCACACCTTGAGCGTGGCGGGGATGGTCCGCAGCGCCTTGGCATAGCCGCCCACACCCGTTGTCTCCTGGCCGATCAGTCCGTATTTCAAGCCCAGCTTGATGTCGCGGTGCCGCGCTTGCAGGCCGCCGACCCGGAACTGGCTCAGGACGAAATCCGCACCCTCCACGGCCTTCGCCAGCGACGCCGGCGTCGCGATGGGCAGGCCCGAGTCGATAAGCCGCCGGCAGAAGCCGGCCACGGTTCGGAGCCGGTCCCGGTTGATGTCGTAAAGCCGCACTTCTGCCACCGGCAGGCGCACCTGGCGTCGGAACAACTCATTCACGATCATCGGGCTGTAACTGCTGCCCGCCCCGACAATGGCCACCACGATTCCTGAACGCCTTCTTCCCCGCATGCCTTTCCCTCCCTTCTACCACGTTGAGAAGTCCGTATCGGGGTTGTACGACCCGCCGCTCATCCGCGGTTCGGCGATGCGCAGCAGCTTCAGGGTCGCCTCCGCGATCTCCTCGGGCTTGCGGCCGTCGCCGGCTTCCAGCCGTGGCCCGACGTTGGGCAGCCACGCGCGGCCCGTCTCGGCCGCGGCGATTCCCTCGGTCATCGCCGTCTGGACGAAGCCCGGATTGGCGCCGAACACCATGACCCGGCTCTTCAGCGTCTTGAGTTCCCGGGTCAGGAGTCGCGTCAGTTCCATAAGCCCCGCTTTGCCGCTGGCATAGGCCGACGCGCCGGCGGGCCGGCCGCCGTCCATGTTGATGATGATCCCCTGGTCCCGCTCGAGCATGTGCGGCAGGACCTCACGGATGCAGAGCAGGGGGCCGAAGAGGTTGACCGTCACGTCAAGCCACCAGTTCTCCGGGTCCGCCTCGTGGACGGGCGCGATCGCCTGAAGCCGGCCGGCGTTGTTGAACAGGATGTCGATCGTGCCCCACTCCCCGACGACCGTTTCGACCATGCGTTGAACGTCCTCTCGTCGCGTCACGTCGGCGGCTACGGCCATGGCGGTGCCGCCGTCCTGCTCGATCAGCGCGGCCGTCTCCTCGATCCGATCCGTCCGCCGCGCCGTGCACAACACCTGCGCCCCGGCGCGCCCGAAGGCCAGCGCCAGGGCCCGGCCGATCCCCGTGCCGGATCCCGTGACGATCGCCGTCTTGCCTTTCAGAATCACGTCGTGTCCTCCATGGGTGCCCGCAAGCGTACCATCAACCCGCCGCCGATACAACCACGCTCGCGGGGCATGCCGGGCCGACGGGGCATCCACGGGCCGTGAATTCCGATTGGCGCGTTGCGGCCGGTTGTCGCGAGCGCCGAACCGATCATGGCCGAATCGGCGGATTTCTGTCATAATCGGGGCGGGCGATTCGTTGGTTCCGATGAAGACGGTGCCAACGAGCATCGAGCAAGTTCGCGAGCAAGTTGGAAGAGAGCCCGGTTGCCAACCAGCGGCTCCACGCGATCCGGCCTCAGAAGCCGGGCCGCGTGAGCCGTCGCGGTGGATGCGCATGCGCAGCGAAGAAAAGCTCAGGAAGATGTTTGAACTGTTGGTGGCCGAGCATGCCCCGATGCTCGTGAGCTATCTGTGTGCGCTGACCGGGTCCAGGCCGGACGCCGAGGACCTGGCCCAGGAGACGTTTCTGAAGGCTTACAGGAATTTTGAGCGATTCGAGACCAAGGGCGGCAATTTTCCGGGCTGGCTCCGGCGGATCGGCCGGAACCTGTTCATTGACAAGTTCCGCCGGTCCAAGAAGGTGGTGTTCAGCGATCCGGAGATTCTGGAGGGGATTGAAGACATGTTCAGCGGTATGGATCGTCACGGTACGGGCGACACGTGGCCGGAGCAGATCAGTTCGCTGCGTGAATGTCTGACCCGATTGCCGGAAGGCCTCGGCTCCGTTTGCCGGTTCCATTATTTCGAGGGGCTGACGGCGAAGATTATTGCCGGGCGATTGGGCGTGACGCTGGCGGCGGTGCTGAAGCGCTTGGAGCGGGCACGCGCCGCGTTGCGAGAGTGCATGGAGCGGAAGTTGGGGTTGAGCCCGAGAGAGTCGAAGGTCTGAATGTCCAAGGTCGAAGGGCGGGAGGGCGATGACAGACGCCGGAACATTTGAAGATCCGAGGCGATTTGGCCGCGAGCGGGCAGTGGAGGGGTTGCTGTATACCGACTTCGGACGTGATGTGGATAGGGTGTTCTTCGTCGAGAGCTTCCGGGTCGGGGTGGGGGGTGGGGCTTCGCTCCGGACGCGTGAGCAGGTGGCTCCCGTCGTGACCGCGCGTCCGTGGGGGTGGTGGATTACCGGCATCGCGGCGGCCGTTCTGATTGCCGGCGGCCTCTGCTTTTCCGGGAAGCTCGGCACGCTGCGTATTCAGGGCCCTGCGCAAGTGGAGCCCGCGGCGGCTGCGACCGCGACGATTGCCCGGATCAGCGGCAGCGTACAGCTCGTTGGCCCGCGGGGCGCGCGGACGGCAGGGCCGGGAGTCATGCTGCAGGCCGGGGACCGGTTGACCGTTGGGGACGCCGGCAGCCTTATCGAGGTTCGCTACTCGGACGGCGCCCGGCTGCAGATGCGTCAGAACTCTGAAGTTGTCTTCAGGCCGGAGGGTGGCGCTTTCTTCTATTCCACCCGGGCGAATGCCAGGGCTGAGATTCTGGTCTCCAAGGGCGGGCTGGCCGCGGACGTGCCGCGGCTGCCCGGGAAACGCGAGGTGTTCGCCACTCCGCACGCGGAAATCATGGTCGTCGGGACCCGGTTCACCATCACGGCCATGGTCGATGCGTCACGGGTCGACATGCTGGAAGGACAGGTGGAGGTCTGGAACCGGGGCACCCAGGAGGCCGTCGACCTGCCTGCGGGACGCTACGCGGTGCTCGGTGCGCAAGCGGCTGTCGGCGATCGCCCTGCCGCGCAGGCGTCGGCAGGGCGCGGCACGCGCACGCGGCAGGGCCTGCAGGTTCTGTACACGTTCCGCGAGGGCAAGGGGGACATCATCCGCGACCTATCGGGCGTAGGTACGCCGTTGAACTTGCGCATTCGAGACGCGGCAGCGGTGAGGTGGCTGCCCGGCGCTGGACTTGCCTTGCCCGCGTCAAACATGATCCGATCCCAGCAGCCGGCCCGGAAGATCGTACAGGCCTGCCGGCAAACCGAAGAGCTCACGATTGAAGCTTGGCTGCGGCCGTTGCGGGTCGATCAGCAGGGGATCGCACGCATTCTCACCTGCTCCCAAAACACGGGCCTGGCGCGGAATTTCAGCCTCGGGATGGAGTATCGGTATGCGCCCTGGGGGGCCAGCTACGTGACCCGCATGCGATCGACCGTAGCGGAAGGCGAAGGCGGCTATCCCGAGATCTACACGCTGCGCGATCTTGTGACCACGCGGCTCACGCATGTCGTCTTCTGTCGCGACCGGCATGACAAACTGCTGTTTTACGTCAACGGAGTGGACCAGTACGGCGCCATCACATACGGGGACCAACATACCTTCTACGCGCAGCGACGCGAGACCGGCGGCCGCTTCTCCAACTGGGACCCGCGCCTGCCGCTCGTGCTCGGCAACGAGCTGACCGGCGACCGGCCCTGGCTCGGTGAACTCCACCTCGTCGCCGTCTACAACCGCGCGCTCTCACCCGCCGAGATCCGGCAGAACTACCAGGCCGGACCGCAGGCGGAGTGATCAGCCTGCCCGCCATCCCGAGCGCGAAGCGCCTCGGGACGAGCCCGGCGAGGGCGACGGCGGGTCATCAGTGATCACCCACCAGCCAAGCCCCCATGGCCTTGCGTCGCCTGAGCCCCACCAGCCAAGCCCCCACGGCCTTGCGCCGCCTGAGCCTCACCAGCCAAGCCCCCACGGCCTTGCGCCGCCTGAGCCTCACCAGCCA
>JAFGHX010000041.1 GCA_016929905.1 Kiritimatiellia bacterium
CGTGAGTCAATGGGAATGGGGACGGGCTGGAAAGCCCGTCCCACGGGGAGTCGACAGAGCTTACGACCCGCCTTCGCGCAGCGCTTCGGCGGGCGCAGCCCGCCTTCGCCCAGAAGCTACGGCGCGGCAGGCCAAAGCTTACAGCCTGTCCGCCCGTGGCGGAACAAAGTTTCCACCTCGTCACATACGGCGCCGCGCAGCGCGCCCGGCGGCATCAGCGTTGACGACGAACCAAGCGTTGCCTGAAACACGCATTTTCGATAGACTCCGCTTCAACATGAACACACGCTACGCTATCTTGCTTCTGATCGTCGCCGGCCTCGCGGGCGGGTGCCGCACCACGCGGGAGGGGGGCGGCGCGCGGTACCGGGGCGCTCTGCGCGACGGCGTCCCGCACGGGCACGGCGTTATGACCTGGCCGGACGGCAAACGCTTTGAGGGCAATTTCGTCAACGGCGAGATAGGCGAGGGGACCACCACCTGGCCGGACGGCGCCAGATGTGTCGGACCGCCGACCGGAACGGCCATGCTCAACCTGCCGGACGGCACGCAGTACCGAGGCCAGGTCCGGGCCGGTATCCCGAACGGACAAGGCCGTTGCGAGTTTCCGGGCGGCGCCGTCTACGAGGGCGCATGGTCCAACGGCAAGATGAGCGGCGCCGGCACCATGACGTGGCCCGACGGCGCCAACTACGCCGGCCAATGGCACGACGACCTGCGACAAGGGCAGGGCACGCAGCGGTACCCGGACGGATCCGTCTATCAGGGCGAATGGGACAACGATGCCCCGAACGGACGCGGCGTCAAGACGTGGCCGAGCGAGACCCGTTACGAAGGCCTATTCAAAGACGGCCGGCAGCAGGGGAAGGGCACGCAGACCTGGCCGGACGGTTGCCAATACACGGGGAATTTCCAGGACGGCATCTATCACGGCTACGGCGTCTATACCGGCGCCGACGGCACCAAGTACGAAGGACACTTCCTCAACGGCGCGCGGGAGGGGATGGGCACCCTCACCATGCCGAAGGGCCACGTCTACCGCGGCCTGTTCAAGGCAAATCGCATGCACGGGTTCGGTACCTATTCCTGGCCAAGCGGCGCCACGCATCAGGGCGAGTACCGCAACGGTAAACGACACGGACGCGGCAAGCATACCGCGCCTGACGGAAGAGTCGTCGAGGGCATCTGGGAAAACGACGAGATCAAGAAAGTCCTTTCGCAGTGAGCCCTGCCAGCCGCCGGCTCCGGCCGGAACTTACTCGTGAACCCGCCTTCAGCCAGGAAGTCCTGTTCCAGTTGCGGTAGCCGCCGTGCTTTGGGATAATGCCCGGCCCGATCCCGCGCCTTCTTCCGTCCGAGTTGTCCGACCGGTCCGAGCTGTCCGATTCTTCCTGCCCCTGCGCCTGCTCCAGCAGCTCGCACGCCGCGCGCACGTCCAGAACGATCCGGTTCAGCAGCGTGCGCGTGCTCTCCGGATCGCCCGGCACCCCGGTGGGGGCACCGCTCTTTCGAAAGCGTCCTGATCCAGTCCAGCTTGCGCAATGCGCCGGTCAGCGCACCAGGGTCCCGCATGATTCCACCTCTATGCCGACTCCGCATATCGAACTGACGAAAACAGAACTGAGAAGGCAACAGCAGAACATTCGCAAAAGCATCTCTAGAAGCTCCATTCAAGGTGACGTCCCGAAATCCTGTCCGACGCCAACATCTTCTTGTCCGTCCCTTCTGTCCATGCCGAGACACACCTGTCGGCGACGGCTCGGAAGCTGGATACCTTCTGCGCGGAGTCGTCAGTGCAACGCCACAGCAAGGTAGAATTGTCGTGCACCCAGGTGGGCGTGCCGCCATCCAACAAGACGTCGACGTCGCCCAGAGGCACCAAAGGTTCGAATTGCTCGGGGTACATCGTTGCAGCGAACATCACGCAAATGTACCCATGCTTTTGCCAGCCGCCTGGGTAGTGAGCAACTCGCGCTGGCCATAGCACCACTTGCACTGCCTCCCCGTTTCTGCTACGCTTCCACCGATGAACATGGGATGGGCCGCTCCCCCATTCTTCCCGCCACAGGCGGGTCTGTGACATTTTTCATTAGCCCATCGCCCTCGTAGCTCAGGTGGATAGAGCATCGGATTTCTAATCCGACGGTCGCACGTTCGAGTCGTGCCGAGGGCGCCAGACACCGGAGCCGCTCGCCACCGCTCGCGCCACGGTGAGCGGCAGGCCATTCTTCAGACGCTGCGCGGGAAACCTGTGGCCGGGCGTGGACGCCCGGCCGGAGAGGGCACGCCGGTGCTCCCACCCAGGAACGTGCGGTCCCAGTCCTTCCACACGGGGTCATAGCCGGCGGCGGCGATGACCGCGGCGACCTCGGCGGGCGTGCGCCGGTCATGCACGTCGAACTGGCCGGTCGCGCCGGCCTCGTCCCGGTAGCCGCCCGGCTGCGTGCGGCTGCCGGCGCTGAACCGGGTCGCCACGCCGAGCTGAACGAGCCGGTCGCGCAGCTCCGCGCGTTCGCGCGTGGAGATGACGATTTCGGCGTCCGGGAAGGCGATCCGCAACGCACACATCATGTGCACCAGGTCGCGGTCGGTAACGGGGCAGGGGGGCTGGAATCCGCCGGCGGCCGGACAGATCCGCGGGAAGCTGAACGCGATGCGGGTACGCCAGAACCGTTTCATCAGGTGCGCCGCGTGCCGCGCCAGACACAGGCCTTCCCGGCGCCAGTCGGAAAGGCCGAGCAGCGCGCCCAGCCCCACCGACCGCATTCCGGCTTCGGCGCCCGCCTCGATCGCGCGCAGACGGCCGGCATAGTCCCGCTTCCAGCCGCGCGGATGCATGCGCAGATACTGTTCAACGTGGTAGGTCTCCTGGTAAAGGACCAGCCCGTCGCAGCCCGCCTGCGCGAGCTGCGTGTATTGGGCCAGATCCATGGGGTACACCTCGACGGAAACCGACGCGAACCGGCGGTGCGCACGCGCGACCGCATCGCGAATGTAGTCGAACGGAATCTCGCGCGGATGATCGCCGCTGACCAGCAGCAGGTGGTCGAAACCCTGTTCCCTGACACGCGCCATTTCGGATTCGGCCTCGGCCGCCGACAGGGTCTTGCGCAGGATCGTGTTGTTGCAGTTGAACCCGCAGTAGAGGCATACGTTCGCGCAATGGTTGGAGAGGTAGATCGGGGCGTAGAGCGCGACCGTGCGGCCGAACCGCCGGAGTGTGGTCTCCCGCGCGCGTTGCGCGATCTGCTCCAGAAACGCGTCCGCCGCAGGCGCCAGGAGGGTCGGGATGTCGCCCGCGCCCGGCCGCGGCGCGGCGAGCGCCCGCCGGACAGCCTCGGGCGAGACGCGTGTCAGCCCCTCGCCCGCCGCCTGCCAGGCCGCATCGTTGAGCGTCTGGTCGAATGTCGGCATCGGTCGATCTGCAGATCGCCAAAACCCCAACGTGGCCAGGGCCGTCCGGGCCTGACTACGACGATGGATTGTTCTTCCCCAGGAACCCGGTCAACGGGCTGCTGGCCTCCGCCGCGCCGGTCGGCAGGACACGACCGGCGCCGGCGAGGAACCCTTCGTGACCGGCCTGGACGGCCTTGGCGAATGCGCGTCCCATCGCGACGGGATCGCCCGCTGTGGCCAGCGCCGTGTTCACCAGCACGGCGTCGGCGCCCAGTTCCATGGCCGCGCAGGCGTCGCTCGGGCGGCCGAGCCCGGCATCGACGATGACGGGCACGTTCGCCTGGTCAATGATGATCTGGACCTGATCGGCGGTGCGCAGGCCGCGATTCGAGCCGATCGGCGAGCCGAGCGGCATGATCGTGGCGCAGCCGGCCTCTTCCAGCCGGCGCGCCAGGACGGGATCGGCATTGATGTAGGGCAGCACCGTGAACCCGTCTTTCACGAGCTGCTTCGCCGCCTTCAACGTCTCGATCGGATCGGGCAGCAGCGTGGCGGGGTCGGGCGTCACCTCCAGCTTCACCCACGTGTGCCCGGCCATCTGGCAGGCGAGCTGCGCCAGCCGCACCGCCTCCTCCGCGTCGCGCGCCCCGCTCGTGTTCGGAAGCAGCAGCTGCCTGGCCGGGTCGACGGCGTTCAGGAGCGGGTCGTTCGGCGCGCTCAGATCCACGCGCCGCAGGGCGACCGTCACAATCTCGCAGCCGGACGCCGCGATACAGGCCCTGAGCACAGCCGCGTTCGCGAATTTGCCCGTTCCGATCAGCAGCCGGCTGTTGAACGGCCGGCCCGCGATCGTCAGCTTGTCGGCGTTTTCTTCAGGCATTGTCGATCTCCACGCGGAACACGGACCCACACAGACTCTCACGGACGGAATGTCTGGACTAGCCTCGAATGGCACTAAGGGCCTGCTCAGAAATTGCTTGGTGTTTTGGTGGAGGCAGAATGCGCTGGAGCAAGGCGTGCAAGACGGGGGCATACCCGCAGCGGTATGTCCCCGTCTTGCGCA